>CAKUEU010000204.1 GCA_934646865.1 uncultured Collinsella sp. | reverse complement strand
GTCGAGATTGCCGACGACGTCATTACTCCCACGTGCCTGGTCGTTCCCGTCTACTACGAACGCCTGATCAACCAGGCCCCGGCCATTTTGGACGAACTCGATCGCCGTATCCGCGCCATCAACGGGCCGTTTCACAACAACAGCCTCTCCATACCCGAGATCGACCGCAAGGGCGCAATTGCCGAGCGCATCGACTCACTTACCGGCCTCTACCGCCCCAGCGAGTTTATGCGCCGCGCCAATGCCTTCCTCGCAACGGTGAACGAGGGCGTCTGGTGCATTGCCACCGTTGACATGGGGCACATGCGCCTCTTTAACGAGTGGCACGGACAGGCCGAAGGCGATCGTGTTCTCGCCGACGTGGGCACGGTTCTCAAGGATATCGAAAACGCAGGGCTAGGCGTTGCGGGCTATTGGGGCCAGGATGACTTTTGCATCCTCGCGCCCTTTGAGCACGATGCAGTGCATCGAATTTATGCCCGCGTGCGCGAAGCCGTGGCCAAGCACGATGACGGCGTGGGCTTTTGGCCGTCCATGGGCGTCTGCCCCATCAACCCCCACGAGGAAATCACTATCGACGCGCAGGCAAAGGCCATGTTCGCCAACCGGCGCGCCAAAAACGACTTTAAGGACCGCATCGCCGTCTTTAGCCCCGAGGAATACAAGCACGAGGTCGCATTCCACCATACGCTGACCGAGTTTCAGTACGCACTCTCCAACGATCGCATTACCTACTACCTGCAGCCCCAGGTCGATATGGAAACCGGCAAGGTCATTGGCGCCGAGGCGCTCACACGCTGGATTGACAAGGACGGCTCCCTCATCCCGCCCGGCTCCTTTATCCCGGCGCTCGAGGAAAGCGGCTTTGTGGTGACGCTCGATAAGTACATTTGGCAGAACGTTGCCTCGTGGCTGCGAAAGCGCCTGGACCAGGGGCTTCCCGTGGTTCCCGTTTCCCTCAACGTGTCGCGCGTGGACATTCTTGCCTGCGATGTCGCCGAGCACATGGGAGCGCTGGCCGCCCAGTATAGCCTGCCGTCCGAGCTCATGCGCATCGAGATTACCGAGACCGCCTATACCGGAGAGTCCGAAGCCGTGGACAGGCTGACGGCAGAGCTGCACAACCGTGGCTTTTCGACCTACATGGACGACTTTGGCACGGGTCAGTCCACGCTTGCAATGCTCAAGAACGTCAACGTCGACGTCATCAAGCTCGACCGCACCTTTGTGCCCGCCGGAAAAGCCGACGAACGAAGCACACAGATCGTGTCGTCGATGCTCGGCATGGCACAGTCGCTCCATCTGCCCGTTGTGGTCGAAGGCGTTGAGACAGAGGCGCAGGCCCAGCTGCTGCGCCAGATGGGCGCCCGCTATGCGCAGGGCTTCCTCTACTACCGCCCCATGCCGGCGGCGGATTTTGAGGAGTTGCTCGATAGCAAGGTCGCCGATTGATGTATACATGCGTAATGCAGTGCCGCTGGGGGACCCGTTTGTCCCCTTTGGCTAACTCATATCCCCAA
>CAKUEU010000203.1 GCA_934646865.1 uncultured Collinsella sp. | reverse complement strand
AGCGCCTTCTCCAGGAGACGGGCGAGCGCAACTCCGAGCACAGCTGCTGGCAGTACTTCGCGGTGCTGCCCGACATCAAGAGCGTAGGCGTCATGGGCGACGAGCGCACCTACCAGCGCCCGATCATCCTGCGCGCCGTCGAGAGTTCCGACGCCATGACCGCCGACTGGGCGAAACTGCCCTACGAGGTGCTAGGCAAGATTTCCAGCCGTATCGTCGCTGAGGTGCCCGGCGCCAACCGCGTGTGCTACGACATAACGCCGAAACCTCCTTCGACGATAGAGTGGGAGTAGGCCGATAGGGTTCTGACCTGCATTTTTGAGTGCCGCGCTGTGCCGCTGAGTTTCGTTTCGTACGACAGTCATGGCAAAGCCACCGGCGACGGCGGTGAGTAAATACGATAATCTAGCCTCCGCTCCCATGTTGGAACGGAGGCTTTTTCTTTGCCTATTTACTCCCTTTCACCTGCGATTTCGCCATTTACTCCCCGTATTTCAAGACGGCAAAGCACTGGGCGGTATTCGGAGGAATGGGAGTAAGGATTCATCCCAAATGAGTAGACGCGCGGTTTTTGTCCCCGAGGACGAAACGAGGCCGTTTCGGGGCCCGTGAAACTCAAATCGAACTCAATAGGCTTTTCGGCGGTCTCCGCACGGCGTTTCCCCAGGTCGTTAATGGGGAGTAAAGAATCTCACCGTCTCAAGGAAAACGGGAGTAATCAGGGGAAATGCCGCGGCGTGCTGTCGCGTGCCGTCATATAAGCCACCGCGTCATTTACTCCCCAGGAGCGCCGAAAATGCCTTGACATGCAATGGGGAGTAAAAACTCAGCAGACGCAGGAGCGGGCGGAGCTCACCGCCTAGCCTGGCGTCCTGATTCGGTTGCGCTGGTTGCGAAATGCGGGGAGCCGCTACAGCGAGGCTTTCCAGCCCTCGTATTCGTCGGCGTCGATCTCGCCGTTCTCGAGCTGCGCGCGCTTCTCGGCCCACAGCTCGATCGCCATCGCGGCTTTGGGAGCGTGCGGCGCCTTGGGGTTCAGGGAGAGGCCCGAGCCGTCGGCTGCGGGAACGATGCCGAAGGAGTCCTCGAGCCGCACGAGCAGCGACATGAGGTCGCCCGCGGTCTCGACGCCGTAATCCTTGAGGGCGTTGACGGAAACGCCGAGCGCGGCGGAGATGGACTCGAGCAGCTCGGGCTTGACGGCGCGGATGCCGCTCTCGTAATGGCGCACGGCCCCCTCGGTCAGACCGACCGCCTCGGCGAGCTGCGCCTGCGTCATGCCGCGCAACTTGCGGTACCGCCTTATGTTCTCGCCTACGGACATGCGCCCTCCTCCTGGAATTACGTACCCGCACATCTTATCAGCGTACGCAAATGTACGCAATTCTATTGACAGTACAGATATGTACGTTTACTCTGAATCTGTAAACCGTACGTATACGTACGCTAATGATAGGAGGAGCCATGGACGAGAAGGTGGCGAAGACGCCGAGGCCGCACATGCTGGACGCCGACGAGGTCGCGGAGCTGCT
>CAKUEU010000202.1 GCA_934646865.1 uncultured Collinsella sp. | reverse complement strand
GGCCAGTTGCTGTACGTGGCGGCCTTGGCGCGCCAGCGGTAGCACTTTTGGTTGTTGCCGAGCATGGCCCAGTGCACGTCCTCGCCGCGCGGCGCCTCGGTGGCACCGATGGCGTACTTGTGCGGGGTGTACTCCCAATCCGTGGTGAGGATGGGGCCCGACGGGCAGTTCTCGAGCATGGTCTCGATCATGTCGATCGAATCGTAGACCTCCTGGATACGCACGGCGGTACGGCCGAAGGCATCGCAGGTGTCGGCCGTGGCCGCGTGCATCTTTTGGATGTCGGGGTCGGCATAGCCATCGAAGGGATGGTCAAAACGCACGTCGCGGGCATAACCCGAGCCGCGCATGAGCGGGCCGACCGGCGAGAAGTCGCGGGCGATCTTGCGATCCAGAATGCCGATGCCGCTTGTACGCTCGATAAAGTTGGGCGTGGAGAGCAAAACGTCGACAAGCTCCTGGACCTCGGAGCGCAGCTGGTGGATGGTCGTGAGCGTGGAGAGCTTCTGCTCGGCCAGGATGTCGCGACGCACGCCGCCGATCACGTTGAGGCCATAGGTCTTGCGGTGACCGGAGAGCTTCTCGGCCAGGTCCATGGACTTCTCGCGGACGCGGAAGAACTGCTGGAAGCCGGAATCGAAGCCGGTGTAGTGCGACGCCAGGCCAATGTTGAGCAGATGCGAGTGCAGGCGCTCGACCTCGAGCATGATGGCACGGATGTACTGGGCGCGCGGCGGGACATGAATGCCCTGGGCGCGCTCGACGGCCTCGGCGTAGGCCACCGAGTGAGCGCAGCCGCAAATGCCGCAGATACGATCGGCGAGGAAGGTCACGGCGTCGTAGTTCAGGCGCGTCTCGGCAACCTTCTCCATGCCGCGGTGCACGTAGAACAGACGGTAGTCGGCGTCGACGATCGTCTCGCCCTCAACGAACAGGCGGAAGTGGCCGGGCTCGTCGGAGGTAATGTGCAGCGGGCCCATGGGGACGAGCGTCGTCTCCTTGCCCTTGGTGTCGGCCAAGAACTCGTAGTTTTCCATGTCGCTCGCGGGAGCGGGACGGAAGCGGTAGTCCATGGAGTCCTTGCGCAGCGGGTACAGGCCGCTGGGCCAGTCATCGGGAAGCACCAGGCGACGACGATCGGGCAGACCCTCGGGGATCAGGCCGAACATATCGCGCAGCTCGCGCTCACCCCACACGCAGGCAGGGACGAACGGCGTCACGGACGGGAACGTCATCTTGGCGGGATCGACCTCGGTGCGCACGGTCACCCAGCCGGGGTCCTCCCCCTCCATGGAGATGACGTAGTACACGGCGTAACGGCCGCACAGACTGCGCTCATCGTTGCCGATGATCACGGGAATCCAACCGTAGCGCTCGTAATACAGGTAGTGGACGGCCTCGGGCAGCTTGTCCTGCTTGACGGTAATCGTCAGCTGGTCCTCGCACTGCCACTCGACCTTCTCGATGCAGCCCGGAACGGCGCGGCGCAGGGCCTCGACATGGCTCTCGCAGCGGCGGGCATACACCTTGTTCTCAGT
>CAKUEU010000201.1 GCA_934646865.1 uncultured Collinsella sp. | reverse complement strand
GACAGACACTATGACCCAATCCGAGGGCACGGAAACGACAGGAGCCCCCGCTCGTGACCGCGGGTCGGGGCTGCGACAATGTTGTTGAAGTGCCAGAGGCGCAGCCGCGCCGCAACGAGGTTGGGAGGCTCCCGTGCCTAGATATTCTACCGCCTTCGGAATGGACGTACACCTCAGGTCCACGACCGTCTGCGCGCTCGACGCGGAGACGGGCGAGGCCGCGACGAGGAGGTTCCGGGGCAACCCGTGGGGCGAGGTCGCGGAGTGGATGTCGGGCTTCCCCGGCCCGTCGCTCGCCGCCTACGAGAGCGGCTACCTCGGCTTCGCCCCGCAGAGGGAGCTCTCCGGCCTCGGCGTCGACTGCGTCGTCGCGGCCGTCTCCAAGGTCCCCAGGTCGGCGGCCGACCTCTCGTCCAAGAACGACCGCAACGACGCGGCCAGGATGGCCAAGGCGATACTGTCGCACGACGTCACCCCGGTATGGGTGCCGTCCCCCGAGATCGAGGGGCTCAGGGACCTCGCCGCAGCCCACGACGCCGCGACCGCGAGGCTCGCGGCGGCGAAACAGCGGCTCCTGGCGTTCCTGGCCCGCCGCGGCTACGCCTACGGCGGCACGACGCCCGCCGGCAACCCCCGGAAGTACTGGACGTACGACTTCCTCAGGTGGCTCGACAAGGTTCGGCCCGCCGACGACGGCGGCATCCGGGCGCTGACGGCGCTGAGGAACGAGGTCGAGGCGGCCGCCGAGGCGCGCGACGACCTCCTCGCCGAGTACAGGGCCGCCGTCGCGGCGGGCCCCCTCTCGGCCGAGGTCGAGGCGCTCCAGTCTATCAAGGGGTGCGCCTTCTCGCTCGCCGCCGCCTTCGCGTCCGAGGTCGGCGACTTCTCGAGGTTCCGCTCCGGCAGGCAGGTGACGGCCTACTTCGGCCTCGCCCCGAAGCAGAGGTCGAGCGCGGACTCCGTGCGGCTCGGCGGGATCAGCGGGGCAGGCAACGCGCTCGTCAGGAGGCTGGCGGTCGAGGGGTCCTGGTGCTACGCCCAGGCCAAACACCAGCCGAAGCTGATGCCAAAGGACAGCGGCGTCCCGCTCGAGATAAGGATGCACGGGAGGAAGGGGTCCGAGCGCCTGCTCCGGCGCCGCGAGGAGATGCTCGAAAGGGGCATGCCCCAGGCGAAGGCGAACGCCGCCACCGCCGCCGAGCTCGTGAGGTGGCTGTGGGCCCTCGGCATGATGTGCCGGGAGGCAACCGAATAGACATAGCCCCCGTCCCGGCGAGCCGGGCAGCCTTCGGGGATACCCCCGCTTTCGCTGTGCGCGCGGCATCGGCCGCATGCGCGTCGACAGACTTGGGGAGCCCCGCCGAAGGAGAGAATTGCGGGCCGCCGCAGCGGTATCCGCGGATATGAGACTGAGCCGAAGGCGTCGACGACATGCCGGGGGCGGACCGGGACGGGTTCAACGGCAGGCCCCGCCGACCGATTGCAAGCGGTCGGCGGGGCCATTGTGGCTCTTGACAGCGGATTGGGTCATATGAGCGA
>CAKUEU010000200.1 GCA_934646865.1 uncultured Collinsella sp. | reverse complement strand
CAGATGATGGGCGCCAACAACAGGAACATGCAGTTTGGCAAGACCAACGCCAAGACCAACGAGGCCACGCGCCCCAAGGTTAAGTTTGAGGACGTTGCCGGCGTGGACGAGGCGGTCGAGGAACTCGAGGAGATCCGCGACTTTTTGAGCGATCCGGACCGCTATCGCAAGCTGGGCGCTAAGATTCCGCGCGGCGTGTTGCTGGTGGGCCCTCCGGGTACCGGTAAGACGCTGCTTGCCAAGGCCGTTGCCGGCGAAGCGGGCGTACCGTTCTTTAGCATTTCGGGTTCCGACTTTGTCGAAATGTTCGTGGGCGTCGGTGCCAGCCGCGTGCGCGACCTCTTTAAGGAGGCCAAGTCCCAGGCCCCGTCGATCATCTTTATCGATGAGATCGATGCTGTGGGACGTCAGCGCGGAGCCGGCTTGGGCGGCGGCCACGACGAGCGCGAGCAGACGCTCAACCAGCTGCTGGTCGAGATGGACGGTTTTGAGGAGAGCGAGTCGGTCATCCTGATTGCCGCCACCAACCGCCCCGACATTCTGGATCCGGCGCTGCTGCGTCCCGGCCGTTTTGACCGCCAGGTGACGGTCGACCGTCCGGATGTAAAGGGCCGCGAGCAGATTTTGCGCGTGCATGCCGAGAACAAGCCGATGGACGAGGACGTTAAGTTTGAGAAGCTCGCCCAGATGACCGTTGGCTTTACCGGCGCCGACTTGGCGAACCTGCTCAACGAATCTGCGCTGTTGGCTGCCCGCCGTCATCGTTCCGTGATCTCGATGGACGAGGTCGAGGAATCGATGGAGCGCGTGATTGCCGGACCGCAGCGCAAGGGCCGCGTGATGACCGAGGCCGAGCGCACCACGATTGCCTACCACGAGAGCGGCCACGCCCTGGTTGGCCACATCTTGGAGCACTCCGATCCGGTCCACAAGATCTCGATTGTCAGCCGCGGCCAGGCCCTGGGCTATACGCTGCAGCTGCCGCAGGAGGACCACTTCCTCAAGACCAAGAACGAGATGCTCGACGAGCTTGCCGTGTTCTTGGGCGGTCGCGTTGCCGAGGAGCTCATGTGCGACGACATTACGTCGGGCGCGAGCAACGACCTGGAGCGTGCAACCAAGATGGCGCGCGAGATGGTCACGCGCCTGGGCATGAGTGAGGAGCTGGGCACGCAGGTCTTTGGCGAGGCGCAGCATCAGGTGTTCCTGGGCCGCGACTACGCCGATCACCAGGATTACTCCGAGGAGACGGCGCGTCGCATCGACATCGAGGTTCAGCGCATCATGCGTGAGGCCCACCGCCGTGCGGTCGAGATTCTGGACGCTCGTCGCGATCAGCTCGATCTGATGGCCAAGGTGCTGCTTGAGCGCGAGACCGTTGAGGGCGATGCCGTGAACGCCCTGCTCGATAACGAGTGGGATTCCTACCTTGAGCGCGAGGGCGATATCCTGGCGGCCAAGGAGGAGCGCAACGCCAAGGCGGCCGGCATGCCGACCAAGAAGCGCGCACCTCGCATGAGCGAGGAGGAGCTGGCGGCCGA
>CAKUEU010000199.1 GCA_934646865.1 uncultured Collinsella sp. | reverse complement strand
CGGGCGAGACGAGGCTGTTCTACTGCGACCCCAGGCGCAGCGACCAGAAGGGCGCCTGCGAGCGCAACCACGTCGAGCTCAGGAAGCTGCTGCCCAAGGGCGCCGGGCTCAGGTTCGACCGGCTCGCCCCGGCCGACCTGGCGCTCGCCATGTCGCACGTGAACTCGGAGCCCCGCGGCGCGCTCGGCTTCTCGACGCCCGCGCGCGCCTTCAGGGCGATGCTCGGGGAGGACGCGGCGGCGCTGCTGGACGCCTACGGCGTGGAGGACGTGCCGCTCGGCGATCTCGACCTGACGCCGGGGCTCATCGAGAGGGCGCGCGCAGAGAGGGGCGATGCCCCGCTGGCCTAGCCTGAAGGAAAACGGAATAGACGGACCGACCGTTCGGCTGAGTCTGGGAAGAGGTGCCGGGCGGCGGGCGGAGCATGGCCACCGGACCTATCGAAACACATCTCCACCGTTCCTTCAACTGGGAAAATGCCGCCCCCGCGGCCCGGATGGGGCCCCGGGGGCGTTCGGCTAGCTGCGGGAAAGGCCTATCCGCTCAATGTGTTCGGCTGAGATCGGAAATCAACCAAAACGGGACCAGCAACTCCTACGACCAAAGGGCAAAAATCTAAGTGAGTAGACTTTTTACGATCTGCCGAGCACACCCAAAACTGCCACCTCTGTGACCTGCGGTTTTACTAAGGCAGAAACGCTTTGTGCTCGGCCTGCGCCAAAAAGTCTACTCACTTAGTCTGAGTCGAAGCCAAACGGACCAAATCGAAGCCAAAATGAGCCCATCTGCCGCAATTAATGCGCGAATCGGCACTGCTCGCGATGAATTGACGCTACAGAGCGGCCAAAATGTCGGACAGGTTGTCGATGACAACGTCGGCGGCGGACTGGTCCAGGTTGACGCCCTCGTGCGGACGCAGGGCCAGGACGCGGGCGCCGGAGCGCTTGCCGGCCTCAATACCCATCGGCGAGTCCTCGATGACCAGGCACTCGGCTGGCTCCACACCCAGCGCCTCCATGGCGCGCAGGTAGATCTCGGGGTCGGGCTTAAACGCGCTGCACTCGTGGCCGCTGATGGTGTAGTCCAGCACGTCGGCAATACCGGCGATCTCCACCAGCTCGTCGATCAGCTCACGATAGGACGAGCTCGCTATGGCGCACATCACGCCGCGCTCGTGTAGCTCGCGCATCACCGGCTCCGTCTGCTCGTTGAGCAACTCGGCATACGGAACGGGATGGACCGGGCTGTAGACCTGCTTGTACTCCACGCGCAGGCGCTCGCGCAGCTCGACATCGTCGGGCACCAGCGCCTGCCAAATGGCCGGCTCGTTCGATCCCGAAAGATCGGGGATCTCGTCAAAATGGAACCCCTTCTCTTCCATAAACGCCACGCGACGACGGTTGTAGAACCACTCGGTATCGACCAGCACGCCATCCATATCAAACAGCACTGCCTTGATCACGGCGACCTCCTAAACAATTGACAGTTTTCCTCCGGGACAAATAGCGCACAACGCCATCGATATAGTTCAACGCCCCGTTATTGGCAAAGTCAGCGAGCGAGTCTCTGTCGTGACAAGGTGCCGTGAAATGAAAGGGCGCTGACCTTTCGGTCGCGCCCTTGAAA
>CAKUEU010000198.1 GCA_934646865.1 uncultured Collinsella sp. | reverse complement strand
TGCCGGTCCACTACGTGAGTGACGGCGTGAGCCAGGCGTGGATGCGCCGTATCGTAAGCGGCGCGCTCGAGGTTGTCAGCAACCCCTTCGATCCTATTCCCGCGCCGCTGCGCGTCAAGCGCCGCTTGATGAGCAGCGCCCGTGCGCTTCGATCGATTCACTTTCCCTCGAGCATGGCCGAGCGCGATATCGCGCGCCGGCGTCTTGCCTATGAGGAGTGCCTCTACCTACAGCTGGCGTTGCGTCTGCGCAACGACGGCGGTTTGGTTGAGGTGGTTCCCTACGCGCATGCTGCGGGCGAGCATCTGACCGCACTCAGGCAGGCCCTCCCGTTCTCGCTGAGCGACGAGCAGGAGGCTGCGTTCCAAGACATCCTGCATGACATGTGCGATGGCGGCCGTGTGATGAACCGTCTGCTGCTGGGCGACGTCGGTACCGGTAAGACAGCCGTTGCCGCCTGCGCGCTGGCTGTTGCCGCCGATAGCGGCACCCAAGCCTGTGTCATGGCGCCTACGGGCGTCTTAGCACGTCAGTATGCCGATAAGACTGGCCCTCTGCTCTCGCAGGCTGGCATGTCCTGGGCGCTCCTGACAGGCGCCACGCCGGCGGCCGAGCGCGAGCAGATCCATGCACAGCTCCAGTCCGGCGAGCTCGACGTACTCTTTGGTACGCACGCGGTCCTTTCGGACGACGTGACTTTCAATCATCTTTCGCTCGTGGTGATCGATGAGCAGCATCGCTTTGGCGTGGGACAGCGCAATGCGCTGCGCGCCAAGGGTCCCGGTGCCGATCTGCTCGTTATGACAGCTACGCCGATCCCGCGCACGCTGGCGCTTTCGGTCTACGGCGATCTGGACACAAGCATCATCCGCCACCGTCCTGTTCCCGGTGCCGGTGTCACCACGCGCGTGCTCACCGAATCGAGCCGCGATCTGGCCTATGGCGCTATCCGCGAGGCGCATGAAAAGGGACAGCAGGCCTACGTGATCTGCCCGCTTGTGGAGCCAAGTGATTCGGCCGATGAGCTCGAGGACGTTCCCGGCATCGCCCGCGACGACGAAGGCCGCGTGACCGTGCCCGTGCCGTTGCATGACACGGCGACCGAACTCGACCGCTTGCGCTTGGCACTGCCGGACTTTTCCATCGAGCGACTCCATGGCCGTATGCCGGCAGGGGAGAAGGACCGGGTCATCGATGCCTTCAAGCGTGGCGAGATCGACGTGCTCGTCTCGACTACGGTGGTCGAGGTGGGCGTTGACGTTCCCAACGCCACCGTCATGGTCATAGAGAACGGCGAGCGCTTTGGCTTGGCGGCGTTGCATCAGCTGCGTGGCCGCGTGGGCCGCGGTAGCGTCTCGGGCACATGCCTGGTCATGACCCACTCAAAAGGCAATGGCGGCGCATCGGCGGCGCAAGACCGCCTGCAGTCGCTCGAAAAGACTGCAGACGGCTTTACGCTCGCCCAGATGGACCTGCGTCTACGCCACGAGGGCGAGATCCTGGGTTACCGTCAGCATGGCGGCGTGACCTTGCGTTTTGTCGATCTCGATGTCGATGAGGAGCTTATCGAGTGGGCCCATTTGGACGCAGTCGAGCTCTTGCGGTATGCTTGCAACCTTGACTCCGTGGCGACGCGCCCTCT
>CAKUEU010000197.1 GCA_934646865.1 uncultured Collinsella sp. | reverse complement strand
AGCGCTGCCGCGGGGCGGCGCTTTGCGTTTGAAAAACTAGCTCGTCTAAGAGGAACTAGCATGTTAGACCGTTTTACCGATCGTGCGCGCAAGGTCATGTCCATGGCCAAGCAGGAGGCGCTCGATCTTCACTCAAATAAGGTGGGCACCGAGCATCTGCTGCTCGCGCTTGCCAAGGAGGACGAGGGCATTGCCGCCGAGGCACTGCGTTCGCTCGATATCTCCTACGACGACATCATGGACACCCTCAAAGAGGTCCAGACCACGGTTCCCGAGCCCAGCGAGGAGACCGAGGCCGCCAAGCTCGCCTTTACGCCGCTCGTCATCAGTGTGATGGAGCGTTCTTTCCGCGTGGCGCGTGAGAACAACCAGACCTACGTGTCGACCGAGCACCTGCTCATCGGCATCGTCGAAGAGGGCAACGGCATGGCCATGGACATCCTCATGCGCCTGGGCGTGTCGTCCGCTTCCATCAAAAAGGCTATCGAGAAACTCACCGCCAAAGATCAGGACAAGAAGCGTCCGCTTGCCGGCGCTGGCGCCGGTCGTCCCGGTGCGGGCCTGCCGTTCTTTAGCGGCTCGGATGCCTCCCAGCAAAAGGGGAGTGGTACCGATACGCTTAAGCAGTTTGCCACCAACCTTACGCAGAAGGCGCGCGACGGCGAGCTCGATCCCGTGATCGGTCGCGAAAAGGAAGTCCAGCGCATGATGGAGATCCTTTCGCGCCGTACCAAGAACAATCCGCTCATCCTGGGCGACCCCGGCGTGGGCAAGACCGCCATCGTCGAGGGCCTGGCTCAGCAGATCGCCGCCGGCAATGTGCCCGAGAACCTCATGAACCAGAATATCTGGACGCTCGACCTGCCGGGCCTCGTTGCGGGCGCTAAGTATCGCGGCGAGTTTGAGGAGCGTCTCAAGAACGTGATCCAGGAGGCCACCGAAGCCGACGACGTCATCTTGTTTATCGACGAGATGCACACCATCATCGGTGCCGGTTCTGCCGAGGGCTCTATCGACGCGAGCTCCATGCTCAAGCCCGTGCTCGCGCGCGGTGCTTTCCAGATTATCGGCGCCACCACGGCTGAGGAATTCCGCAAGTACCTCACCAAGGATCCGGCCTTTGAGCGTCGCTTCCAGACGATCGATGTGGAGGAGCCGAGCGTCGAGGACACGGTCAAGATCCTGACCGCGCTCAAGCCGCGCTACGAGGAGCACCACCACGTGCGCTACACGCAAGGTGCCATCGAGGCCGCCGCGAACCTCTCCAACCGCTACATCCAGGACCGCTTCCTGCCTGATAAGGCCATCGACCTCATCGACGAGGCGGGTGCCCGCGCCCGCATCGCCGCGAACCGCGCACCCGAGCCGGTGCGCGCGGCCGAGCATCGCGTGGAGGAGCTCAAGGCCGCCGCGCAGGAGGCCACCGAGAGCGATGACATGAACAAGGCCGCCGAGATCACCGAGCAGCAGAAGGCTGCCGAGATTGAGCTCGCCGAGGCCAAGGCCGCCTGGACGGCTGAGCTCGATGCCAGCCCGCTCACCATTGACGTGAGCCAGATTGCCGACATCGTGTCCGTGACTTCGGGCGTGCCGGTGTCCTCGCTTACCGAGAGCGAGAGCCGTCGCCTGCTGCAGGCCGAAAGCGTGCTCAAGAC
>CAKUEU010000196.1 GCA_934646865.1 uncultured Collinsella sp. | reverse complement strand
GCGTCCTCCACCTTGAAGAGCAGCCAGTCGCGGCCCTCGCCGGGGATGATGTGGTGCTCGACCGACGCGGCGCGCAGCTTGTCGGAGACGACCTCCTTGATCGTCGCGTACTCGGGAAGCCCCGAGAGCTCCTCGAGGCTGAGCTTCGCGTAGGTCGGCACGCCGTCGGCCGCGATGGCCTCGGCGCGCCCGCCGGCGATGGCCCCGCGGATTCCCGCGAGGCGCTCCGAGAGCTCCCTCGCGCTGCGCGCCATTGCCTCGGCGCCGGCCTCCTGGCCGATCCTCAGCATCCAGTCGAGCAGCTTGCCGCCCGCCTCGTCCCCGTAGTCGCTCGCCATCCCGCGCCTCCCTTCCAGTCGAGATGAAAAAGGGGCGCCTTCGCGCCCCGGTCGTCCCTATTCGGCCCCGACGGCCCTCTCGCGCGCCATTGGGGCGCGGGCTTCCTGCCCGGCGTGCGCGCGGCTCGCCTCGCGGGCGGACGCGGCGCGCTGCGCCAGCGGCTCGGGCGCCTTCTCGTGCAGATGGGCCCACTCGCCGCTGCGGCACTGCTCCGGCGTCGCCTCGCACATGTCGCGCATGGCGCGCTCGAACCGCTCGGGCTCCTGGGCGATGGCGCCGAAGCTCCAGCTCTCGAAGCCGGTCCACGCGTCGCCGTCGCGCTTGAGCGTCCACCACTCGTCGCCGCCGTTCACCTGCTGGATGAACGCGAGGTCGCGGTAGCAGAACCCCTGGCGTATGGCCCAGTTGCCCGAGCCGAGCGCCTCGCGGAGCCTGTCGACGCTGTCCGTGCGGGAGAACTCGTAGGGGTACTCCTCGAGGAACGGGTCGTCCTGCCAGTCGAAGCCGCCGACCTTGAGCCAGCCGTTCTCCTGGCACTTCTCCACGAGCCCGTCGTGCTCGCGGCCGGTTATCCTCTCGAAGCCGTCCATGGGCCCTCCGCCTTTCGTTTGTTGCTTGGCGGGCGGCGTCCTCGCGATGGGGGCACGGTGCGAGTCGGAGCAGGCGTGCGTGCTGGCGCGTCGGCGCCGCCCAAGACGTGTATAGCGATTTCGATTGCGGCGGCGACCGGGGCCGCCCGCGATGGGTCGAGCTGGGTCGAGCCGTCCGCGCCTCCACGGGAAGCGCACAAGCTAGCCGAGGCGGCGCCTGTCCCTTCCGCCCAGGTAGACGGGCCTGCAGGTCTGGGAGATCCTGCTCGCGATCGCCTCTGCCGTGACGCGCTCGCCGCGCCTTGCGAGCCTGTCCGCCAGCGCGCCCGGCGCGTAGTTCGACGTGACGATGGTCGGGCGCATGTCCTCGTAGCGCGCGTCGAGCACGCTGAACACGGTGCCGACGGACCATTCCGTCGCGTCCTCCTTGCCGAGGTCGTCGAGCACGAGGACGTCGCACTTGGCGTACCGCGCGACGGCGGCCTCGGTGCCGCCCTCGTCGAACGTGGCCTTCACGCGCTCGAGCATGCCCTTGGCCGTCGTGAAGGCGACGTCGTAGCCGGCCTCGGCGAACAGCCTGGCCATGGCGGAGGCGGCGTGCGTCTTGCCGGCGCCGACGCCCCCGTGTATGTAGAGCCCGGCGCCCCCGTTGCCCGCGAACGAGGCGATGTACTCGGCGAACTCGGGGCGGTCGGCCTCGGCGGCCCAGTAGCGCCTGGGGATGCCCGCGCGCGAGAGCGCCTTCTCCCGGCGGGCGGCCTCCTCCT
>CAKUEU010000195.1 GCA_934646865.1 uncultured Collinsella sp. | reverse complement strand
CTCAATCATATCCGGCGTGGTCGCCTCATATGCCTCAAGCATGCGCTTGCACGGCATATCGTCCATATCCATGCTCTCAAGATCCTTGGCGACGGGAACACAATCGGCAAGATACTCGGCACGGGCAAAGGAATACGTTGCGACGATGTGCACATCCTGCTCATCGTCGGGAGCCTCAATCTGCACGTAGCAGCGCGTGATGCAGGCACCCGCGGCAAAGCAAGCCGCCGCAAGCGTGAGCGCTACGCGCGCGTCGTGCTCCGCGGCCCAGATCTCGCGCACACCCTCGTCCAGCTCGCGCCAGGCGTCATCCTGAGCGTCATATTCACGTTGCGGCATGGCATCAACGACAGAGCGCCCAAACTGGACGAGCATAATCCCCTCGGCAACGTTCACTCGATAGGTATAGTCAAGCCGTGTGACCACGTTAAGCGCCTCGACAATTCGCGCAAAGCGGGTGCGCACGTCCCACTCGCCACCAGGCTGGCACGCAACCGTCCCCGGCTTGGCCCACGGATTGTCGCTCGACAGCGTTTCGAGCAACCGGGGGACATCGTTGGTCGTTTTAGCGATATGCCATGAGTCAAAGAGTGCACAGCCCTCAAGGCTCGGCGACGAGGCTGCGGGGGCCAATCCTGCCCCGATGCGCTCAAGGATGCCGGAGAGGCGGTTCAGGCGACACTCAATGGCAAGCAAGGTGTCGATCTCATCTTGATCTAACAGGCTGCGATCGAAATTTAGATAGAAAAGCTTCGAGCGATCGATGCGGGCCAAGTTCATTTCAGTCTTTGCCGCTATGGTGCGCAGGCGAGGCAGATTGACTTCACCCATCAGGGCCGCGGCATAACGCTCGATGCCGCTCGGATTGTCCTTATGGTCAATGCGGTAGAGCAGCGTCTCGATGGCATCGGGAAGTGGCGTCGAATCAAAGCCCAGAAACACTTCGACCGGCTCGGGCAGCTTGACGAGCTTAATCTTGTCGACGACATTGTGCGTGCTCTCGTCGAGCCTGTCGGTGTTTGACGTGCTCGCGATAGCATTTTCGGAATCGGCGAATATCACGTAGCGCAAGAACATAGATGCCATGAACTCACCGTAAGGGAGGCTGCGGGCCGAATTCCATGTCTCGCGATCGGACTGCTCGTGCATGG
This sequence comes from uncultured Collinsella sp., assembly GCA_934646865.1. GTDB lineage: Bacteria > Actinomycetota > Coriobacteriia > Coriobacteriales > Coriobacteriaceae > Collinsella. The sequence goes on along the minus strand of CAKUEU010000195.1, from coordinate 558 downwards.
GGCCTTTTGGAGAGCCGATGACTCGCGCCCGGGGACGCATCGTCCCATCGGCGTCCCTTACCGCAATCTCGCCAATGCTGGAGTCGGACTCATCAAGAACCAGTTGCATATCGGGATCATCGGGCAACGGCGCCTCGCTAACGGGACGGTCCACCTTGTACACTTCGCCCGAAACGCTTACGTAGCCTAAAAGTGACACATGGCTCTTGCCGACGAATTCAACGACGTAGCATGATTCATGCGGATCGTCGCCAAAGAGTTTCCAGACAACGCCATACGAGCGTCCCGCGGGCTGCTCGGGCATCGCCGGAAAGCGCTTCTTGGGATCGAGAAACTTGAGCTTGTAGGTCGGACGCTCTGCCACGAAATATCACCCTGATCGGTCGTCTGAAGGAGAAGTGGCCGCGGATGGAGCGCGGCATCTACTCGGAATCTTACACGAGTCGATAAGAATAGTTTCCCGCGACGAAGACGTCCGACCTTGCAAAAGCATCGACGTAAAAGAAAAGCCCCCGTTGCCGGAGGCTTTGATCTCAAATGGTGCGGCGTATAGGATTC
>CAKUEU010000194.1 GCA_934646865.1 uncultured Collinsella sp. | reverse complement strand
ACATTACGCTGCTTAAGACCGATGCCATCGTCAATGCAGCCAACAGCCAAATGCTCGGCTGCTTTGTGCCAGGGCATCGCTGCATCGACAACGCCATCCACACCTACGCCGGCATGCAGCTGCGTTTGGCGTGCGCCAATCTCATGAACGAGCAAGGGCACGAGGAACCAACGGCGCGTGTCAAGGTCACGCCGGCGTTCAATCTACCCAGCAGCTACGTTTTCCACACCGTCGGCCCTATCGTGCCCAGCCATAAGCCTGGCCCGTGCGAGGAATTGCTGCTACGCCGCTGCTACGCCAGCTGCTTGGAAGAGGCGACGCGCCGAGGACTCGGCACGCTTGCATTCTGCTGCATCTCGACGGGCGTGTTTGGTTATCCGCAAGATGCCGCCGCGCGCGTGGCCATCGATACCGTTCGTCATCATCTAGACCATAACGACCCCAACCTTAAGGTGATCTTCAATGTTTTTCTCGCGTCTGACGAGGCAATCTACCGCAGCCTTCTCCAAACAAATCGATAAGCTCCAAGCTGCACTCGATGCATCTGATGCCGTGGTAATCGGTGCCGGAGCAGGACTCTCGACCGCCGCCGGATACGCCTATTCGGGCGAGCGTTTCGAGAAGCTCTTTGGCGACTTTGCCGCACGCTACGGCTTTACCGATATGTATTCCGGCGGTTTCTATCCCTATGATTTGCTCGAGGAGTACTGGGCGTTTTGGAGCCGCTACATTATGTGCAACCGATACGATCCCGTACCGACGCCGCTCTACGAACAGCTCTTGAGCATAGTGCGCGACCGCGACTACTTTGTGCTGACCACAAACGTGGACCATTGTTTCCAGCGCGCCGGCTTTGACAAGCAGCGGCTCTTTTACACGCAGGGAGACTACGGCCTGTTCCAGTGCAGCAAACCCTGCTGCCAGGAGACATGGGACAACGAAGAGCTCGTACGCCATATGGTCGCCGCTCAACAGGACCTGCGCATTCCATCTGCGCTTGTACCCCACTGCCCCCACTGTGGCGCCCCGCTTACGATGAACCTGCGCGCCGACGATACGTTTGTGCAGGATAAGGGGTGGTACACTGCCGCCGATCGCTACCAGGATTTCCTGCGCCGTCACAGCAATATGCGCATTCTGTTCTTGGAGCTTGGCGTAGGCGGCAACACGCCCGTCATCATCAAGTATCCGTTTTGGCAGATGACAGCCAAAAACGAGCGCGCCATGTATGCATGCGTCAACCTTGGCGAGGCAGTCGCTCCGACAGAAATCGCCAATCGCAGCATTCTGATCGACGCCGGTGCCGAGCGCGTAATAGAAGCACTTGCCGTCCAGGCCGTCAGATAGCAATGACTAGCTAGTTGTGGAAGCGGGCTGTGGGCGCGAGGGGTTGTTCGCGGAAGACGCGCTCGACGGTGGCTCGGTATTCGTCGACCTTTTTGGTCTTGCGCACCAGCTTGTGAACGGTGGCGGGGTCGGCGAAGGCGCACTTGGCGTAGAACCACCACTCCTTCATGCGAAAGACCGCATTGCCGCCAATCTCTTCTGCATATGCCGCGAACAGCATGTCGTGGAAGCGCTGCAGCTCGGCGGCCGTGGCAGCAGGGCCGCCCTTGACCATGCGGGCCAGTGCAGGATTCGCAAGCAAGCCGCGCCCCAGCATCACGTGGCGCGTGCCGGGATAGGCCTCCACCAGCGCATCCATGTCCTCAAGATCAAAGATGTC
>CAKUEU010000193.1 GCA_934646865.1 uncultured Collinsella sp. | reverse complement strand
ATGGCCTATGGCTGCATTCGCGGGCTCGAGTCGCGCGGGAAACGCGTGCCCGAGGACGTGAGCGTGGTGGGCGTTGACGATAGCCTGGGCGATATCGTGCCCGATCGTCGCCTGACTACGGTGCGCTTTGATAACAAGCACGTTGGCATGTGGGCGGTCGACAAGATTGCCGGCGCCGAGGACGTCGCACCGGGCGTGGAGCACATGCTGATCCCCGGCGTGCTCGTCGAGGGCGATACGGTACGCAGTCTGCGCTAGGGTGCGGACCTGTTTGGGTTGCAGCTCGTTATGTTCGATATTGTTTGAAATAGTTTAGAAACCGTTCACGGGCGAAAATCGACCGTTCATAGCTCAAAAATGCGTTTTGGATTGTTCTTTTTTGTTTGAATGTTAATGTTTCTGGCATACACAACGCAGCGCGTATGCCCGGACGCGATGCTCTCCATTGGTTCATATGTGAAAGGAACGCAATATGGCAACCAAAGAAGAAATCTCGATGGTTGGATTCGAGATCGTCGCATACGCGGGTGACGCCCAGACCGACCTGCTCGCTGCACTCGATGCTGCCCGTGAGGGTGACTTTGAGAAGGCCGAGCAGCTGCACAAGGATGCCAGCGACGCGCTCATCGGTGCTCACGACACGCAGACCAAGCTGCTTTCGCAGGAGGCCGGCGGCGGCGAGATGGAGATGACCTTCATCATGGCTCACGCTCAGGATACCCTCATGACGACCATGATCCTGGAGAAGCAGACCCGCTTTACCATCGATGCCTACAAGCGCATCGCCGATCTCGAGGCCAAGCTCGCCTAACGAGCCCCCACAACCAAGTCCCCTTCCAAAAGCCCTGCCGCAACCCCGCGGCAGGGCTTTTCTGTCCCTCAGCCTAAGTTGCGGTGAAATAGGGACCGAATGGGCCTTCTAACAGCAAACAGTCCCTATTTCACCGCAACTCATTCGGCGCTGTTGGATATTTTGCTTCGTGGGTATACTTCCATCCGCAATACAGGCCGGACTGAGGAGGTATCCAAATGCCGGACAACGGATCGATTCAAAAGAAGGGCGCGCATGAGATGGCTCACGGGCGCCCCGTCCAAATAACCGAGCATACGACAGTGACCGAGCTGCAACCCAGCCTGTCCGATGTCGTGTGTGCAAACAAAAAGCTGCAGATCGGGCTCATCGTTGCGCTCGTGGTACTGGCGCTTCTGTCGGGTTTTGTCGCGCGCCCGCATTTTGCAGACACCAAGACCTGGGACTCAACTATCGAGGTCATCGACCAAAAGAAGGGCAACGTGTTGGCGCTCACGACGTCGTGCGTGGCGCTGTCTGCGGGCATCACCGCGCTGCCGGGCGACACGGGAACGCCGGTGGCCGAGCAGCTCGCACAACTCTCGGGCAACTTAGGCATCGTGCTTGCCGTGCTGTACCTCGAGAAATACCTGCTTACTATATTGTGGTCGGTCGGGCTGGGCATCCTGATCCCATTCTCGCTCATACTCTTTGCGGTGTCGCTTGGTATTCACGGGCGCTGGAGCACCAGCGCCGTTCTGCGCCGCGTGGCAACGCGCGTGCTGGTGGTCGCCATGATCGGCATGGCGTTGGTGCCCGCGAGCGTGTGGGTATCGCAAAAGGTTGACGAGACGTACCAGGTGAGTATCGAGCAGGCCGAGCAAAAGGCGACAGGCGCGGCTGAGGCGAGCTCGTCAAAGAGCAAAAAGAAATCTGAAGCAAAGACAGACAA
>CAKUEU010000192.1 GCA_934646865.1 uncultured Collinsella sp. | reverse complement strand
CCTCAAGAAGGAGTAACATCGGGACTTGCAGCGACGGACCTCAGGACGCTCTTACACCACGTCTGCGCGCGCGACCGTTTGCCGCCGGTTTTTACGCCGCCTCGTCGAACTGCGAGTTGTACAGGTCGGCGTAGAAGCCGCCCTGGGCGAGTAACTCGTCGTGCGTACCCTTCTCGACGATGTCACCGTCGCGAATCACCAGGATCACGTCGGCGTTGCGGATCGTGGATAGGCGGTGTGCGATGACAAAGCTCGTGCGGCCCTGCATCAGCGCGTCCATGGCGCGCTGGATGAGCTCCTCGGTGCGGGTGTCCACGTTGGAGGTCGCCTCGTCCAGAATCAGTGCCGGACGGTCGGCCAGAATCGCGCGGGCAATGGTCACGAGCTGGCGCTGGCCCTGCGAAAGGTTGGTGCCCTCCTCGTTGATCATGAAGTCATACCCACCGGCAAGCGTATGAATGAAGTGGTCGCAGCGGGCGGCGCGTGCAGCGGCCTCGACTTCGGCGTCGGTCGCATCGGGGCGTCCGTAGCGGATGTTCTCGCGGATCGTGCCGTTGAACAGCCAGGTATCCTGCAGCACCATGGCGAACTCGCCGCGCAGCGCCGCGCGGTCCCAATCGCGCACGTCAATGCCTTCGACGCGCAGCGAACCGCCGTCCACATCGTAGAAGCGCTGCAGCAGCTTGATGAGAGTGGTCTTGCCAGCGCCGGTAGGGCCGACGATGGCAATGGTCTGGCCGGGCTGCGCCTCGCAGCTAAAGTCGTGGATGATGGTCTTGTCGGGCGTGTAGCCAAACTTAACGTGGTCGAACTCCACGTGACCGGGGCGCTCCTCGGGAATCTGCGCGTCGGCCTTCTGCTCCTCCTCGGGCGCGGCTAGGAACTCAAACACGCGTTCGGTGGCGGCGGCCATCGACTGCATCGTGTTGCTCACGTTGCCCAGCTGCTGCACCGGCTGCGTAAAGTTGCGCACGTACTGGATGAAGCTCTGAATATCGCCGGGCGTGGCATTGCCGGTCAGCGCGAGCTGCGCGCCCACCACGACAACACCCACGTAGCCCATGTTGCCCACCAAGCTCATGAGCGGCATCATCAGGCCGGACAGGAACTGCGAGCGCCAGCCACTAATAAAGAGGCGGTCGTTTTGGCGGTCGAACTCCTCGATCGAGGCCTCGGCGCGGTCGAACACCTGGATGACGTTCTGGCCGGCAAAGTCCTCCTCGATAATGCCGTTGACGGTGCCCAGGACCTGCTGCTGCTCACGGAAGTACGGCTGCGAGAAGTGAATCATCACGGCCAGGATAATCGCGGCGGCGGGCAGCGTGAGCACGGTGACGCCGGTGAGCGGCAGGCTGATCGACAGCATCATGACAAGCACGCCGATAATCTGCGTGACGGACGTAATAAGCTGCGTCACGCTCTGGTTGAGCGACTGGCCGAGCGTGTCGACGTCGTTGGTGATGCGGCTGAGCACGTCGCCCTTGCTGTGACCGTTGAAATAACTCATCGGCACGACAGCGATCTTGGCGGCGATCTCCTTGCGCATGCGGTAGCAGATCTTTTGCGTGACGCCGGTCATGAGCCAGCCCTGGATCAGGCTGCAGGCAGAGCTCGCCAGATACAGGCAGAGCAAAAAGCCGAGCGTCTTGGCGATCCAATCAAAGTCGACATCGCCGGTGCCGTTGACTTTGGCAACCAGGCCCTCGAACAGCTTGGTCGTAACCTGGCCGAGCACCTTGGGTCCCACAATGTTAAAGATGACCGAGCACAC
>CAKUEU010000191.1 GCA_934646865.1 uncultured Collinsella sp. | reverse complement strand
ATGGCGGCGTGCAAGCGATCGGCCTGCGCCACGGGGTACATAAGGATCGTCTGCGCATGTCCCTGCTTGGTCTCGAGCAACAGCATGGGCTGCGGCGTGTCGTCCCTAAAACCGACGACGGTGCAGACTCCCTGACCCGGATGAATGACGTGTTGACCGATTGAGAACATGCTACCTCCAACTTATACGAATTTGCGTATGTCTAGAATACCACGCTGACGTGCGCAAACATTCACTTTATGCAGGAAAAGCACACAACTCCGATAGGTAAGAGTATTCGATAAAACCCACGACTCATTCATGCCTTTATGCAGTTCCAGCGCGTGCATAATCTGCAGGCAGACCGCCATCTTTGAGTGACTCCGTGTGTGCCGTAGTCATTTTTGTGCATATGCAATATCGATTGGCTTTACCCTGCGACAGTGCGCGCCGCTTGTGATAGAGTGCTACAAACTCTGGCTTTTGCCCTACGAGTGACCAAGAGCTCGGGGGCTTTAACACAAGGAGGATCTATGCCCGAGAAGATTGAAGAGCTGGTACGCGCTGCGCTTGCTGCGGCCCAGGAGGCCGGCGACCTTTCCGCATTTGAACTTGACGATTGCGCCATCGAGCGACCGGCTGACACTTCTCATGGCGAGTGGACCTCCACCATGGCTCTGAAGTCCGCCAAGCTGGCTCACTGCGCCCCGCGCAAGATCGCCGAGGCCGTCGTTGCCCATATGCCCGAGGACCCCGCGATCGAGAAGGTTGAGATCGCAGGCCCCGGCTTCATCAACTTCTACCTCTCCGTCGCCGTCAAGAACGCCATCTTTGGCGAGGCCCGCGAGAAGGGCATGGACTTCGCTAAGTCCAACGTCGGTGGTGGCCTGAAGACCCAGGTCGAGTTCGTCTCCGCCAACCCTGTCGGCCCCATGCACATCGGTCACGGCCGCTGGGCCGCTCTGGGCGATTCGCTCTGCCGCGTCATGGAGCACGCCGGCTTCGACATCCAGCGTGAGTTCTACATCAACGACCACGGCTCTCAGATGAACACCTTCGGCAACTCCATCAGCACGCGCTATATGCAGCTTGCCGACATCATCGCCAAGCAGGGCGTGGATATCGACGAGGCTCACAAGATTCTGATCGCCGACCGCGACGCCTTTGTTGCCGATGAGAACGACGAGCATCCCGAGACCCATCCCTACCAGGACAACTTTGCCGAGACCCTGGGCAAGGACTCCTACGGTGGCGACTACATCATCGACGAGGCTGCCGAGTTCTGGCGCACCGACGGCGACAAGTGGGTCGAGGCCGATCCGCAGGAGCGCATGGAGAGCTTCCGTGAGCGCGGCTATGTGAAGATGGTCGACAACATGCGCGACCTCTGCCACGCCGTCAACTGCGACTTCGACCGCTGGTACTCCGAGCGCTCGCTGTACGTGAAGGACACCGAGGGCGAGACCGTCGGCACCTCCGCCGTCGACCGCGCTTTCGAGAAGCTCGACAAGATGGGCTACCTCTACACCAAGGACGGCGCCCTGTGGTTCCGTTCCACCGATCTGGGCGACGACAAGGACCGCGTCCTGGTCAAGTCCGACGGCGAGTACACCTACTTCGCTTCCGACGTCGCCTATCACTGGGATAAGTTCCAGCGCGTCGACCACGTCATCGACATCTGGGGCGCTGACCACCACGGCTACATCGAGCGCGTCCGCTGCGTCTGCGACGCTCTGGGCTACCCCGGCAAGTTCGAGGTTCTGCTGGGCCAGCTCGTCAACCTGCTGCGCAACGGCAAGCCCGTCCGTATGTCCAAGCGTAAGGGCACCATGGTGACCCTGCAGGAGCTCGT
>CAKUEU010000190.1 GCA_934646865.1 uncultured Collinsella sp. | reverse complement strand
GCATCGTTTCGTCTGTGTTACACTTTAGCGCGATGTAGTGAATACCCGAGGCTGAGAGGAGCCAGACGACATGTTTAAGAACACGCAGCAGCTCCTAGGCCTAGCGCTACTAGATGGGATAGCGCGCTAGGGGTGTAATCTCGCTATAACGATGAGTTGTACCCGGGTGCGCTATCGTCCGCCGCTTTTGGGCGTGATGAGCGACACGGGTATTTTTCTATCTTGGGGCACTCCATCTCTCCTGAAAGCCATCTGTATCTCAGGCCTATCAGGAGGAAATCATGAGCCGCAAAATCGCAATCTTTGACACCACCCTGCGCGACGGAGAGCAGTCTCCCGGCGCCAGCATGAATACCGAGGAAAAGCTCGTCATCGCACGCCAGCTCGTGCGCATGAACGTGGACGTTATCGAGGCGGGCTTTCCCATCTCGAGCCCCGGTGATTTTCGCTCCGTGCAGGAGATCGGCAAGATCGCGGGCGACCGTTGCACGGTATGCGGCCTCACCCGCGCGGTGGACAGGGACATCGAGGTGGCCGCAGAAGCCCTCAAAACGGCTCAGAGGCCCCGTATTCACACCGGTCTGGGTGTGAGCCCCAGCCACCTGCGCGACAAGCTCCATATGACCGAAGAGCAGGCTATTGAGCGTGCCATCCGTGCGGTGAAACATACTCGCAAGTTTGTTGATGACGTTGAGTTTTATGCCGAGGACGCGGGCCGATCCGACCAGGAATTCCTCGTCCGCATTATCGAGGCTGCGGTCAAGGCCGGCGCCACGGTCGTGAACATTCCCGACACCACGGGCTACAACATGCCCTGGGAGTTTGGCGCCCGTATTCGCGACCTGCGCGAGCGCGTGGCCGGTATCGAGGACGTGACGATCTCGGTCCACACCCATAACGACTTGGGTATGGCGACAGCCCTTGCGCTCGAGGCCGTCCGCAACGGCGCGACGCAGATCGAGTGCACGATCAACGGTTTGGGCGAGCGCGCGGGCAACACGGCACTCGAGGAAGTCGTGATGGCCATGAAGATGCACGAGCAGGATCTGGACGCCCATACCGATATCGTGACGACCGAGCTCACGCGCGCCTCCAAACTCGTCAGCTCTATTACCGGCATTAACGTGCAGCCTAACAAGTCCATCGTGGGCGCCAACGCCTTTGCCCACAGCTCGGGCATTCATCAGGACGGCGTGCTCAAGGCGCGTGATACCTACGAGATCATCGATCCCAAGGACGTGGGCGCCGCCGGTTCCGAGATCATCCTTTCGGCGCGCTCCGGTCACGCGGCGCTGCGCCACCGTCTCGCCGAGCTGGGCTATACCTTTGACGACGAGGAATTCGAGGCTATCTACCAGCGCTTTTTGGAGATTGCCGACCAAAAGAAGGAAGTCTTTGACGAAGATCTGGAGTCGATGATCCAAGAGCGTCAGCGCGAGGTCAAAGCCATCTACACACTCGATGCACTTCAGGTTTCCTGCGGCGACCCGCTCATTCCTACGGCCACGGCAACTATTACCGACGAGGAAGGCGAGACCCACGTGGTGTGCTCGACGGGCACCGGCCCGGTCGATGCGGCGTACAAGGCGGTCGACAAGGCAATCTCAGCCCATGGTGAGCTGACGGAGTTCAACGTCAAGGCCATCACGCGCGGTATTGATGCCATCGGCGAGGTAACGGTGCGTATTGCTGCCGAGGACGGCAAGATCTACACCGGCCGCGGTGCGGACACCGACATCATCGTGAGCTCGGCCAAGGCTTACATCAACGCCATCAACCGCATGATCCAGACCAATCGCTCCAAGACGGGCAAGTAACGATATTCGGCAGGGCGCAAGCCCGCATGAGAGGGGAAT
>CAKUEU010000189.1 GCA_934646865.1 uncultured Collinsella sp. | reverse complement strand
CCACGATGTTCGGCCTGTGCCTGGTGTCGCTCGTCGCCACCATCCTGACCGGCGCCGTGGCATCGCGCACCGCCTGCTCCATCGCCCGCGACCTGCGCCGCGAGATCTTCAACAAGGTCATGCACTTCTCCCCGGCCGAGGTGGGAAAGTTTAGCCAGGCCTCGCTCATCACCCGCTGTACCAACGATATCCAGCAGATTCAGATGGCTGCGACCCTGTTTATCCGCATGTGCCTCATGGCCCCTGTTATGGGTATCGTCGCCGTCATGCGCGTTCTGGCCAACCACACCGGCCTGGAGTGGACCATCGCGGTGGCCATCATCGCAGTCTCGGCTGTCGTCGGCGTGCTCATGGGCCTCACCATGCCCAAGTTCAAAAAGATGCAGAGCTTTGTGGACCGCGTGAACCTTACCGCCCGCGAGCTGCTCGACGGCCTTATGCCCATCCGCTCGTTTAACCGCGAGGAGCATGAGCTCGAGCGCTTTGATGCGGCATCGCTCGACCTGATGACCACGCAGCTCTACACCAACCGCGCCATGAGCTTTATGATGCCGCTCATGATGCTCGTCATGAACTGCGTCACCGTGCTCATCGTCTGGTTTGGCGCGCAAGGCGTGTCCGACGGTGTGATGCAGGTTGGCAACATGATGGCGTTTATCTCCTACACCATGCAGATCGTCATGGCGTTTATGATCCTCACCATGGTTTCGGTCATTCTGCCCCGCGCCGAGGTTGCCGCCGAGCGCGTGGAGGAGGTCATCACCTGCCCCACGAGCATTAACGACCCCGTCTCGCCCAAGCTACCCGCAGCCAGCGCACCGCGCGGTGAGCTGTGCTTCCGCGACGTGAGCTTCCAGTACCCCGATGCCCGCGCCGATGTGATCAGCGGCGTGAACTTCACCACGCACGCCGGTCAGATGCTCGGCATCATCGGCTCCACGGGCTCCGGCAAGTCCACGCTCGTGCAGCTGATCCCGCGCCTGTACGACGTCACCGGCGGCAGCATTTCGCTCGACGGCGTCGACGTACGTGACATGACCCTCTCCGAGCTGCGTCGCCGCATTGGCTATATTCCGCAGCAGGGTCGCCTGTTCTCGGGCACCGTCGAGAGCAACCTCAAGTTTGCCGGCGACATGGTGAGCGACGAGGATATGCACGAGGCCGCGCGCATCGCCCAGGCCGAGGACTTTATCGCCGAGCGCGAGGGCGGCTACGACTCCCCCATCAGCCAGGGCGGCTCCAATGTTTCGGGCGGTCAGCGCCAGCGCTTGGCCATCGCCCGCGCCCTGGCCAAGAAGCCCGAGGTCGTGGTGTTCGACGATTCGTTTAGCGCGCTCGACTACAAGACCGACGCGCGCCTGCGCGAGGAGCTCGCCAAAAAAGTCACCGACGCCGCGCTCGTGGTCGTGGCTCAGCGCATCGCGACCATCATGCACGCCGACCAGATCATCGTGCTCGACGACGGTCACGTGGTAGGCACGGGCACGCACGAGGAACTGCTGCACGGCTGCCCGGCGTATCTGGAGATCGCGCAGTCGCAGCTTTCCGCCGAGGAGCTGGGGCTTACCCAAGAAGAGATTGCAGCCGTTATGGAAGGAGGCGAGCGCTAATGGCAGACGAGACCAAGACTCAGATTCCCAAGCCCACCCGTCAGCGTGGACCCATGGGCCGCATGGGCGGCATGGGCCGCGGCGAAAAGGCCAAGGACTTTAAGGGCACCATAAAGCAGCTGCTAGGGTACATCGGCCAGCACAAGATTGCCGTGTTCGCCGCCGTCGCCTTCGCCGTGTGCTCGGTCATCTTTAACATTGTGGGACCCAAGGTGCTCGGCCAGGTTACGACCAAGCTGTTCGAGGGCCTGGT
>CAKUEU010000188.1 GCA_934646865.1 uncultured Collinsella sp. | reverse complement strand
TGCTGACGGTGGGTATCGTACAATCCATATGGCGGCATCGTTCGGGCGCCGCGTAACCGCTGGAGGGGTTTGCTATGAAAATTCCCGTAGATAAGCTGACCCGCGCTTTTAAGATGGGCGCGTCCGTTAAGAAGGATTCCGATACGCCGGTGCGCGTCTCGGTCTATCTGGATTCGTCCGCCTCGCGCTTTCTGGCCGAGACGGTGCGTGACGCCTTTGTGCCGCAGACGACCTCGGGCATTGTGCGCGTCGAGCGTCTGGGGGAGGAGCGAATTGCTCCAAAGACCGATACCGATGTGGTACTGGTGCTCTCGTGCGGTTCCGACCGCTTGGAGAGTGCCGTGCAGGAGCTCGTGATCGCCGGCGCGCCCGTGTGCGTGCTTGCCGAGTCTGCTGTGGAGGTGCCGTTTATCGAGGAGTCCACGCCCATGCTCGGCGTGGTGGCGGCAACCGATAAGACGTATCTGCTCGAGACGCTTGCCCGCTGGATTCTCGATCGCACCGAAAAGGAAACGGCTTTTGCGGCGAACTTTGCCTTCATGCGCATCGCGGCGGCCAATCGTATCATTACCTCGTGCGCGCTCACCAATATGGCGACCGGTGCGCTGGTGTTTTTGCCGGGCGCCGATTATCCCGTTATGGCGCTGGCTCAGGTGGGCATGCTCTTTGAGCTCGCTGCCGTCTTTGGACGCGGCATTAAGCCTGAGCGCGGCTACGAGGTCGCGGGCGTGCTTGCCGGCGGTCTTGTGATCCGCGCGGTCACCCGTGCGCTCGTCAAGCAGACGCCGCATATTGGGTTTGCCGTCAAGGCGCTCACTGCTGCCGCGGGCACCTATGGCATGGGCCGTGCGCTCGTTTCGCTCTACGAGCGCGATGTCGACTACAGCCGTGCCAACGAGGTGGTCACTGCCACGTTCTCCCGCGTTCGCGATCTGGTGACCACGGTCGCGGGCGCTACCCGTCCTATGGCGTCCTACCAAGACGCATCCGATCTCGCTGCTTAGGGGTTTTCCGTTGCGCGTTGCATACCAAGACTGTTTTCATTTAATTGAGCCGCTGCTCGCCAAGGTCGAAAAGCCGAGTCGCTATATCGATCACGAGTGGGGCACGCTTTCAAAGGCCGATGCCGACTACCGTTGCTGCCTGATCTACCCGGATGTGTACGAGGTCGGTCTGCCCAACCAGGGTATCGCCATCCTCTACAACATCCTTAACCAGGCCGAGGGCATCTCCTGCGAGCGTGGCTATGTGCCGTGGCCCGATATGGGTGACGCCATGCGCGAGGCGGGTATTCCGCTTCTGTCGCTCGAAGGTGCTGCCCCCGTCGCTTCGTTTGATATCGTCGGTCTGCATGTGCCGCACGAGATGGCGGTGACGAACTTCCTCGAGGCACTCGATCTCGCTGGCATTCCGCTGTTAGCGGCCGACCGAGGTGAAGACGACCCCATCATCATCGCCGGCGGTCCCTCGGTGTACAACCCCGAGCCGTACGCGGCCTTCTTCGATGCCATCCTCATCGGCGAGGGCGAGGAATCGCTGCTCGAGACCTGCCAGCTGCATCGCCGCCTGCGCGACGAAGGAGTCCCGCGCGAGCAGATTGTTGAGCAGCTTGCATCCATTGCCGGCAACTACGTGCCGTCGCTCTATGAGGTCCGTCACGACGAGCCCTGCTCGCCGCATGGCTACACCGTGCCGCGTGAGGGCAAGGATGCGCCGACCGTGGTCTACAAGCGCGTGGTCGAGGACTTTGGTGCCACGAATCCGCTGTCGCAGTCGTGCGTGCCCTATGCGCAGCTGGTTCACGACCGCCTGTCTATCGAGATCCTGCGTGGCTGCGCCCGCGGCTGTCGTTTTTGCCAGGCCGGCATGACGTATCG
>CAKUEU010000187.1 GCA_934646865.1 uncultured Collinsella sp. | reverse complement strand
GCCAGCGCCTTGACGCCCAAGCGGGTATCGGTCGCCACCTGGTCGTTACGCGAACGGCCGGTGTGCAGACGCTTGCCCGCCTCGCCGATGCGACGCGTCAGCTCGCTCTCGATGGACATATGGATGTCCTCGTCGTTGATATCGAAGGTGAAGTTGCCGGCATCGATATCCTGTTCGATTCCGGTCAGGCCCTCGGCAATCGCCTGCTCATCCTCGGCACTGATGATGCCCTGGGCCGCCAGCATCTTGGCATGCGCCTTAGAACCGGCGATATCCTGCTTATAGAGATGTTTGTCGACCGGCAGCGACGCGCCAAACTCCTGCGTGACCTCGGCCACTCCCGCCTCAAAACGACCGCCCCAAAGAGCCATGGAACCGTCCCCTTTCTCCAATTACCAAAACAAGCGCCCAAAGCAATACGCCATGTCGCTAAAGCGATTTTTCAACCGCTAGTTTTACACATTCCCCACCGTGCGCGGGGCCATGTAGCTAATTTGCAAAGAAGTGACGCACCATGCACTTGGCACCCAACGTCTCCCTCCGAATGTTGCCCTGCGAACCGTCAATCCAAGCCTTCAGGCTCATAGGGACGTCCTCGACCTTTGCAGCATCGAGCTCGGGCGCGAGGGCAAGTAAAGCATGCGCGATGACATTGAACATATTGGATACTCCTCATATATAGAGGCACGAGGCCGTCAAATTGATAGCAAGAGCCCCGCCGGACAACCCCGGCGGGGCTCGGACTCAGCCGCAGGCGCGGCGTCATATATGCGGGCGGAACGTAGGGGCCACCGATGTTAAGAAGTGTCAGCAAGCATAACGAAAGGTAGGGACCCCATGCGCCCGTTATGTATCACGCGGATGGGCCGCGCGGATACCAAGGGAAGGAAGGAAGCCTTAGGCCTGAGCAGCAGCGGAGCTGGGACCCTGGACCTTAGCCCACGTCTTGAGCGACAGCGTGTCGATCTCGATGAAGCCAGCGCTGGCCTTCTCGTCAAACGTGGTGTCGCGATCGTAGGTGGCCAGACCATAGTCATAGAGGCTGAACGGGCTCTTGCGGCCGACGACATGGCAGTTGCCCTTGAAGAACTTCAGACGAACGGTGCCGGTCACGAACTTCTGAGTGTCGGCCATAAAGGCGTCGAGCGCGTTCTTGAGCGGGCTGTACCACTGGCCGTTGTACACAGCGGTAGCCCAATCCTGCTCGAGCTTGATCTTGGTCTTGAGCAGGTCACCCTCGACGCAGATATCCTCGAGCGCCTTGTGGGCGGTGATGAGCGTCAGGGCGCCGGGAACCTCGTAGCACTCGCGGCTCTTGAGGCCCACCAGACGATCCTCGACCAGATCCAGACGGCCAAAGCCGTTATCGCCGGAGATCTTGTTGAGCGCGATAACGATCTCGGAGAGCTTCATCTTCTTGCCGTCGACGGCGACGGGCTTGCCGGCCTCAAACTCAATCTCGGTATACGTCGGGGTGTCGGGCGTGTCCTCGGGATTCTTGGTCATAACCCAAGCGTCGTCGAGCGGCTCGTTCCAAGGATCCTCAAGGTGACCGCACTCAATGGCGCGACCCCACAGGTTGTCATCGATGGAATAGGGGTTGTCGTTGGCACCCTCGGGAACCGGCACGTTGTGGGCGTGGGCGTAGGCGACCTCGTCCGGACGGCACTTCAGATCCCACTCACGAACCGGGGCGATAACCTTGAGCTCAGGGTCGAGGGCCTTGACGGCAGCCTCAAAACGGACCTGGTCGTTGCCCTTGCCGGTGCAGCCGTGGGCGACATAGGTGGCTCCGAACTCGTGAGCGACCTCGACGAGCTTCTTGGCAAGCAGCGGGCGGGACAGAGCGGAGAGCAGCGGGTACTTGTTCTCGTACATGGA
>CAKUEU010000186.1 GCA_934646865.1 uncultured Collinsella sp. | reverse complement strand
GCGAGCGCGTACTCCACCAGCAGGCCCTCGGCGCCCGAGCCGGTGCGCGAATCGATGCAGCGCACGTCGAGCTCGTGGGTCTCGGCCACCAGACATGCGTTGGAATAGCAGGCGGACCACTCGCTGCACAGCGAGATAAAGATCGCGCTGTCGTGGCCGTCGGCGCGCACGCGGTCAAACAGCGACTTGAACTCGCCGGCGCTCGGCTGCGAGGTGTGCGGCAGCTGCTCGGAGCCGGCCATGCGGGCGACGTACTCCTCGGCGGTGATCTGCACCTGGTCGAGCAGGTCCTCGCCCTCGATAATCACATGAAGTGGAATCACATAGATGCCGAGCTCCTGGGCGCGGGCGGGGGAGATGTCCGACGTGGAGTCGGTTATGATGGCAAAAGACATAATTGCACCTTTCGTTGGGGCGCCTGGGCGCCGCCGATTGAGAGCAAAGTGCGTCAAGTATAGTGGAGTTGTTCCACATTGCCAGCTATATTTGTTGAATAGTCAACAGTTTGAAGCGGCGGTGTGGAAATCGTCAACTGGGGAAGAGGGATGCCCATGGCGGCATTACAGCTATGTGAGCGGCCGGTTGTGCTGTTCGATTTTGACGGCACGGTGGCCGACACGGGTCGGGCGGTGATGACCTCGACGCGCAAAACGCTCGCCGCGCGCGGGTTTTCGGAAGCGCAGATGGGTGATTTGCGCCGTATGATTGGGCCTCCGCTGTGGAAGAGCTTCCACGGCTTCTATGGCTTCTCGCGCGAGGAATCGCTCGTGGTGGCCGACGAGTATCGTGCCTTTTTTGATGAGCTGGGGCCGGATGAGTATCCCGTGTTTGAGGGGATTTCGGAGCTGCTTGACGGTCTGGCCAGCCAAGGACATCGTATGGCCGTGGCGACGTCGCGCATGGAGGCGAAATGCGTCGACATGGTGCACGAGCTGGGGCTTTCACAGTTTGAGGCGGTCGTTGGCATGAACCCACCGCAGGGGCGCGAGACCAAGGCCGATTCTGTTCGCGATGCGCTGGCGGCACTTGGCGCGAGTGCCGGTGATGCCGTGATGATCGGCGATCGCTTTAACGATGTGGAGGGTGCGCACGCGATGGGCGTGCCGTGCATCGGTATCTATTCGGGCGCGGCGGCTCCGGGTGAGCACGAGGCGGCGGGCGCCGATGCCGTGGTGCACTCGGTGGCCGAGCTTGCTAAACTTTTCGCTATATAAGTATGTGATGTGAGGGGCGGGCGCGCTCGCCGCTCATTGGTAAGGAGGTCGTCCATGAATCAGGTGGAGCAGAGCGTCGCCGAGTATGTCGACGAGGTCTGGGAGGATGTCGTCGCCGATATTGAGCAGCTGGTGAGTTATCCATCCGTGGCGGTTTCTGCCGATGCGGAGCCCGGTGCGCCGTTTGGCCGTCCGGTCCGTGACGCGCTCGATTGCGCGCTCGGTATCGCACAAAAGCTCGGCTACCAGACGAGCGACGACGAGGGCTATGTGGGTATCGCCGATATCCCGGGTCGCGGCGACAAGCAGCTCGCGACCATCTGCCACGTGGACGTGGTTCCCGCCGGCCCCGGTTGGAACACCGATCCGTTTGCGATGGAGCGTCGCGAGGGCTGGCTGCTCGGCCGCGGCGTGATTGACGACAAGGGCCCGGCCGTGCTGTCACTCTACGCCGGCGCCTACCTGCTCAAGCACGGCATCACCCCGCGCTATACCTTCCGCGCGCTGCTGGGCTGCGATGAAGAAGTGGGCATGTCCGACGTTCACCATTATTTGGAGAACTACGCAGATCCCGACTTTTTGTTTACGCCCGATGCCGAGTTCCCGGTCTGCAATGCCGAGAAGGGCCAGTTCGAGGCGACGTTCGTGAGCCCCAAGATCGACGGCGGGCGCAT
>CAKUEU010000185.1 GCA_934646865.1 uncultured Collinsella sp. | reverse complement strand
CGCTTGATCTCGATCTCGGCGTTCTCCAGGCAGTCGGAGCCGTGGATCACGTTGGCGTTGACATCGACGGCAAAGTCGCCGCGGATGGTGCCAGGAGCGGCATCAAGCGGGTTGGTAGCACCCATGAGGGTGCGCATCTTGGAGACGGCAGAAGGACCGGAAACGACCATCTTGACGACCGGACCGCTCGTCATAAAGTCGCAGAGGCCGCCAAAGAAGGGCTTGTCGTTGAGGTGAGCATAGTGCTCCTCGACGGTGGCGCGCTCAAGCGTGGTCATCTCCATGCGCTCGATAACAAGGCCGCTGCGCTCGATACGAGCAACGATCTCGCCGATCTTGCGATCGCGCACGGCGTCGGGCTTAATCATGATGAAGGTCTTCTCGATAGCCATAAGGTAGCCTTTCAAGTTGGTTCGCGCGTGCCCAAGTCCCATTCCGGCACCCGCCTGGACTGCATCGTAACAGAGTTTTAGCTGCAGTTAAACAAAAAGCTGTTTATTGAAGCGCTGTAATTTATTGAAGCGTTCCATATGTGTCACTTCTGTTTCGAAGCCCGACTAGAGTACCATCCACCCCGCCATCAACCGCATCGAACCGAGCAGACGGTCGGTTGCCGCCCGTGAACGTACCCCTTCACAAGCTGCCCAAAGGTCCTACAGAAGTTCTCGACAAGCCCCTCCCCCGTGGCAACAAAATACGGACGCCCGCATCAGCAGGCGCCCGTAAAAGCAAAAACGATTTATCAATAAATGACTGAAACAGCTTCAGACAGGACCCTAATTTGCCCCATGACCCATCTCGACGACCTTGGTCAGCGAACCAAACGCACCTTCATCGGCCGCAAGCTTCACCTCGGCGCGTTCCAACTGCACGGCCACAGCAGCAGGCGCGGTACCGCCCTCAGTCGTGCGCGCGGCAACGATCGAGGGAATATCGAGCGCCTCGGTAATATCGCGCTCAAAGAGCGGGCTTGCCTCCTGGAACACCTCAAACGGCAGATCCTCGAGGTTGCACCCGCGCTTCTCACACATAAGGACCAGGTGGCCCACCACGGCGTGAGCCTCGCGGAACGGCAGGCCGCGCTTAGCCAGGTAGTCGGCAACGTCGGTAGCGGCTAGGTGACCCACGCCGCACTCGCGCGCCATGGCACCCTCGTTGACGGTCCAGGTCGAAATCATGCCGGCCATAACGGACAGGCACTGCATGAGCGTGTGGGCCGTGTCGAGCGCGCCCTCCTTGTCCTCCTGCAGATCCTTGTTATAGGCGAGCGGCAGGCCCTTCATGGTCACCAGCAGCTGCACCAGGTTGCCGTACACGCGACCGCTCTTGCCACGGATGAGCTCGGCAAAGTCAGGATTCTTCTTCTGCGGCATGATGGAAGAGCCGGTGGAGTACGAGTCGGACAGCGTGATGAAACCGAACTCGGAGCTCGACCACAGCACGATCTCCTCAGAGAGGCGCGAGAGGTGCATGGCCATAACGGAGCCGGCATAGTGCAGATCGAGCAAGAAGTCACGGTCCGAAACAGCATCGAGCGAGTTGGGAATCACGCCCGCAAAGCCAAGCTCGGCGGCTGTCATCTGACGGTCGAGCGGATAGCTTGTGCCGGCAAGTGCGGCGGCACCCAACGGGCAGTTGTCGGCAGCATCAAAGGCAGCCTTCAGGCGCGTAAAGTCGCGCGCGAACATCCAGGAATACGCCAGCAGGTGGTGCGAGAGCAGCACGGGCTGCGCATGTTGCATGTGCGTGTAGCCGGGAAGAATGACCCTGTCATACTTCTTGGCGGCGTCCACCAGCACATGACGCAGCTGCAGGTTGGCCTCCATAAGCTCCTTGGCCAGCGCCTTGACGCCCAAGCGGGTATCGGTCGCCACCTGGTCGTTACGCGAACGGCCGGTGTGCAGACGCTTGCC
>CAKUEU010000184.1 GCA_934646865.1 uncultured Collinsella sp. | reverse complement strand
CGCTCCATGAGCTGCTTGGAGAACAGCTTGGAGCCCTCCATCTGAGCGCCCTCGGCGCCCGGGCCAAAGCACGGGATACCTGCCGCGCGTACGGCGTCGGCCACGCCCACCACGAGCGGAGCCTCGGGGCCAATCACCACGAGTCCGCATCCGTGGCTCTGCGCAAACGCCGCCACGGCCGCAGGATCGCAATCGTCGAGAACAACGTTCTCGCCACAGCTCGCGGTGCCGCCGTTACCCGGCGCGATGTAGAGCTTGCCGGCGCGCGGTGATGCTGCGAGCTTTGCTGCCAAAGCATGCTCGCGGCCGCCGCTGCCCAACAACAGGATGTCGATGGTTTGAGTGTCCGCCTTCAAGGGTGCCTCCTCTATGGATGAACGGCCCGCCAACCTTGCGGGCCCATTACAAAGCAAATATACCCCTCGGCCGCCCGCTCGGGCTGCAAAGGGGTATATCGCAATAACCAAATAGTGCCGATTACTTCCAGAATCGGTTGATGATCTGCTCGCGACCGGCGCCGACGCCAATGAACGTCACGCGGGTGTGTGCCAGATCCTCGATAAATGCCACGTAGTCCTGAGCCTCCTGCGGCAGCTCGTCAAAGCTGCGGCGACCGGTGATATCGCACTTCCAACCAGGGAGCTCCTCGTAGATGGGCTTGGCGTGCTCAAAGCGCACCTGATGCTCGGGCACGCTGGTGTAGCGCTCGCCGTCGACGTCATAGGCCACGCACACCTTGATGGTGTCGAAAGCCGAAAGCACGTCGAGCTTGGTCAGGGCAATGTCGGTCAGGCCGTTGACGCGCGAGGCGTAGTTGGCGATGGGGCCATCGAACCAACCGCAGCGACGACGGCGACCGGTGGTCACGCCGTACTCATAGCCCTCTTCGGTCAGCGTGTGGCCGGCCTCGGACTCGTAGGAGAGCTCGGTGGGCATGGGGCCCGAACCGACGCGGGTGATATAGGCCTTCATGACGCCCAGCACGCGGTCGACGTTCTTCATACCGACGCCAGAGCCGGTGATAGCGCCGCCGGCGGTGCAGTTGGAAGACGTCACATACGGATAGGTGCCGTGGTCGATATCGAGCAGCGTCGCCTGGGCGCCCTCAAACAGCAGGTCCTTACCCTCGTCGATCATGTTGTTGAGCAGCAGGCTCGTCTCGGTGATGTAGGGGCGCAGGCGCTCGGCCATGGGCAGGTACTCATCGCAGATCTGGTCCACGGTGTAGGTGGGCAGGTTGTAGATGAGCTCGAGCTCGGGGTTCACACGGGCAAGAGCGGTCTCCAGCTTGTCGCGGAACAGCTCCTCATCCAGCATGTCCTGCATGCGCAGGCCAATGCGGGCCATCTTGTCCTGGTAGCACGGGCCGATGCCGCGCTTGGTGGTACCGATGTTCTTCTTGCCGAGCTTCTGCTCAAAAGCACCATCCAGATCGATGTGGTACGGCATGATGACATGCGCGTTGCCACTGATCTTGAGGTTCTTGGTGGTGATGCCGTCGGCCTCGAACATGTCGATCTCCTCAAGGACAACCTTGGGGTTGACGACGCAGCCGTTACCGATCACCGACACATGGTCGGAATACATGATGCCGGAGGGCACCTGGTGCAGGCCGTACTTCTTGCCGTTGACGACGATGGTGTGGCCGGCGTTGTTGCCGCCCGAATAGCGCACGACGGCATCGAAGTCGCCGGCGACCAGGTCGCAGATCTTACCCTTGCCCTCATCGCCCCACTGGGCACCGACCAAAACGGTTGACGGCATGTTTACTCCTTACATACATGGACTGTCTGCACGCCGCAAGCGCGCAGAAGCACAAAACATTCCCAGTATACCCGTGCAACGGGCGCCTGTCCTACTCCTCGGTATGCGCCCCATCAAGCTCATAGAACTTGGTGGATGCCGGCAGGAACATCAGGTCGACGTC
>CAKUEU010000183.1 GCA_934646865.1 uncultured Collinsella sp. | reverse complement strand
AGCGGGCATCGCCAAGTGGTAAGGCATCAGCTTCCCAAGCTGACACTCGCGGGTTCGAGTCCCGTTGCCCGCTCCAAAAAAAAGTAAAAGCACGACACCATTCCGGTGCCGTGCTTTTTTCAATAAAGCGCCGGGACTCGAACCCGACAGGGTGCGAGCGTCAAGCAAACGCGAAGCGTTTGTAGCGAGCAGGCGAAGGTGCCGCAAGGCACCTGAAGCCGGTGCGCGTCCGCACCGCGGACGCGCGGACGTCCCGTTGCCCGCTCCAGTAAAAAGCACAAGCACGGCAGCGTCACGTTGCCGTGCTTTTTACTACCAAGTGCCGGGACTCGAACCCGACAGGGTGCGAGCGTCAAGCAAACGCGAAGCGTTTGTAGCGAGCAGGCGAAGGCGCCGGCAAGCGCCTGAAGCCGGTGCGGATTTGCGAAGCAAATACGCAGACGTCCCGTTGCCCGCTCCACCGAGCATGGCAGATTTCGGGAATGACAGATTCAAACGGCTTTACCCTTGCGCTTTTACGCACTCGGATTTGCCGCCCGCTCCCACAAAATGTTAGGTTGATGCCCGTAGCTCATACTGACACCTGCGCACGGTACAATAGTCAAGTTACGACCAACGTGCCAATAACCAAAAAGGAGCCGCTATGATCGATCGCTATACCCGCCCGGAGATGGGACACATCTTCTCCCTCGAGAACAAGTACGCCATTTGGCAGGAGATCGAGGTCCTGGCCTGCGAGGCCCAGGCGGAGCTCGGCAAGATCGGTATTTCCAAAGACGAAGCCCAGTGGATCCGCGACCATGCCAACTTTGAGAAGGCAAAGGTCGACGAGATCGAGGAGGTCACGCGCCACGACGTCATCGCCTTCCTGACCAACATGAAGGAGTACATCGACGCCGATGTTCCCGAGGGCGACCCCAAGCCCAGCCGCTGGGTTCACTATGGCATGACCAGCTCCGATCTGGGCGACACGGCTCTGTGCTACCAGCTCACCCAGGCCTGCGACCTGATCATCGAGGACGTCAAGAAGCTCGGCGAGATTTGCAAGCGTCGCGCCTTTGAGGAGCGCAACACGCTCTGTGCCGGCCGCACCCATGGCATCCACGCCGAGCCGATGACCTTCGGTATGAAGTTTGGCTCTTGGGCCTGGGAGCTCAAGCGCGATCTGGACCGTCTTGAGGACGCCCGTAAGAACGTTGCCTTCGGTGCCATCTCGGGCGCCGTCGGAACTTACAGCTCCATCGAGCCGTTTGTCGAGGAGTATGTCTGCGAGCACCTGGGTCTGGTTCACGATCCGCTGTCCACGCAGGTCATCAGCCGCGACCATCACGCCTACCTCGCCGGTGTCCTCGCTACCACGGCTGCCACCTGTGAGCGCATCGCAACCGAGGTCCGCAACCTGCAGAAGACCGATACGCTCGAGGCCGAGGAGCCGTTCCGCAAGGGGCAAAAGGGCAGCTCCGCTATGCCGCACAAGCGCAACCCCATCACCATGGAGAAGGTCTGCGGCCTGTCGCGCGTCGTGAAGTCCAACGCCCAGGTCGCCTTCGACAACGTCGCCCTGTGGCATGAGCGCGACATTTCGCACTCCTCCGCCGAGCGCGTCGCCCAGGCCGATAGCTTTATTGCACTCGACCACATGTTCCAGTGCCTCATCCGCGTCATCGATGGCCTGCAGCTGTA
Source organism: uncultured Collinsella sp. (assembly GCA_934646865.1). Classification (GTDB taxonomy): domain Bacteria; phylum Actinomycetota; class Coriobacteriia; order Coriobacteriales; family Coriobacteriaceae; genus Collinsella. The sequence continues at coordinate 246 of CAKUEU010000183.1, read as the reverse complement.
CCCTGCCCGCATGATGGCCAACCTCAACAAGACCCGCGGCCTCATCTTCTCCTCCAAGGTGCTGCTGGCTCTCGTCGATACGGGTATCACCCGCGAGGACGCCTATGCCATCGTGCAGGAAAACGCCATGGCCACGTGGCACGAGGTTCAGGATTGCGTCTCAGGCCCTACCTTTAAGGAGCGCCTCGAGGCCGATCCGCGCTGCACCGTCAGCCAGGAGAAGCTCGACGAGATCTTCGATCCGTG
>CAKUEU010000182.1 GCA_934646865.1 uncultured Collinsella sp. | reverse complement strand
CTATTCGTTTGTTTATAAAGGAGCAGTATGTCCCAGCAACGTAAGTTCTTCCCCGGCTGGCTTGTGGTGGCCTCCGGCTTTGTGATCATGGCCACGTGCTACACGATCTTCGTCAACTGCATGAGCCTGTTCCAGCCGCTCATCGTTAGCGACCTCGGGATCACGCTTGCTCAGTACAACATCTCCAATGCTATCTCCACCGTGGTGAGCGTTGTGGGTTCGCTCGTCATCGGCCATGTTGCCGATAAGGTCAGTGGCCGCGTCTTGGGTTCGCTTACCGTCATCGCCACCTCGGCGGTGCTCGTGGGCATGAGCTTTGTGGGCGAGCTTTGGCAGGTCTACGTGCTCTTTGCCGTCTCGGGCTGCTTTGCCGTCGCCTCGACCCGTCTGCTCATTAGTCTGGTGACCGCCAACTGGTTTACCGCCAAGCGTGGTCTTGCCATTTCCATCGCGCTTTCGGGCTCGGGCTTTGGCGGCGCCATTCTCTCGCCGATCGTGAGCTCGCTGATTGTGAGCGTGGGCTGGCGTTCCGCCTTCCTGGCGCTCGCTGCCGTCTGCATTGTGGCGGCACTGCCCATCACGGCCTACTCCTTCCGCACCAAGCCTTCCGAGATCGGCCTCAAGCCGTATGGCGAGAACCCGGGCGATCCGTCCGCTTCCACCGCGGGTGATAAAAACGAGAAGGCTGCCCCCGAGGTTAGCGTTGGTTGGTCGCGCATCAAGAAGAGCCCGGCATTTTGGCTGCTCGTCGTCGCCTTCCTCTTTATGGGTCTGGTTAATGGCGCCATTCTTCCCAACCAGGTTACGAACATGACGAGCGTTACCGTCAACGGTGCCAAGATCGTCACGGGCGGCCACGATCCCATGTGGGCAGGCACCGTGCTTTCGGCCTACATGGTTACGGTCGTCATCGCCAAGATTTCGCTCGGTGCGATCTATGACCGTTTTGGCCTGCGCTTTGGCAACATCCTTGGCTCCGTTGCGTGCATCATCGCCTGCGTGGCGCTGTGCTTCCCGACGACGGATCTTGGCCCCATTATCGCCGCCGTGAGTTTTGGTATCGGAACGTGTATGGGCACCATCACGCCCACCATCGCCGCGTCTAAGCAGTTTGGCATGGCCGACCTCGGCAAGGTCACGGGCACTATCACCTCGCTCGAGATGGTCGGCGGCACTGTGGGTGCCATTGTCTCGGGCGTGCTGTTCGATGCCTCGGGCTCCTTTGCGAGCACTTGGATCGTGTGCCTGGTGTGCTCCGTGGTCATGCTCGTATTCTTGCTGGCGTCCGAGCCCATCGCCGCCAAGCTGCGTGCGAGCGTGGCAGGGGAGTAAGCGCCCGCCACTCTTTTTTCGTTTGCCCCGTTACGCCCGTGGCTGCCCTGGAAGCCGAATGGATGCTCGTACCGTCATTCGGTTTCCAAGGCGGCCACGGGCGGACGAAACGGATCACATGCCGCGGCGGCGCGTCTGGCCGAACGAGTCCCCATACCCTCGTTCGGTCAGACGCGCCGCCGCGTTTTATGTTTGTGCCGTATAATGTCCACTACCTATGACGCGATACAAAAGAAAGGTGTTTGCCCATGCAGGCACAGAAGGCGGAGGGAACCCGCGACCTTATCGGCGCCGAGATGCGCGCTTGGCAAAAGATGCAGCAGATCGCGGCCGGCGTGTTCGAGCCGTTTGGTTTTAAGCCCATCGAGACGCCCGCGATCGAGCAGGTGGACGTGTTTGTCCACGGTATCGGCCAGTCGACCGACGTCGTTCGCAAGGAGATGTTCCGCGTGTTCAGCGGCGCTAACCTGGAGCGCGTTTTTACCGAGGGCACCGACACCAAGCTCAAGCCCAAGCAGCGCCTGGCGCTTCGTCCCGAGGGCACGGCCGGCGTGGTTCGCGCCGTCGTGGAGAACAACCTGGTGCCCCAGGGCTCCACGCCGTTTAAGGC
>CAKUEU010000181.1 GCA_934646865.1 uncultured Collinsella sp. | reverse complement strand
GCCGCGTTGGCAACCGTAAAGACCGCCGCCACCAGCACGATCGCGACCACTACGCCCAAAAGCGTGCCCATGGCCGGGTCGATACACCAAGCAAAGACGATGCCGGCCACGGCCAGGAACGGCACGGGCAACACCAGCTGAATGGTCTGCAGAATCGCCTGCTGGATCACGTTGATGTCGTTGAGCGAGCGCGTAATCATCGAGCCCGTGCCAAACTGCTCAAAATCGCTGGCAGACAGCTCGAGCGACTTGTCGTAGACAGCGTTGCGGATGTCGCAAGCGACGTTGGCCGCCAGGCGGGCCGAAAGATAGCAGCCCAGTACCGCGCCGCCACTGGCCATGCCGGTCGCGATGAGCATGTAGAAGCCATTGCGCAAAATGTAGTCGACATCGCCCGTGGTAATGCCGGTGTTGACCATGTTCGCCAGCATCGTGGGCACCAGCAGCGTGCCGACGTTGTCTATCAGCAGCACCAGTAGCGTCACCGCGATCAGCCCGCGATACGGCTTCATAAACCTCATTAAGAGTCGCACGACTCCCCCTCACGTTGATCCTCTGCCTGTTTCTCTGCGGTGATGTACTGTTTAAATACCTCGCACTCTTCGCCCAGCGCATGAGAAAATTTACCGAACAGGCGCATGAGCTCTTGCTGCTCCCCCGGCTCGAGCGCATCAAAAGCCCGCTGTTCGGCTTTTTGCGCCGGCGCCGCATATCGCTTGGCAAACCGCTTGCCTTCTTCGGTGAGGCACACGACCTTGTTCTTTCGGCTGCCCTCGGCAAACTCCAGCGTCGCAAGCCCTCGTGCCGCCAGCGTCTTAATTGCCGAGTTGATGGTTTGCTTGCTGTAATACCATTCGCTCGTCAGCCGACTCACCGCGACACATCCGCCCGCCTTGTCGGTATCGACGAGCATCCAATAGGCGCAGTCCGAAAGACCGCAGGTACGCGAGAACTCCGAATAGATATGGTCGATCGCATTGAACATCCGGTCCAGATCGACCAGCGTAACCGCGCGTTCCATTCTTCCCCCATTCGATAGTCCGAGTTTTGACTATTTCGAAATTAGGTTAGTCCGAGTTTTGACCATCGTCAACAGACGTGCCGAAAATGGATGCACCTTCATGACCTATCGACAGAAAAACCGCCGGCGCGGGGGCAGCGCCGGCGGTAGCGGGAAAATCGCGTTGTTGTAATCGCTAGGCGGCGACGGCCTCGTAGACCGTAGCGCCCGAGAAGCTGTCGTGCAGGCTCTTGCCGCAGATCCAAGGCAGCTCGACGACCTCGCAGACCGTGTTGACCAGCTCGGAGCAGTCAGTAAAGTGGCCCTTGTCGTTGAGGGCCTCGCAATCCTGAACACGCCAATAGCCATCGGTGTGCGTGATGTAGTACTCGTGACCGTCGATCGTCACAAAAGCGCGCGTCTTGGAACGCAGCAGCTTCAGAAATCCTTCGAAGTCAGTCTCGACGACATCTCCAGCCTGGAACATGATGGTTACCTCCTGGCCCGGCGCCACCACGGCGCATTGATAAACGTTGGTACTCCTTTAGTAAAACCTTTATCAATTGATATGCGCCCCTGATTTAGGCAAGTGGTTAAAAACCGCAGGGTAGACGGGATAAAACGTTTAACCATCCCACTTACTTCTCACATTTTGTCTGCGATTTTATGCAAACCTATTTTTCCAATTGGTAACTAGCGTTATCCGGAGCCTTTCGCGCGATTATGGCTGCAGCTCGACGGGTAAGAACGGGACATCTAATATCAATGTCAGGAGGACCCATGGAGACAATCGAAGCGCTCATCCATCGCCGCAGCTGCCGCAAATACAGCAAGCGCCCCGTCGAGGCCGAAAAGCTCGCACGCATTATCGAGGCTGGCCAGTATGCACCCAGCGGCATGGGGCGCCAGCCGGTCACGTTCGTCGCCGTTACCGACCCTGCAACCGTCGAGCG
>CAKUEU010000180.1 GCA_934646865.1 uncultured Collinsella sp. | reverse complement strand
CATATCCTGGACTTTGACTCGGCTGTCAACGTCATGAGCCAGCGCGAGCTCGATATCGAGAGCCGCACCGTGCGCAACTTTGTGACCACGCACCTGCGTCGTGCCCGTACTTCGGCCGATAACAGGCGCGCTACGTTTGCCGAGAACTCCGCATTCGGAGGCGAGCTCAAGGGTTATTTCTTTGGCGAGCGCGAGTTCGTGGACCTGTCGCAGCAGATTGCGGAGTTCATCTCATCCGAGCTCACCAAGGCCGAAAAGGCCGAGTCCACCGACGTGCTTGTGGCGGACTTTGACGATGACGAGGACGCCCGCTGGTTTGCCGTGATGCTGCTTGGCTCCAAGCAGGCCTTTATGCACGAGGTGGGCCGCGAGGAGGGCGAGGTGCGCAACGATATCGCGCGTCATTACGCCATCCTGCCAAATCCCTCGCAAAAGGTGCCGAGCTACGCCATCGTGCGCGCGAACACCATGGAGATCGGCTACGTGGACAAGAAGCGCAAGATCGCCGGCGAGGACCGCATGCTTATTCCTGACGGGCTGCTGCAGTGCGATACGGGCGTGTCGGGCAAGGAGATTATCGACACCGTGACGCGTGTGGTCGAGGAGGTTGCCGAGGAGCACGGCGCCAACACGGCCGTGGCGCTCGCCAAGGTCAAAGCCGCTGTTGCCGAGAAGGTCGAGGACGACGAGGAGCTGCCGCCTTGGGATATCGTCGACGAGGTCTTTGAGGACGAGCCGGTCATCAAAGAGAGCGTACGTGCGGCACTGACCGAGGAAAAGGTTCCCGAGCGCGTGCCCGTGGAGCGCAAACAGGTCGAGCGTGCGGCCGTGCGCAACCATAAGATTCGTACCGATACGGGTATCGAGATCAGCTTCCCGGCCGAGATGGGCTCGAACTCCGAGTACATCGAGTTCGTCAACAAACCCAACGGCCTCATCTCCATCGAGCTCAAGAACATCGGAAGTATTGAGAATCGTTGAGTTACGCGGTTTTGACAAACCGCGTAACCAGTCGACGCTGCAAACGCCCCAGAGCGGCAATCTGACGTTCAATCGTCGGTCGCGTACCAAAGTACGCTTCCCTCCTCTTTCACGTCACCTTGCTCGCTCTGGGGCGTTTTCGCTGACTATTATCGTTCGGGGTGTCAATTCTGCTGCGGACCGAGTTTCCAGATAAAGGTTAGCGCTTGGCCTTAAAGCTGACGCAGACCTTCCTCGAGGCCGGTCTTGCTGTCGGTCTTTTCGTCGCGCATCTTGATGACGCGGGCGGGAACGCCGGCCACGACGGCGCCGGCGGGGACGTCCTCAACGCATACGGCGCCGGCAGCCACAACGGCGCCCTTGCCCACGCGCACGCCCTCCAGGACCACGGCGTTGGCGCCAATCATGACATCGTCCTCGATGATGACGGGCGTGGCGCTCGCGGGCTCAACGACGCCCGCCAGTACGGTGCCGGCACCGATGTGGCAGTTCTTGCCCACGGTGGCGCGGCCGCCTAGCACGGCGCCCATATCGATCATGGAACCTTCGCCAATGACAGAGCCGATGTTGATGATGGCGCCCATCATGATGACAGCACGGTCGCCGATCTCGACGCGGTCGCGGATGATCGCGCCCGGCTCGATGCGGGCGTTGATGCCCTTAAGGTCGAGCATGGGAACGGCGGAGTTGCGGCAGTCGTTCTCGACGTCGTAGTAGTCGATGGAATCGGCATTGGCGTCGAGGATGGCCTTGAGCTCATCCCAGTCGCCAAAGACGGTCTTGCCGCGACGGCCGCCGTAGACGTGCGCATCGCCCCAGGCAACCTTCATGCCGGGCTTCTCGCGCACATACAGTTTGACGGGCGTCTTCTTGGGCGCGGTGGCGATGTAGTTGATAATCTCCTGTGCATCCATCTCGGCTGCGTTGCTCATATCTTGTTTCTCCTTTACGTGGGCTTGGTTAATGATTGGTTAGGC
>CAKUEU010000179.1 GCA_934646865.1 uncultured Collinsella sp. | reverse complement strand
GTTCTCGTCGCATTTGTGCGCACGAAACCGCATTACCGTTTGGCGAATAAGCGGCGCCTCACAGCACGCCCGCCCCCACACGCCCATATAATGGTTGTTCATACTACTCAGTACTTTTCAGCAACGAACAGTAGCTGACAAATAGACTCAGCGATGCAGCAAGGCGGGGGCATGGAAACGAATAAGACGCAGAGCGTCGAGCCGCGTCAAGAAGACGAGCTCGACCAGCTAAACACATGCCTCGCCGAGTTGTCGAGCATCTGCGGCACGCAGTATCCCGAGGCCGAACGCCTGCTCGCAGAGGCGACCGATGCCGCCGCCCGCCTGCGCGACCGCATTGCAAAACTCAGAGCCGACGCCTACACCGATCCGCTCACGGGGCTGCCCAACCGCACCGCCTATACCTACGACCTCTCATGTGTCTGGGACCGCCAGCTCGAGCACACGATCGCCTACATCGATATCGACGGCCTTAAAATCTGCAACGACCGCTTTGGACACCCGGCGGGCAATCGCTATATCACCAAGGTCGCCAGCTGCCTTAAGTTGCACTGTCATCCCGATGAGCATATCTATCGCATAGGCGGCGACGAGTTCGTGCTCATCTCCATGACCGATTCGGTCGACACGCTCAGTCAGCGGCTCGAGACCTGCCGGGCATCCCTTGCCACTTGGACGCTCGATGACGGCAAGACCCCCATGAGCTACAGCTACGGTTGTGCCCATGCCAATCCCCAGGCCGGCGATGTCCTTCATAAGATGACGGCCGAAGCTGACCGGCGGATGTATGACTACAAGTTCACCAACGCCGCACGCAACCGCATGAGCAGGGCATTCGACGAACAGCATCATACCCTCGACACCTTGGCCGATTTTCATGCCGTCCAAGATCGTATCTTCCAGGCTTTGTCACTCACGGATATTGGGCGCTACCTGTTTATCTGCAATGTCGACACCGATCAGTCTCATTGGTCCCACAACGCCGTACAGGATTTTGGCCTACCGTCCGGAACCATCTATCAGATGGGCGAGATATGGTCGCAGCACATTCATCCCGATGATGTCGATGCCTGGCGCCAGGATATCGAAGAGGTGATGTCGGGCAAAAAGCACCACCACAACATGCGTTATCGTGCCCTGGACGCAAGCGGCCGATACGTCACCGTCACGTGTTCCGGTATCCGTCTCGACGGCAACGGCAACGAGCCCACGCTGTTTGCCGGCTCCATCACCAACGCGAGCATTGTCGAAAGCACCGACCCCGCCACCGGCGTGGGCGATGTGCGCGCGCTGATGACCGCCATCGAAAAACGCAAGGAGCTCGCCAAGCCCACCGATCTGGTGGCGTTTAAGTTCGAGAACATCGATCGCATCAACGCCGTCTATGGCTATCAAATGGGTAACGATGTCCTCGCGGAGCTCGTCGGGCGCATTTTGTCACGGCTCAATGGGTCGGGCGAACTCTATCGGTCGTATGGGCTGCAGTTTGTCCTTATGCTTGACAGCCAACCCGACATCGATCTTTCCAACATTGCCCAAGAGGTGCAGCATACGCTCATGATGCCCATCGCGACGCACAGTATCGAAACCGCCCCTATCGCTTATACAGCCTTTGCGCGCTATCCGTCTATCGTCTCGCAGCCGCTCACGATGCTGTCCAGCCTCAACCGCCGTCTGGACGCCGAGATGCGCAGTAAGACCCCGGCATACCTCGGGCAAAGCGGACCAACTAGAGTTATCGGTCATACTGCCTACGACCGACGAGACAAGATGACCGGACTCATGCGCGGCAACGACTTTCTGTACGCCGCAGATATGCATCACTCCGCACACACTCGCGAAAACCGCGCCATTGTCGCCATCGATTTGGGACGTATGCGCGTCTTTAACGAATGGTACGGACGACAGGCAGGCGACGCCCTCATCGCCGAAGTGGGCGGTGCGCTGCTGACGCTGCGAGCCGATTGCGGCGGACTCGCCGGATACTGGGGGCAGGACGACTT
>CAKUEU010000178.1 GCA_934646865.1 uncultured Collinsella sp. | reverse complement strand
GCCTCGGTCTTGGCCTCGGCGATGTCGTCGGCAAACTCAAGGGACTTCATCATGGTCTCGACGGCGTCCTTGTGCTCTTCGACGTTGTCGATACGCACGTACACACTGCCGCCGCCCGCCTCGGTGAAGTACTCGGTCGTCACGCCGCCCGAATGAGTGTAGGAAGCGTTGCGCCAGGTCTTGCCGTTGTACTTGACGGGATCGTTCTCGGTCCACTCAAAGCTGGCATTCCATTTGGCCTCGTAGTCGAACAGTTCGTCGGCGTTCTTGTCGGAGTCAAAGACGGGGATGAAGCGGTCGCTGGCGTGCTCGCTCTCGGTGAACTTAAACTGGGCCCTGTCGGCGGTATCGCCGGCGACGTCGGTGATCTCGACGCCCTCGGGGACCTCGACCTTAAACCAGATGAAGTCGGTCCTCATATCCACGGCTGGTTTTTCCGCTCCGCCGCCACCGCCACTGCCGGCAGCGCCGCCACTTCCGCCGCAGCCCACCAGGGCAACTGCGGCAAAGAGGCTCATGCAGAGGGTGAGAATCGCTAAGGCCTTCTTTTTCATGGTCGTGTCCTCCTCGATCTGTAACCGCCCATGGATTACCTGCCTTTACTGTACGCGCGAGCGGCTCGCTAGGGTGGGCCATGTGTCCCATTCTGGGGGTCGGATTTGCGCCGATAAGTGGCAATATATGCGGACGCAAGAGAGGGGAGGGCCGATGCTGTCGGCCCTCCCCGGGGTTGGGCGCCCGTACTTTTAATGGAGCGCGTGTGCGGACGTGCGTGGACCCTTGCTACTTGATCTCGATACTCGAAATCTCGACGCCGCGTGCCTCACTCACGGCCACCTTCATGTCATCGGGGAACTCAATGGAGTTGAGGAGCGCCTCAGCTTCTTTCTCGTGAAGCTCGACGTTCCTAATCAAGATGTAGATGCTTCCCGTGTCGACGTCGGAAAAGAGGTAGGTATAAGTACCGCCATTGTCCTTGCACGTTCCGGTGAGCCATGTCCTGCCGTTGTATTCGACGGGGTCGCCGTCTTCCCACTGGAACGTACCAGTATGCCTTTCGGCCTGCTCGGCAAAGGACTCTTCTGCCGTCATCTTCTCTTGCCAAACGGGGATGAAACGGTCGACCGTGGTGTTCTCGTTCTCGGGGAAGGTGAGCTGGACCCTGTCGGCGTTCTTGCCGGCGGAGTCGCTTACGCCAACGCCCTCGGGCATCTCGACCATAAACCAGATAAAGTCGGTCTTCTTAGCGACGGGGGCCTTTTCCTTGCTCTCGCTCTTGGCGGCGCTGCTGCCCCCGCCTCCGCCCGATGCGCTCCCGCCGCAGCCCACAAGGGCGAGCGCGGCAAAGAGGGCGATGCAAAGGGAAAGGATCGATAGGGTCTTTTTCTTCATGGTGGCGTCCTCCTTGTCTGTTGGTGACATCGCGGTGTCGGAGGGCGTCGGGGCGTTGTTTTCGTTTGCGGCGGATGCCTTTGTGCGTGGGTTGTATGAGTGCGTTAATACCTCCGTTCGTGGTTTGTGGCCGTTGCGCAGCCGTGCCCCAACGGGCTCCTTACTTATAGATATGCCCCGGTTTGTGCTGCCAGAGAGTCTCGAAAGGTGGGCCATGTGTCCCATGTTTGCGTTGCCGCCGCCTATCGCGTGCCATAGAAATCCGCGATGGCCAGGTACGCTGACGCTCGTCTGCTTATGGGCTAGACTTAGCACCATTATGTGATCGATACGGTCGGCAGGCGGCTGCCACCCGACCGATGTATGTGACTTGAAGGTGCATGCGTATGAGCCAAGAGATGATGGATAAAACCTGTCGCGGTTTTGCTGAGGCACTGGCTGCGCGCGAGCCCGTTCCCGGTGGCGGCAGCGCGAGCGCCTTTGTGGGCGCATTGGGCGCCTCGCTGTGCGGGATGGTCGCGCGTTATGGGGCAACCAATCCCGCGCTTGTCGATCGCGCGGACGATCTGACGCGTGCATTTGCCCAGGCAGACGAGTTGGCCCAGGAGCTTGTCGACTTGGTTGCCGAGGA
>CAKUEU010000177.1 GCA_934646865.1 uncultured Collinsella sp. | reverse complement strand
TACGCGCGCCGTTGGTTTTTGCCCACGCCGCTGCGTGCCGTCTTTGTCGTTGCCGGCTACATGGCCTTTTTGCGCGCCGCTCTCCACGAGCTCGCGCAGCCGCGCCTGACCGTTCCTGTGCTCGACGCTTCGGCTATCGGTATCTCGTTTGTCAAACGCGACGTCGATACCGCGGGGCAGACGATGTTCCTGCTCAATGTGGGTGAGCTGCTCGAGGACTACACCCGCGCCATGAGCGAAAACGAGCTCATTAACTCGCTGCTCGATGTGCCCGACAAGGCGCAAAAGGTGGTCGGCGACACCGAGGTAAGCGTTGCCGCCACCGAGCTTGAGCCCGGCGACCTGGTCGCCGTGCGTACCGGCATGTCCATCTGCATCGATGGCGTGGTCGAGCAGGGGAGCGCCATGGTCAACCAGGCGACCCTGACCGGCGAGCCGCTGGCTGTCGAGCGCAGCGTGGGCGACGACGTGTTTGCTGGCACCGTCGTGGAGGACGGCAGCATCCTGGTACGCGTGCGCGCCAATACGGCCCAAACCAAGCTGCGCTCGATCGTCTCGCTCGTGCAGACGGCCGACTCGCTTAAATCCGAGGGCCAGTCGCACATGGAGGACCTCGCCAACAAGATCGTCCCGTGGAACTTCCTGCTCGCGGGCCTAGTCGCGCTCACTACGCGCAGCCTCATCAAGACCTCTGCGGCGCTGATGGTCGACTATTCGTGCGCGCTCAAGCTCACGGGTTCCGTCGCCGTTATGACCGCCATGAGCGACGCCGCCAAGATGGGCGTCATGGTCAAGGGCGCCAAGTACTTTGAGTCGTTTGCCAAGGCCGACACCATTGTCTTTGATAAGACCGGCACGCTCACCGAGGCCCAGCCGCGCCTGGCTTGCGTGCTGACGACCGACGGCTGGAGCGAGGACGAGGTCCTGCGCCTTTCCGCCTGCTTGGAGGAGCATTTTCCGCATCCGGTGGCGCGTGCCGTCGTCAACGCCGCGGGCGAGCGCGGGCTCGAGCATCGCGAACGCCATGCCGCCGTCGAGTACATCGTGGCGCACGGCATTGCCTCGTCCATTGAGGGACGCCGTGCGATCATCGGCTCGGCGCACTTTGTGTTTGAAGACGAGGGCGCGCAGCTCGAGTCCGACATCAAGGAGCGCATCGAGTCCCAGATGCAGGGTCTATCGCCGCTCTATCTGGCTGTCGACGGCACGGTTGTGGGCGTGCTCGGCATCGAGGACCCGCTCAAACCTGGCGTACGCGAGGCCATTGCCGACCTGCACGCGCTGGGCGTCAAACACGTCGTCATGCTTACGGGCGACTCCGAGCGTACGGCAGAGCGCATCGCGCGCGAGGCGGGCGTGGACGAGTTTAAGGCCGAGCTGCTGCCCGAGGACAAGTACGCCTATGTGGAGCGGATCAAGCGCGAGGGGCGCCGCGTTGCCATGGTGGGCGACGGCGTCAACGACTCGCCGGCGCTGGGTCTGGCCGACGTGGGCCTGGCCATGGGCGGCGGAAGCGACATCGCCAAAGAGGTCGCCGACATCATCCTGGCCGACACGGACCTCGCGGCGATTGTTCGCCTGCGTCGCATGAGCCAGGGACTCATCGACCGCCTGACGAGTTCGTATTCCAAGGTGATGCTCACCAATTCGGCGCTTTTGGCGCTCGGCATTACCGGCGCGATTACGCCGCAGACGTCGTCGCTCCTGCACAACGGCTCAACGATCGCGTACAGCCTGGACAACGCGAAAGCGTATCTGCGGTAGCGTTTTTCGATTGAGCCTATGGCCTGTACCCTGGCGGCAACCACAGCCGCCAGGGTACAGGCCTTCTTTTGTTTGATGATAGGCTAGCAAGGATATAAGCTAGTGTTAGCATAGCTAGCATTTGTTGGAGGTGAGGTTGAGATGGGTGCTGTTAGCAGCATGGCGCAAGTGAATGTTCGCGTGGATCGCCAGGTCAAGAATCGTGCCGAGGAGGCGCTGCGGCTCTCGGGCGGGTCGCTGCCCGAGCTCATCAAAAAGGTCGTGGCCAAGGTCGCACAGGGCGGCAGCCAGTGCGAGGAAGTGCTCGCGGCCGT
>CAKUEU010000176.1 GCA_934646865.1 uncultured Collinsella sp. | reverse complement strand
CTGACGGCGCTCGCCACCACCTGCCCCGAGCAGATGGGCGATGCCTTTGAGGGCGCCGAGACCGCGCTGTTCGACGAGCTTTCCTCCACGCTGCGCTACGCCGCCTTCCGCTTGCTGTGCGTGTGGGGTGCCACGAGTGTCGAGCGTTCGCGCGAGGCTTGGCCGATCCTGGACGAGGCCATCCAGTGCTACCACGGCGACCTTGAGTATCGCGACATGCTCGGTTGCCTGTACGAGTTTGGTCAGGGCGAGATCGACGCCGAGGTCGCAGAGAAGCTTGCGCTGCGCCTTAAGTTCGATGCCGAGAACGGCAAGGGCAGCTATCTCAAGGCCCGCTCGAGCGAGATTTGCGAAATGCTTGTTAAACGTTTTGGCCTGGATCTCTCCAAAAAGAAGAAGCGTGCTAGCGTTAAAAAATCTGACGACGCCGAAGACGAGGAGTAACAGATTATGGCGCACGATGTAGTCCTGATTCCCGGTGACGGTATCGGTCCCGAGATTACGCAGGCCATGCGCCGCGTGGTCGAGGCCACCGGTGTCCAGATCAACTGGAACGTCCAGGAGGCCGGTGCCGGCGTCATGGATGAGTTTGGCACGCCGCTGCCCCAGCATGTGCTCGATGCGGTCGCCGAGACCAAGGTTGCCATCAAGGGCCCCATCACCACGCCGGTCGGCACGGGCTTCCGCAGCGTCAACGTCGCCCTGCGCAAGCACTTTGACCTGTACGCCTGCGTGCGCCCCTGCCTGTCGCAGCCGGGTGACGGTTCTCGCTTCCGCGACGTCGACCTGGTCATCGTGCGCGAGAACACCGAGGACCTTTACGCCGGCATCGAGTTCGATGAGGGCGCTGCCGAGGTCGAGGAGCTCTCGCAGCTCGTCGAGCGCTCGGGCCAGAAGACCTTCGCTGCCGATTCCGCCATCTCGATCAAGCCGATCTCCATCGCCAAGAGCCGCCGCATTGTGGAGTATGCCTTTGAGTACGCCCGCCGCTGCGGCCGCAAAAAGGTGACGGCCGTGCACAAGGCCAACATCATGAAGGCGACCGACGGCCTGTTCCTGCGTGTGGCTCGTGAGGTGGCCGCCAACTATCCCGATATCGAGTTCAACGACAAGATCGTCGACGCCACCTGCATGGGTCTGGTCCAGAACCCCAACGACTTCGACGTCTTGGTGCTGCCCAACCTGTACGGCGACATCGTCAGCGACCTGTGCGCCGGCCTGGTGGGCGGCCTGGGTATGGCCCCCGGCTCCAACATTGGTGCCGACTGCGCCATCTTCGAGGCTACGCACGGCTCCGCACCCGATATCGCCGGCCAGGATATCGCCAACCCCACGGCCGAGATTCTCTCCGCTGCGATGATGCTCGACCACCTGGGCGAGAACGACGCGGCCAACCGCATCCGTGCCGCCGTCTCTGCCACGCTCGATGAGGGCGAGCAGGTCACCGGTGACGTGCGCCGCGCCCAGACCGGCTCCGTTGAGGGCGCCGTGGGCACTCAGGCCTTCGCCGATGCCGTTATCGCGCACCTGGCCTAAAGCAAATGGCCCGCAAACGCCTAAATAGTACTTAAGTGTTTGCGTTTAACCTAAGAAACAATACGCCCGGCGCTCCGTCGGGCGTATTCTATTGGGGACTTTGTTTCCCATCAAGGAGTAACTGACTATGGGTCTGATTCAAAAGAAGGACGAGAAGGACGAGATCGACGGCATCCAGATCATCGAGCGCGGCGAAGGTCCCGACGGTGACGAGGAAGAGAAGATCGACCTGGTCGCCGGTACGTCTGCCGAGCATATTGCCGCCGGTACGACCGCCGAGGAAGAGGACGCCCGTCTGGAGGCTCAGATTGCCGCGGACGCCGCCGACGAGAACCTCATGCCCGAGCCGCAGGACGAGGAAGACGAGGCCGATTCCGACGAGGATGACCACGCTTCCAAGCACAAGAAGACGATGATTGCCGCCTTTGTGGTTGCCGTCGTGATCGCTGCCGTGGTTGGCTTCTTTATCGGCAATGGTGGCTTTGGCGGCAAGGGCGTTGGCTCTTCGACCCTCACCGAGGATCAGCTCGACTCGACCGTGGCAAGCTACAGCTACAACGGCAAGAAGAGCGACATCACCGCGCGCGAGGCCATCGAGAGCCAGTACAGCCT
>CAKUEU010000175.1 GCA_934646865.1 uncultured Collinsella sp. | reverse complement strand
CTATTTCACCGCAACTTATTTGGGGGTGCTTGGGTGGTGGCGGTGCGCGGAGTCGTGGTGTGATTTGCGTCGGTGTCCGCGCGGCTCGGTATACTGGTACGGCTCAAACTATGGCGCCGCCCGCAGGCGCGCCGTCCGTCAGATGAGGAGTCGCCCATGACCCAGCCCTTGCCCTGGGAAAAGAACACCGCCGCGCCCGTCCCGCCCGCGCCGGAGCCCGTGCCGCTCGATGCGTACACTGCTCCCGCCGCGCCGGAGCCCGAGCTCGTTCCGCTCGACATCTACGACGCCCCGGCTCCCGCGCCCAAGCCCGCCAAGCCGCTCGTCGACATCGATAGCCTCAATCCCGCCCAGCGCGAGGCGGTTCTGACCACCGAGGGCCCGCTGCTGGTCCTCGCCGGCGCCGGCTCGGGCAAGACCCGCGTCCTGACCTTCCGCATCGCCCATATGCTGGGCGACCTGGGCGTTAAGCCCTGGCAGGTCCTTGCCATCACGTTTACCAACAAGGCCGCGGCCGAGATGCGCGAGCGTCTGGCGGCGCTCATCCCCAACGGCACCCGCGGCATGTGGGTGTGCACCTTCCACGCCATGTGCGTGCGCATGCTGCGCGAGGACGCCGACCTGCTGGGCTACACCGGCCAGTTCACCATCTACGATGACGATGATTCCAAGCGCATGGTGCGCGACATTATGCAGGCGCTCGGCATCGAGCAAAAGCAGTTCCCCATCAACATGATCCGCAGCAAGATCAGCTCGGCCAAAAACGCCATGATCGGGCCCGAGGACATGCTCAAATCCGCCGACAGTCCCAACGACAAAAAGGCCGCGCAGGTTTACTTGGAGTTGGAGCGCCGCCTGCGCGCCGCCAACGCCATGGACTTCGACGACCTGCTCGTGCGCACGCTCGAGCTGCTGCGCACCCGCCCCGAGGTGCTCGACAAGTACCAGGAGCGCTTCCGCTACATTAGCGTCGACGAGTATCAGGACACCAACCACGTCCAGTACGAGATCGCCAACCTGCTGGCCGCTAAGTACCAAAACCTCATGGTCGTGGGCGACGACGACCAGTCCATTTACAGCTGGCGCGGCGCCGACATCACCAATATCCTGGACTTCGAGAAGGACTTTAAAAACTGCAAGACCGTCAAGCTGGAGCAGAACTACCGCTCCACGGGTCATATTCTGAGCGCCGCCAACGCCGTGGTGCGCCACAACTCGCAGCGCAAGGACAAGCGCCTGTTCACGGCCGAGGGCGACGGCGAGAAGATCCAGGCCTTCCAGGCGAGCGATGAGCGCGACGAGGGTCGCTGGATTGCCGGCGAGATCGAAAAGCTGCACTCCAAGGGTACGAGCTACGACGACATCGCCGTGTTCTACCGCACCAATGCCCAATCGCGTATCCTCGAAGATATGTTCCTGCGCGCGGGCGTGCCGTACAAGATCGTGGGCGGCACGCGATTCTTCGACCGTGCCGAGATCCGCGACGTCATGGCCTACCTCAAGATGATCGTGAACCCGGCCGACGAGATGAGCGTCAAGCGCGTTATCAACACGCCGCGTCGCGGCATCGGCTCCACCTCGATCCAAAAGATTGAACAGCTGGCGCGCGAGAACCGCTGCTCGTTCTTCCAGGCCTGCGAGATCGCGACGGCCGAGACGGGCATGTTTAGCGCCAAGGTGCGCAACGGCCTGTCGAGCTTTGTGGCGCTGGTGCGCGAGGGCCGTCGCATGGACGGCGAGCTCAAGGACGTCGTCGAGATGATCGTCGACAAGACGGGCCTGCTGCAGGCGTTCCGCGCCGAGGGCACTATGGAGTCCGAGAGCCGCGCCGAGAACATCCAGGAATTCCTGGGCGTTGCAGCCGAATTTGAGGAAACGCACGAGGATATCGAGGGCACGCTCGAGAGCTTGGAAGAGCTGCGTGCGGCTGGCGTTGCCGATGTACCTGCCGGCGCTGAGCCCGTTGTGGTGAGCGCGCCTGCGCCGGAGCCCGGCCCGTCTGCGCTCGCGTCCTCGTTTGAGGCGCTGGTCGGCGCTCGCGATGCCGCTGGCTCCAATCCGCTCGATAGCCTGGCCGCGCCGGCGCTCTCGCCGCAGGATGCCTTGGCCGCCGCCATCGCGGGCAACGCCTATGCCGCGCCGACGGAGCTGCCGGCCGGTGCCGTGCATGCTGACGAGATTGAGCGCAC
>CAKUEU010000174.1 GCA_934646865.1 uncultured Collinsella sp. | reverse complement strand
GCGCCCAGGTGGAGCTGCGCTCCATCGACGGCGGCATGCTGGTCCAGGAGGTCGACCACGTGACCGAGGACCCCGCGACCTTTACGTTCCCCACCGACCGCAAGCCCACCGACGCCGAGATGGCCGAGCTCGAGTTTGCCTGGAAGGTCTGCAAGGGCGTCAAGTCCAACGCCATCCTGGTCTCCAAGGGTAAGGCTGGCATTGGCATGGGCCCGGGTCAGCCCAACCGCGTGGATTCCGCGCTGCTGGCCTGCGAGCGTGCCGAGGACTTCTGCGAGCGCGAGGGCGTTGAGAAGGGCGGCTTTGCCTGCGCAAGCGACGCGTTCTTCCCGTTCCGCGACAACGTTGACGTGCTTGCCGCGCACGGCGTGACCTGCATCATCCAGCCCGGCGGCTCCAAGCGCGACGACGAGAGCATCCAGGCCTGCAACGAGCACGGCATCGCAATGGTCTTTACGGGGGCCAGGCATTTTAGGCACTAAGTTCCGCCCTGGGACAAAATAATCTCTGCAAAAGACGGCTGCTCCGTTTGGAGGGCCGTCTTTTTGGTATAAGAGGACGGAATGACTAACACGAAAGGTATGACCATGCCCCAGATTGATGATGCCGAGCTGTTTGGCAATGCCGAGGATCAGCGTGCGTACGAGGACTTTTGCGCTAATCAGGAGGCGGTCGAGAAGTTTACGCTCGACAAGCCCGCGCTCATCTGCCGCTGGCGCATGTCAAACAAAAAGGTACCCATGCTCAACCGTCACATTCGCGCACTGTCCGAGCGCCTGGTGCAGGGCGAGCCGCTTACCCATAACATGCTCAGCTGGGCCAAGCAGCACGTTGAGTGGTCGCTTGCTGAGGGCAACTATACCGCCCGCGACGGCGTGCTCATGTTGGTGATCGACGTTAACGGCAACGCCGCCATGACGGTGGGGGAGTACGAGCCGCTGGCCGACACGTCGGCCAAGGCGCTGCGCGCCCGCTCTGCCGAGGCCCGCTCCGAGGCCGACGAGACCGGCGTGGCACCGGAGCTGCTCGCTGCCGTCAACAACGGCGAGCTGGCCTTTGTGGCACCGGCGGACGAGTGCCTGTGCGGCACGGCGACGCTCATCGAGCAGCTGGCACAGACCAGGGACATGCCGGTCACGCGCGTGGATATTCCCGCGCAGCTCAAGGGCGCGCTGTTTCTGGTGAGCGATGAGCACGGCGTGGTCCCCGCCACCGATGCCGACGCCGCCGAGGCAGATGCCGCCACGGTCGCCTTCTTCGCCGACGGCTACGAAAAGCTCCGCGCCCGCCGCTAAATGATTATTCTGGGACGGGGACTAAAACATCATTTTGGTTCCCGTATCCGTTGCGAACGAGAGGCGTGTCCAACGCCGCCGCTCGCGAACAGTTCTGTCACCTTGGCACCGCGCGCGGCGCACGTCTGCAGTTTCGCGGCCATAATGGTGGCAAGACAACCGAGAGGGGAGCGGAATCCATGGCGCTGATCTATATCGTTGAGGACGACGAGCCCATCCGTCGCGAGCTCGCCGACATTCTGGCCCGTGCCGGGTTTGAGGTCGAGGTCTGCGAATCGTTCGAGCACGTCTCGCGCGACATCCTGGCCGCCGCACCCGACCTGGTGCTGCTCGACCTTTCGCTTCCCGTCAAAGACGGCCAGCATATCTGCCACGAAGTCCGCCGCGAATCCGAAGTCCCCATCATCGTCCTCACCTCGCGCACGACCGAGATTGACGAGGTCATGGCCATGACGCTCGGTGCGGACGACTTTGTCCCCAAGCCCTATAGCGCCCGCGTACTCGTGGCGCGTATCAATGCACTGCTGCGGCGCACCACGGCGGCCGGCGAGCGCAGCACGCTTGTCCACAAGGGGCTGGAGCTCGACCTCGCCCGCTCCACGGTCACCAACACGGCAACCGGCGATACCACCGAGCTCACCAAAAACGAGCTACGCATCCTATCGCTGCTCCTGAGCCGCGCGGGCAAAATCGTCTCGCGCTCGGCCATCATGCAGGACCTGTGGGACTCCGATGCCTTCGTGGACGACAACACGCTCACCGTCAATATCAACCGCCTGCGCACCACGCTCGAAAAAATCGGCATCAAGGGGTATCTGACTACACACCGCGGCCAGGGCTATTCGGTCTAGGGGCCGGCCATGTCGTTTGCCAAGTTCTTTAAAGACGCGCTGCTTCCCGT
>CAKUEU010000173.1 GCA_934646865.1 uncultured Collinsella sp. | reverse complement strand
AAGGAGGGATAGATTTGAATGTATTTGAAGCTGTGAAGCAGTCCGTCACAACAAGACAGGCTGCGGAGCATTATGGAATCCATGTAGGTCGGAACGGGATGGCTTGCTGCCCGTTCCATCACGATAAAACCCCAAGCATGAAGCTGGATCGGCGTTACCACTGCTTCGGCTGCGGTGCGGATGGGGATGTGATTGATTTTGCCGCCGCCCTGTATGGGCTGGGAAAGAAAGAAGCCGCCGTACAGCTGGCACAGGACTTCGGGCTTTCCTATGAGGACTGGAAACCGCCGGGAAAGGCAAAAAAGCCCAAGCCCCGGCAGAAATCCCCGGAGGAACAGTTTCAGGAAGCAAAGAACCGCTGCTTCCGTATTCTTGCCGATTATCTCCATCTGCTGATGGCATGGAGAACGGACTACGCCCCGCACTCCCCGGAGGAAGCCTTTCATCCCCGGTTTGTGGAAGCCTTACAGAAGCAAGACCAAGTGGAATATCTGCTGGATGTGCTGCTGTTCGGGGAAACAGAGGAAAAAGCGGCTTTGATTACGGACTACGGAAAGGATGTGATACAGCTTGAACAGCGAATGGCAGAGCTTGCAGCCGCAGACGCAGCAAGAACTAAAAAACACCATGAACGCCATGCAGCCGCCCCAGAGCATTGAGGAAATCAAGGCGGGGCTGGAAACCACCGAGAAAGGCGGTGTCCGTCAGAGCATACGGAACTGCCTGACCGTATTCCAGCGTGACCCGCTGCTTTCCGGGGCTATCGCATACAACATCCTGACCGACCGCAAGGACATCATAAAGCCCATCGGCTTCCACAGGGAAAGCACCGCCTTAAACGATACGGACATGAAGTATCTGCTTCTCTATCTGGAAGAAACCTACGGGCTTACCAATGAGAAAAAGATTGATAACGCCATCGGGATTGTGGCGAATGAAAACAAGTACCATCCCATCCGGGACTATCTCAATACCCTTGTGTGGGACGGGACAGAGCGAATCCGCTTCTGCCTGCGGCACTTTCTGGGGGCTGACGCAGACGATTACACCTATGAAGCGTTGAAGCTGTTCCTGCTGGGTGCAATCTCACGAGCCTTTCAGCCGGGGTGCAAGTTTGAAATCATGCTCTGTCTGGTAGGCGGTCAGGGGGCTGGCAAGTCCACCTTCTTCCGTCTGCTGGCAGTCCGGGACGAGTGGTTCTCCGATGATTTGCGGAAGCTGGACGATGACAATGTGTACCGCAAGCTGCAAGGTCACTGGATTATCGAAATGTCGGAAATGATGGCAACCGCCAACGCCAAGAGCATTGAGGAAATCAAGTCATTTTTAAGCCGGCAGAAAGAGGTTTACAAGATACCCTATGAAACCCACCCGGCAGACCGCCCCCGTCAGTGCGTGTTTGGCGGCACTTCCAATGCCCTTGACTTCCTGCCCCTTGACCGTTCCGGCAACCGCCGCTTTATCCCCGTCATGGTGTACCCGGAGCAAGCCGAGGTTCACATTTTGGAGGACGAAGCTGCTTCCAGAGCCTATATCGAGCAGATGTGGGCGGAAGCGATGGAGATTTACCGAAGCGGCAGGTTCAAGCTGGCTTTCAGCCCCGCCATGCAGCGGTATCTCAAAGAACACCAGCGGGATTTTATGCCGGAGGACACCAAAGCCGGAATGATACAGGCGTATCTTGATAAGTACACCGGGAGCATGGTCTGTTCCAAGCAGCTTTACAAGGAAGCCTTGAACCACACCTTTGACGAGCCGAAGCAATGGGAAATCCGGGAAATCAACGAGATTATGAACCAGTGCATTACCGGCTGGCGGTACTTCCCGAACCCAAGAATGTTTTCCGAATATGGCAGACAAAAGGGCTGGGAGCGTGAAAACCCGGCAACGGACTCCGGCAACCCGTCTGAAAAAACGATGGACGGTTTTGTGGAGGTCACAGAACAGATGGAGCTTCCATTCTGAAAATGACAGCCCGTTGCACCCCCTGTTGCTATCCCGTTGCCGAGCCGGTTGCCGGGGAAAATCCCTTATTTCCGGGCTTTTCTCCCTTATAACAACCAAAACAACAGAAAAATAAAAGAAAAGTATAAATAGTAACCATCGCCAGATTGAGATTGTTTGCAAGGTCTTTTGAAGCCCGTTGCCGGACTTCGTTGCCGACACCCTCTGTCTGGCTATTTTCATGTATGGAGGATAACTGCCTATGGCAAA
>CAKUEU010000172.1 GCA_934646865.1 uncultured Collinsella sp. | reverse complement strand
CGGTGTCCCCTTCCTTTCAAGAAAGGGAAGAGGCGGGGCATGCCCCGCCTCTTACACCACATCTCTGCGCGCTACCCAGCCATTTGCGAACCCCTATATAGCGACCTCAAAAAGGGCTTCATCGGCCGTTTTTTGATCAACTGTCCCCAACGACTAGTCCTTTTGCCGCTGCCGAGGAGTGTCCTCAACTGCCGGCATAAAAGGAACGTCCCTAACTGCCGGGTTTACGCGGTTAGGTCGAGTTCGTAGAGGAAGCTTTCGCGCGGCATATCGCGACGGCGCTCTTCGCGGCTGGCGCGGTGCGTGGCCGTGCGCTTAAAGCCGTGCAGCTCATAGAACTTCCAAGAGCAGTCAGAGTCGGTATACAGGTGCGCCTTGGTTGCCCCGCGCGAGGAGAGGTGCGAGATCGCGGCGTCGAGCAGTACCGTCCCAACACCCAGGCCATGGACGTTGGGGTCGACGGCGAGTAGCGTGACCTCGTATTCATGCGGCAGCGGGCTGCTCTCGAGCAGACGATTGTTGGTCCGGATGGTGGCGCGCACAAACGAGAGGTACTCGGCGCATGCCTCAGGCTCCAGCTCGCGCATCTGCGATAGCAGCGCACGCTCGGTATCCATCCAGTGTTCGTTGACGATGGCGCCAGAGCCGTGTCCGGCACGCGCAAGCGCAATGCCGCGCGCCTCGCCGTCAATCACGGCGACCTGCGAAAACGTCGAGGATGAAAGACAATAGGCAAGGTCGCACGCGGCCTCGAGGCGGTTGTACTCATCGTTATCCGAATTGTTGTGCCAAAGCTGCTGCAGAATCAGCGCGATGGCGTCGAAATCTTCGGTATCAAACGGTCGGTAGAGAACCCGCGAGACCATGGTGCCTCTTTCTTTTGCGGATGCATATCGAGCACAGTTCTACCACGCCGTTGGCATCTAATTATGGTGCCCTTGTGCTTCATCAACTCACCGTGCCCGGTGCCGCGCTCAAACCCTCCGCTCGCAAGCTTTTTCTGCACATGCGGCCGTTGCGGGGTGCATCGTCGCGCTCGATGCGCTACATTAAATCAGTATTTTCATTGCCGCTGCGCGAGCGCTGCAGATCGACGTATCACCGACTCACAGAGCACGGCGGCGTACCAGACAGGAGGACTGCATGGGATCTGATGTGAAGATCGCACGCGCGTTGATCTCGGTTACCGATAAGACGGGTGTCGTCGATTTCGCACGGACGCTGGTTGACGACTTTGGCGTCGAGATCATCTCTACGGGCGGCACGGCTCGTGCCATCGAGGACGCGGGCGTTCCCGTAACCCCCATCGAGGAGTTCACGGGCTATCCCGAGATGATGGACGGCCGCGTCAAGACGCTGCATCCCAAGGTTCATGGCGCACTGCTGGCTCGCCGCGATTCCGAGCAGCACATGCAGGAGGCCGCTCAGCACGGCATTAAGTTGATCGACCTGGTCGTCGTCAATCTGTACGAGTTTGAGAAGACCGTAGCAAACCCCGAGGTCACCTTCGCGGACGCCATCGAGCACATCGATATCGGCGGCCCCTCCATGCTGCGCTCTGCCGCCAAGAACGCCGCGAGCGTTACCGTCATTTCCGACCCGGCCGACTATGACGCCGTCCTGGCCGAGATGCACGAGACCGGCGGCTGCACTACGCTTTCCACCCGTCGTCGCCTGCAGGTGAAGGTCTACCAGACCACCGCTGCCTACGACACGGCTATCTCTCGCTGGCTCGCCGCCCAGGCAAGCGACGTGGCGGACACCTCTGCCAAGCTCGAGATCTCGCTGGAGAAGGTCGACGACCTGCGCTATGGCGAGAATCCGCAGCAGAAGGCTACGGTCTACCGCTTTGCCGAGGGCTGCGAGAACACCGCGAGCTCGCAGTTCCCGCTCGTGGGCTCCGAGCAGATTCAGGGTAAGCCGCTCAGCTACAACAACTACCTGGACGCCGACGCCGCCTGGAACCTGGTCCGCGAGTTCGACGAGCCGGCCTGCGTGATCCTCAAGCACCAGAACCCCTGCGGCTCTGCCGTGGCCGAGGACATCACGTCCGCCTACGACCGCGCCTTTGCCTGCGACCCCAAGAGCGCCTTCGGCGGCATCATCGCCTGCAACCGCGAGGTTCCCTATGAGCTGGTCGAGCACTTTGCCGACCAGAACAAGCAGTTCGTCGAGGTCATCATCGCCCCGGGCTACACCGATGAGGCGCTCGAGCGCATGGCCAA
>CAKUEU010000171.1 GCA_934646865.1 uncultured Collinsella sp. | reverse complement strand
CCGATGTTCATCGAGACCACCATCGTCCAGACCGACCCGGGCTTTAAGGGCGACACCGTCCAGGGTTCCACCAAGCCGGCCACCATCGACACCGGCGCTGTCATCCAGGTCCCCATGTACCTCAACGAGGGCGAGGTCATCAAGGTTGACACCCGCGACGGCAAGTTCGTCTCCCGCGTCTAGCAACCAACTCTTCTAGGAGGATTCATGCCCCAGGAAATTAAGATTGACGGCATCGGCATTTCGCCCGATGTTCTGACCGCCATCGTCTCGCGCGCCGTGTCGGATGTCGAGGGCATCGCCTCCGTTGGCGTCAAGGACCTTGCCACCAACCTTGTCTCTATGATGCTCTCGTCCAAGGCCCCGGCTTCCGAGCCGGCGGTCGAGGCCGAGGTCATCGGTGACAAGCTCGCACTCACCGTGCGTGTCGTGGTGTTCTTTGGCTATCCGTTCAAGAAACTCGCCGAGGCCGTTCGCGCCGCCGTGGTCGCCGCCATCGATGCCCAGGTGGGCGTCGAGGTCGAGCGCGTTGACGTTTGCATCGACGGCCTCGTTTTCCCCAAGGAGTAACCTTTGAGCCTTAAGGTTTATCGCGGGCGCACGCTTGCCCGCAGTCAGGCGCTGCAGCTACTGTTCCAGGCCGAGGCCACGGACAGCCCGCTCGAGCGCGTCCTCGAGGGCGATTTCCTGATCTCGAAGGGTCCCCTCGACCCCTATGCGCTGGAGCTTTGCCGCGGTGCCTATGAGCACATCGATCGCATCGACTGTGCCCTGCGCGCCGTTGCCAAGAACTGGGATCTTATGCGCATGCCCGGCGCCGACCGCAACCTGCTGCGTATTGCCGTCTACGAGATGCGTTTCCTTACCGACGAGGAGGTCTCGGACGCCATCGTGATCAACGAGGCTGTCGAGATTGCCAAGGCTTACGGTACCGACCAGTCCGCATCGTTTGTCAACGGTGTGCTGGGCAAGATCGCTCGCAGCGAGGAGCTGCCGGGCGAGGACCTGTACCAGGAGCTGCTGGCCGAGGATCGCGCTCGCGAGGAGGCCCAGGCTGCCGAGGCTGCCGCCAAGGTTGTTGCCGCTCAGGCCGCCGCCGGTGTGCTCGCCGAGGATATGGACGCCGCTGAGGCTGTCGAGGCCGACACCGACTCCGTCGAGGAGTAGCCATGCCAGAGGGTTCCGTCCGCAACTTCGACGAGATCTCGGACCGTCTGGACCAGATTATCGCTACCGTTCGCTCCAAGGATACGTCCTTGGAGCGTTCGCTCGATCTGTTTGACGAGGCGATTGAGCTGGGCTCCCGTGCGGTCGATATGGTCGACAAGTTTGAGCTGACGCCGCGTGAGGCCGATAAGCTCGAGCAGGAATATGATGAGGATGCGGCAAACGAATCCCAGGGTACGCAGGCTGCATCTCCGGATACGAATGGTTGATGGCATTCATGAAACGTGTGCGTCTCGATGACGAACTGATTTCACAGGGCATCTGCGCCGATCGCGCGGATGCCCTTCGCACTCTTATGGCCGGCTTGGTCTCGAGCGGTGGTGAGCGCTTGACCTCTCCGGGACTCAAGGTGACGCCGGGTCTGCCGCTGCATGTGAAGGGCCGCATCCCCTACGTTGGTCGCGGTGGTCTTAAGCTCGAGGGCGCGCTCGATGCTTTTGGCATCGACCCCACGGGCCTTGCCTGCCTGGACGTGGGGTGCTCTACCGGCGGCTTTACCGATTGTTTGCTCAAACGTGGCGCTGCGACCGTTGTTTCGGTCGATGTGGGCCGAGCTCAGTTTGACTGGTCGCTGCGCCAGGACGATCGCGTGACGCTCCACGAGCGCACCAACGTGACGCAGCTGCCCGAACTTGGCTATGCGAGTGCCATTGACCTGGCCGTTTGCGATGTTTCGTTTACGAGTATCGCAAATATCATTGATGCGGTATTGGCATGCCTGACTCCTGTCGGCTCGTTCTGCACTCTCGTGAAGCCCCAGTTTGAGGCTCCGGCGGCACTGGTGGGCGAGGGCGGCATCGTGACGGACCCTGCCGTGCGCGTCGACACACTCGTGGCGGCGATTGAGCTCTTTGCCGTCAAGGGCCTCTTCCCGGTCGACGTGTGCGTGTCGCCCATCCATGGCGCCAAGGGTAATGTCGAGTTTTTCCTGTACGGCACGAGGTTTGCCGGTGGTGAGCGCTCCGATGATGAGCTGCAATCCCAGGTATCGGTTTTGAGCGAGAAAGCTGCAACGCTATGAAGGTCTTTCTGGTTCCCAATTA
>CAKUEU010000170.1 GCA_934646865.1 uncultured Collinsella sp. | reverse complement strand
GATGCACCTATTGTTTCCACCGGTATGCAAGACCTCGTGACCATCTGCTCCTACGATGTCGAGCGTCAGAATCAAGCATGCGAGGACGACGAGGGCCGACTCGTCAGCCCCATACCTGTGCGAACTTGTGGATTTGCTCCACATACTCGTTGACGGGGGTATTTTCGCCTGCTACTATATTCGGCTGTTGCACTAACTGATGCATGAAGGGCAAGTAAACATGTACGCAATCGTTAACACGGGCGGCAAGCAGTACAAGGTCGCCACCGACGATGTCATCACCGTCGAGAAGATCGAGGGCAATGAGGGCGACAAGGTCACCCTGCCGGTCATCTTCCTCAACGATGGTAAGAAGATCGTCACCGATCCCGACAAGCTGGCCAAGGCCAAGGTTACCGCTCAGATCGTTGAGCAGTTCAAGGGCGAGAAGCAGCTGGTCTTCAAGTTCCACAAGCGTAAGCGCTATCGTCGTCTGAAGGGTCACCGTCAGCAGCTCACCAAGCTGAAGATCGTGAAGGTCCAGGCTACGTCCCGCGCCAAGAAGGCTGTCAAGGCAGAGGCCGAGGCTGTTGCCGAGGCTCCCGTCGCCGAGTAGATTACACTCGTAACGAAAGAGTAGGTATACACAATGGCACACAAAAAAGGACTCGGTTCCTCCCGTAATGGCCGTGACTCCCGCGGTCAGCGCCTTGGCACGAAGCGCTTCGCCGGCCAGACGGTAACCACGGGCACGATTCTCGTCCGTCAGCACGGCACGCACATCCACCCGGGTGAGAACGTTGGCCGTGGCAAGGACGACACGCTGTTCGCGCTGGTCGACGGTACCGTTGAGTTCCACAAGGGTATCAAGCACAGGGTCAGCGTACGCCCGCTCGCGAACGCGTAATTCACCCTTCATAGAGCACATATGTGGGAGGCACTTGAGTTTTAGGATTCAAGGGTCTCCCTCTTTTTGTAGGAGGCGATTCTGTTGTCACAGTTCACCGATATCAGCCGCATTAACGTGTGCGGCGGCGACGGCGGAGCCGGATGCATGTCGTTTAGGCGCGAGGCATTTGTCCCCAAGGGCGGCCCCGATGGCGGCGACGGCGGTCGTGGCGGCAATGTCGTCATCCAGGCCGATGCTCAGCTGTCTTCGTTGATCGATTACCGCTTTAAGCATCACTTCCGCGCCGAGCGCGGCACGCACGGGCAGGGTGCCCGTCGTAACGGTAAGAGCGGCGAGGACCTAATTTTGAAGGTTCCTATGGGCACCGTGGTGCGCGAGCTCGACCCCGAGACGCAGACCCCGATGTTCGAGATTGCCGACCTGGTGCATGATGGCGAGCGCGTTGTCGTGGCGCCCGGCGGTGCCGGTGGCCTGGGCAACACGCACTTTGTGACGTCGGTGCGCCGCGCGCCCGCGTTCGCTCAGCTGGGCGAACCGGCCGAGGAGCACTGGATTGAGCTCGAGATGAAGCTTATGGCCGATGCCGCGCTCGTAGGCTTCCCCTCGGTGGGCAAGTCCTCGCTTATCGCGCGCATGAGTGCCGCCCGACCCAAGATCGCCGACTATCCGTTTACCACGCTCGTGCCGAACCTCGGCATGGTGCGTGCCGGTGAGTATTCTTACGTCGTTGCCGACGTTCCTGGTTTGATCGAGGGCGCAAGCGAGGGCAAGGGCCTGGGCCATCAGTTCCTGCGTCACATTGAGCGCACGGCGCTCATCATGCATGTCGTTGACATGACGGGCGGGTTTGAGGATCGCGACCCGGTCGAGGATTACCGTATCATCAACCGTGAGCTCGAGCAGTATGGCGCCGAGCTTTCGGAGCGTCCGCAGATCGTCGTCGCCAACAAGTGCGATGCGCCGGGCACGGCCGACAAGATTGCCGACCTTAAGCGTGCGGCACTCGACGACGGTCATATGTTCTTTGCCGTGTCCGCCGTGACGGGTGCCGGTCTCAATACGCTGATGCTTGCCGTAGGCGAGCAGGTGGCTAAGCTTCGCGCCGAGCTGGCGGTCTCTGATGAGCCGGTCGATCTGCGCGACGAGGAGTGGGAGCGCCGCCGTCTGCAGCGCGAGAAGCGGTTCCGCATTGTCCAGGAAGAGCCCGGTGCCTTCCGCGTGGTCGGTCGTGCCATCGAGCGCATGGTCATCCAGACCGACTGGGAAAACGAGGAAGCCGTCATCTACCTGCAGCATAAGTTTGCGCGTATGGGTGTTGACGACGCGCTCGAGAAGGCCGGTTGCCGTGCGGGCGACGAGGTCCGCATTTGCCAGCGCGCCTTTGACTTTGAGGGCGCCGAGGA
>CAKUEU010000169.1 GCA_934646865.1 uncultured Collinsella sp. | reverse complement strand
GGGTTATGAGGGAACGAGCATTCAAGATATCGTCGACCGCCTCGATGGCATGACCAAGGGCGCTATCTATCATCACTTCAAGAGCAAAGAAGAGATTTTCAACGCCGCGTTTGATCGAGCGATGGCCCCCTTGGTTGAACGCCGCCGCGCGACGCTGGGTGCCGGCGACATGACGGGCGCTCAAAAGCTCAAGCGACTTTATGCGCCCGAGTCCGTCGTTCCGCAGATTGAGCTATGGACGCGCATGCACCCCGCGGCAGATCCGGTAAAAAGCTCGCGGCTGTTGGCGATGCAGTACCGGGGTTCGTTTGACGAGTCTGCCGATGGTTATCTGTTGCCGGTGATCGAGGAGGGTATCGCCGACGGCTCCATTGCGTGCGAATGTCCGCGCGAAGCGGCAGAGGCCGTATCGTTGCTGGCGAATCTATGGCTGCTGCCACTGTTTCGTCCGCTTGAGCCCAAGGACCGAATGCTTGCCCGTGCCAAGTGTTTGGCTCGGATGGCGGCTGCGGTGGGGCTCGAATTGGGTAACGAAGTGCTTCAGACAACGGATCAGATTTGGGACGTATGGAACCGTGCCGGGTGGTAATATAGATACCAACAGTATGTAATAGATTTGAGAGGGTGGCTCCGGCCGCCCTTTTCAAGTCGTCAAATACATACTAACGGTATGTATAAGGGGCGAACCCATGGATAAAATAAGAAGCGCTCGCGTCTCGCTGGCACCAAAAACAGCGCGGTCTATCAGGCTCATTGGTCTTCTTATTGCGCAGCTGTGCACGTATTCGACGCTATCGGCACTGTGCTTTGCGTGTCCGCTTTACCTGCTCGATCGCAGCGGTTCATCGACGTTATATGGCGCCGTCGCGGCGATGGCGTTTATACCGGGCGTGCTTGCGACTCCGGCTGGCGGAGTATTAGCTGATCGAGAGGGGCATCGCAGCGTTCTAGCAGCTCTCGGTATTGTTTTAATGGTTGCAGCGATGCTATTTATCCCCATGAAGTGCTCGTTGCCCCTTGCGGCCGTTGTGGCGGTGATGCTGTGCGTTCAATACGTCGTTCAATCTATTCTGAAGCCGATACTTCAAATTGAGACGCTGCGCATAGCCGGCAAGGAAAAGGTCGAGCGGGCCACCGCATTAGTGTCACAGACGACCATGGCGAGCAATATTCTAGGTCCCGTGGTTGGAACAGCCGTCTACGGATGCCTTGGAATTGACGTCCTTTGCGCGATCGCGGCGGCGGCGTTTGCGATGTCGTCGCTGCTGTTTTGGACCACACTCAAACAAAATGTTCCCTCTGAAGTGACGGGGGATAGCTCGACTCGTATGGCATGCCAAGGCGATTTTCTGTCGGCGATTCGGTATCTGCTTCAAAACACCTCGTTGCTCGCTGTGATTTTGCTTACGGCTGTTTTGAATCTTGCGTTGGTTGGGTTAACGATTGGTGCGCCCGTTATTGTTACAAGGCATCTCGGCATGCAATCTTCCTGCGTTGGGATTATTGAGGCGGCTATGGGACTGGGCGGCCTTGTAGGCGGCGGCCTAGTCGGTATTTGGCCGAATCGCTTTTCTTTCAATGGCATATGCCGATATGTTGCGATGATCTGCCTTGGAGTCGTGCCGGTTATTGTCACGCTACCGATCGGCGTTGACGTAATTGTGTTTGCCGCGCTTACAGTCGGTTCGGCATGGGTCATGGTGTGGGCAAGTGTTGCATCGGTCGAAATCGTTGCATTCGTTCAGCGGACGGCGCCGACGGAACTCTGCGGAAAGGTGCTTTCGGTCGTATACATGGCGCTTTCTTGCGCAACGCCTTTTGGCCAATTGGCATACGGATTCGCATATGATCGATGGGCGCCGGCGGCTGTGTTCGCAGCTATGCTGGTGGTACTGATGCTGACGACGGTGCTGTTTTATCGCTTGAAAAGTCGCTCACGACAAACAATGTGACGTTCGCAGTGCAGCGGTTTAACAGAAGCAATCGCTGCAGTGTGGGGTGCCCATACGAGAACATGCCTCTCCTTCGTCTACAATATCGTGCAGACGAAGGAGAGGCATGCCCATGATCAAGATGTTTGCGAGTGACCTAGACGGAACGCTGTTGAACGCCCTGCACGAGGCCGACGGAACCATCCGCCGCGCCATTCGCGAGTTGACCGAGGCCGGGCTGCACGTGGTCCCCGCAACGGGCCGCTCGACGCTGCCGATCGGTGAACATGGCTTTACAGGTTTGGCGCTCGATGCCTGTTGCTCCAACGGATCCATCGTTCGTGACAGCCACGGCGAGGTGCT
>CAKUEU010000168.1 GCA_934646865.1 uncultured Collinsella sp. | reverse complement strand
GTCAAGCCCGAGCTCTCCTACGACCTGGCCGGCTCGCTGTCGCTGATCGGCGTCAACCGCGGCCGCAAGAAGGCGCTCAAGTCCATCCTCAAGTCGTTCCGCGAGAACTACGTGCCCGATCGCACCATGCCCATCGCCATCATGACGGCCGATGCCGAGAAGGACGGCGATTGGCTCGAGGCCGCCATCCGCAAGGAGGAAGGCTGCGCCGACGTCACCATCATCCGCAGCTCCGTGGGCCCCACCATCGGTTCGCACGTGGGCCCCGGCATGGTGGCTTGCGCGTTTTGGGGTAAGAACCGCGCCGAGAAAGCCTCGCTTTCCGATCGCATCGCGCGTCGCGTACGTGGCGAGTAGGCAGGCGCTACGACCACAGGCGCCCCGCAGTTCAAGCACTGGCGCCGAGTATTCAACCTGGTAACAACACCCAACCCAAAAGGAAAGGTTTCATGGCAAACAAGCTCTCCGTCGCATTCATCGGCACCGGAATCATGGGTGCCCCCATCGCCGGCCACATCCTGGATGCCGGCTATCCCGTCACGGTCAACAACCGTACCAAGTCCAAGGCCGCCGCGCTTATCGAGCGCGGTGCCGTTTGGGCCGATACGCCGGTCGACGCCGTGGCGAACGCCGATGTCGTCTTTACCATGGTGGGCTATCCCTCCGAGGTCGAGGAACTCTACCTGGCAGGCGACGGCCTGCTCGCGTGCACCAAGCCGGGCGCGGTCTTGATCGACCTCACCACGAGCTCGCCCGAGCTTGCGCGCGACATTGCCGAGGCCGCCCAGGTCTCCGGTCGCATGGCGTTTGACTGCCCCGTCACCGGCGGCGAGTCGGGCGCGATCGCCGGCACGCTCACGGCTATCGTGGGCGCCACCGAGAACGACATCGCCCCGGTCCGCGACATCCTGGCCACCTTCGCGGCCAACATCTGCTGCTTCGATGGCGCCGGCAAGGGCCAGGCGGCCAAGCTCGCAAACCAGGTGTCGCTGGGCGCCTGCATGGTCGGCATGGCCGATGCGATGGCATTTGCCGAGCTCAACGGCCTGGATCTGGAGAAGACCCGTCAGATGATCCTGGGCGGCACCGGCAAGTCCGGCGCCATGGAGAGCCTGGCCCCCAAGGCGCTCGACGGCGACTACAAACCCGGCTTTATGGTCGAGCATTTCATTAAGGACCTGCGCCTGGCCCTTGCCTACGCCGACGACCGCGAGCTCGCGCTGCCCGGCGCCGACGTCGCCTTTACGCTCTACGACATGCTCGACGCCATCGGTGGCGCCAAGCTGGGCACCCAGGCCATCACGGTTCTCTACAAGGAGGAGGCCGATGCCATCGCTGCCGGTCTGGACTGGTCGCAGTATCGCCCCGAGGAGCATGGTGCCCACGAGGAGGGCTGCGGTTGCGGCGAGCACGGCGACGACCACGAGTGCGGTTGCGGCCACCACCATGGCGAGGACCACGAGTGCTGCGGCGGCCATGGCCACGATGACGGCCACGAGTGCTGCTGCGGCCACCATCACGGGGAGTAGCGCCTATGAGCTGGACGTTCGTGGTGCTTGCGCTGGTGCTCTTTCTCTTTGCGATCTACATCGGCTTTTTGTGCGGCCAGTGGGCCTGCGAAAAGCGCGTGATCACCAAGCGCGACTACTGGATTGCCAACTTTGCGGGTGCGGCGGCCGTCGTCCTGCTGACCTGGGTGTTCTCGCTGTTCCCGCTGGTGCAGTTTGCGCCGATCGGCTGGCTCGGCGGCTTTATCGCCGGCCTTAAGATGAGCTTTGGCGAGTCTGTTGGCCCGTGGCGCAAGCATGACGAGGTCTTTAACGTCAATAAGGCCCATCGCGCCGCCGCCGATGCGGGCGACGCCGAGGACCGCCGCCGCGCGCGTCACAATGGCGCTGCCGACCGACAGCTCATCTCGGTCACCGATGACAGCAAGGGTGCTGACAAGCACGCTAGGAAATAAGAAGAGGTAACTATGGCAGAAAATAAAGACGAACAGCTCACCGACGAGGAGCTGGCACAGCTCCAGCTGGCAGAGGAGAACGAGAACGCCGTCGATCGCCTGGTCCAGGAGCTCGGCTGCCCCACGCGCCGTATCCGCCAGTTTGCCGCCCGCGTGCTGCACCTGCTGGCCGAGCGCGACCCGCAGCGTGTCGTGCCCTGCGTGCCTGCGCTGATCGAGGCGCTCGACCGCCCCGAGGCTCAGACCCGCTGGGAGGCCCTCGATGCTCTGACGGCGCTCGCCACCACCTGCCCCGAGCAGATGGGCGATGCCTTTGAGGGCGCCGAGACCGCGCTGTTCGACGA
>CAKUEU010000167.1 GCA_934646865.1 uncultured Collinsella sp. | reverse complement strand
CGCCCGTGGCGGGCAACCAGGTCGGCAAGCAGCGCGGCCTCGGCATCGCTCAAATCCGTGCCGGCATTGGTGGTATAGATTCGAACAGGCATGGTCCTCCACTCAAACCGTTCGCAATATTCAATGTATCCATCCTACCCGCCCACGCGGACAACATGGCCCCACACCAAAAAACCGCCCCCGAAGGGACGGTTCTGTGCAATTCGTTTTTTGCCGCTGGCCTACTCGCCATCCTCCAGTTTGATGAGGATCTTGCGATAGCCGCCGTACTCGCCGTTGAGCGCCTTGGACACGCGGCTCACCGTGGTGGACGAAGCGCCGGTGCGGGCCTGAACCTCAACATAGGGCTCGCCCTCATCCAGATAACGCGCGACCTGCAGGCGTTGCGAAAGATCGCAGATCTCGCGCGGCGTGCAGATATCGGTCAAAAACGCTTGAATATCCTTCTCGTCGTCCAAAAGACTAAATGCGTGGACCAGCTGCTTGACATCAGGCTTGTCAAACATGTTCTCGATATTCATCGATCACCGCCAAACCCGCCAAAAGGCATCGAAGTTGATACTGACATCGGGCATCGTTCGCCCGTAATATGCAATAAAACAATGCATGGGGCATTTGCCCGTAGCAGTGTAGCACACCACCAAACTAAAGCGACAAGACTCTCTGCCAGCGGCACGTTTTTTAGGACGAACGCCGTTTTGAAACCAAACGCGCACGTAAGCTCCACGAATATCTGAGACAATGGGCGCCCAAACAAAGCGACACACTGTCTGCGCAGAAAGGGATCGCACCATGCGCTTTATGCTTAACTGGCTCTTCACCTCGATCGCCATCGCGATCGCCACGTTTCTCGTCCCCGGCATCCAGCCCTTCGGTTTTGCCGAAGCCTGGGTCTGCTTTGCCTTTGTGGGGCTGTTCCTAAACATCGTCGACTCGCTCGTAAAGCCGTTCCTCACGGTCATTTCGCTGCCGCTCACCATTATCACGCTGGGCATCTTCCAGCTCGTGGTCAACAGCTTTATGCTCGAGCTCGCCAGCTACCTGTCGGTCAACCTCCTAGGCGCCGGCATTTCCATCGCCAGCTTTGGCTCGGCCTTTATGGGCAGCATCCTGGTATCCATCATGCGCAGCATCCTCGATGGCGTCGCCAACGATTAGAACAATCTGATGCCAGGAGTCGCAGAAACTCAAAGTAAAGGCCGCCCATCGCAAGAACGGGCGGCCTTCTTTGTCCAGTCTCAGAGGGTCAGAAATTCCACCATTTCTACCCCGTCCCCACATGGCAGGTGGGGCTAAATCACGTAGTCGTAGCCTTCGTTGGGCGCGACGAGTTGATCGAGCGTCACGCCGTCGAGGTAGTCGTTGATGAGCTTGTCCAGGTTCTTCCACACGTCGAGCGTGGGGCACTCATCCGAGCGCGAGCAGCCCTTGCAGTCGCCGTCCAGACAGGCAACCGGCGCCAAGCTGCCCTCGGTCAGGCGCAGGATCTCGCCCACCGTGTACTGCTCGGGCGGGCGCGTGAGCACGTAGCCGCCGCCCTTGCCACGCATGCCCGAGAGCATATTGGCGCGCACGAGCGTGGCCAAGATGTTCTCGAGATATTTCTCGGAAATCCCCTGGCGCGCCGCAATCTCTTTGAGCGGAATGCGACCGGTCGCCTGGTGCTCAGCCAGGTCGACCATAACGCGCAGGGCATACCTGCCCTTAGTAGAAACCAACATATATAGTGCTGCCTTTCGGTCTTTTGTTCGAAGCAATTCTAGCCGAAAAATTGGTTTTGAAAACTCCCGTTCCAGTCCAGCGGGTTAATCATCTTGCAATAAATATCTTTTTCCTATTGCATTAGTAGGCTTTAGTGTCTACTATGCTTTTCAACAGCTAAACGAACAACCTATAAGGTTTATGGGTTTAGCTAATAAGAAATGTCGTCATTCACCCGGCAACCAGTAGCTTGAACACTTTGGAGGTTCATCATGAGCAAGGTTTACACGTCCATCGATCAGCTTATCGGCCACACCCCGCTTCTGGAGCTCACCCACTTTGAGGCCGACGAGGACCTCAAGGCACGCGTGCTCGTCAAGCTCGAGTACTTCAACCCCGCCGGCTCCGTTAAGGACCGCGTCGCCAAGAACATGATTGACGAGGCCGAGAAGGCCGGCAAGCTCGTGCGCGGCGGCGACTACACCATCATCGAGCCCACGAGCGGCAACACCGGCGTCGGCATCGCCTCCGTGGCGGCCGCCCGCGGCTACAAGGTGATCATCACCATGCCCGAGACCATGTCCGTCGAGCGCCGCAAGCTGATGCAGGC
>CAKUEU010000166.1 GCA_934646865.1 uncultured Collinsella sp. | reverse complement strand
TCGTGCTCGGACTCGTCGGGGTTGGCAAAGCCGGAGGCCTCGCCAAAACGCTCCGGATCGATATAGGTATACGCGCGCCCGGTCAGCGCCTTGTGGGCGTAGGTCTGGTGCGACACGTCAAAGACAATCTTGTCGGTGGGGGAGTTGAACACGCGATGGAGCGCGACCGTGAGCTCAACGACGCCCAGGTTGGGGGCAACGTGCCCGCCGACGGCGGCGGAGCTTTCGAGGATGGCGTGGCGGATCTCGCCGCAGAGCAGCGGAAGCTCGGCGCGATCGAGAGCCTTGACGTCCTCGGGCGTTGTCGTTTGCGTAAGCAGCATCGTTGTTGGTTACTCCATGCGAATCGAGCGCCGGCGCTCCCTCGGCCGGCACAATTGCACAAGACAGTCTCGCACATTTTGGCGTTTGATATGTGACGGCGGCGCGGTAATTCGACAACTGGTGGGGCAAAACGTTTTGTCCGATGCCATACTGGTAGGTTCCATGAGGATTTTATTGATAGTGCGCAGGCAATAGCTCGCCGCCATGAGCCACTGGAAGGAGGCTGCATGTCCGAACCCACTCGTGCCGAGAAGATCGCGCGCGAAGTCGACCGTGCTGCCCGCCAGCTGGCCCAAGCGGGGCGTTTGGACCTGACGCGGGAGTTTATCCAGCATGGTGACGTGACGGTGTACGCGCATGTGACCTCGGTGGCACGGGCAAGCCTGTCCTTTGCCGAGCACTTGGGGCGTGTTGGCATTTCGGTCGACCGCGCCTCGCTGCTGCGTGGGGCTCTGCTGCACGATTACTTTCTCTACGATTGGCATGACCCCGATCCAAGCCATCGGCTGCACGGGTTTCGGCATCCGTTTTTTGCCCTGGCGCGTGCCGAGGAAGATTTTGAGCTGACGCCGCGCGAGCGGAATATCATCGCGCGCCATATGTTTCCGCTGGTACCGGTGCCGCCGACGTGTCGCGAGGCCTGGATTGTGTGTATGGCGGATAAGTGGTGCGCGCTGTGTGAGACGGTTGCCGGCCGTCTGCCGCGAAAGGGCGGCGTGGCTGATTTGAGTGAGGGCTCGAGTGACAGCTTGAGCAAAGATTCGAGCGACAAGAGGAGAGGGTAGTCGGTGGGAACCGCGATCGACATGGCATTTGACGGCGCGACACTTGCCGCCTGCCCGCTCTCGGCGCTGGTGCTCTCGTTTGCCTTCTACGGGCTTTGCGGCTGGGCATGGGAGTCGACGGTCTGCGCCATGCTCAACCACGGACGCTTTGCCAACAGCGGCTTTTTGCTGGGGCCGTGCTGCCCCATCTATGGCGCGGGCGGCATTGCCTGTTGGCTGCTGCTGCGCAGGATTCCGGATGCCTCGAGTCAGTTTGTCGCCGCGGCGCTCGTATGCAGCGTGATCGAATACAGCGTGGGCGTGTTGCTGGAGAAAACGACGGGCGCCCGGTTTTGGGACTATTCGCATCTGCCGTTTAACCTGCATGGGCGCATTTGCCTGTACTGGGCCTGTGCGTTTGGCCTGGGTGCCCTGTGCATTTGTCGTTTGGTGGAGCCGGCGCTGCTGGGGCTGCTCGGCCATCTGCCGGTGTTGATCGTGCGGCTGGCGGCCTTTGCCGTTGCCGTTGCGATGATCGTGGACGCGTTGTGCTCGCTGGCGAGCTGGCGCCGTCTGTCCGACCAGCTCGAGCGCGTGCGCGCCGACCTTGCCGACCGCATTAACGAATCGCTTGCCGATGCCTCGGACTCCATGCTCGAGCGCATTCCCGACTCGGCGATCGACTCGGTGGCTCAGACGCATATCCGGGGACGTGCCATTAACGCGTGGCTCGCCGAGCTGGGTGACGCGGCCCTCGATGCCCTGCGTGAAAAGGCTTCAATGCCGACGTTTATCTCGGACGGTGCTCGCGGCCTGGCGCTTGCCGCTCGCCGCGTTGCCGATGCCGCGCCGAGTATGCCGCGCCCGTCGCTCGGCCGTCTCCGCACCGGCAGGCGCACGAGTCGTCCGGTGCCGAGCGTGTCGCTCAGCCGTCGTGACCTGCGCTTTTTCAACGCCTTTCCGCGCCTGCGCATCAACCGCTACGAGGGCGTCATCCGAGCCACCAACCTCCGCGATCGCGCTCGCGAGCTGTTCCGTCGCTAGCCGGGGCCGGGCCGGGCGCGCCCCTTTCGCCCGCACGTTTCCCGTTCGTTTCGCGCCCGTTGCCGTGCCGTTTCCAAGATTGCGGCACCGTTTCCATTCGACAACGCAGCGTTTAATAACGCCGTATCTGGTCTACACCAGTTGCCCTTCAGCTCCATCATGAGCGCCGACAACGTTCATGCGACCAAGGGGGAGCGAATGTACGATACGGGATCGACAACGTTTATGCTCATCTGCACCATGCTCGTGTTTTTAATGACACCGGGCCTGGCGTTTTTCTA
>CAKUEU010000165.1 GCA_934646865.1 uncultured Collinsella sp. | reverse complement strand
TCAACCAGCACGATCGATCCGAAAGGAGCCTGCGTCATGGAGCGTCCCTGCGCATGGAAAAAGTACACGCCACAGCAAATCGAGGAGCTCGAGGAGCTTTGCCGCGGCTATAAGCAGTTTTTGAGCGAGAGCAAGACCGAGCGCCTGTGCGTCAAGACCGGCATCAAGATGGCCGAGGAGGCGGGATACGTCGACCTGGAGACCGTGATTGCCGAGGGTCGCGAGCTCAAGGCAGGCGACAAGGTGTACGCCGCCAACCACGGCAAGGACCTTATGCTCGTCAACCTTGGCACCGCCCCGCTCGAGCAGGGCTTTAACATCCTGGGCGCCCACGTGGACTCGCCGCGCCTGGACCTTAAGCAGAATCCCGCCTTCGAGGCCGGCGACATGGCCTACCTCGACACGCACTACTACGGCGGCGTCAAGAGCTACCACTGGGTGGCCTCCCCGCTCGCGCTTGTGGGCGTCATCTGCAAAAAGGACGGCACCACCGTCGACATCAACATCGGCGACAAGATGGACGACCCGGTCTTTACCATCTCCGACCTGCTGATCCACCTTTCGAGCGAGCAGATGTCCAAGCCCGCCAAGGACGCCGTCGACGCCGAGATCCTCGACGTGATCGTGGGCGGCCGCCCCGTCAAGTTTGACGAGAACGACAAGGACGCCCCCAAGGAGCCCGTCAAGCAAATGTTCCTGGACATCCTCAAGGAGCAGTACGACGTCGAGGAGGAGGACTTCCTCTCCGCCGAGATCGAGGTCGTGCCCGCCGGCCCCGCCCGCGATATGGGCCTCGACCGCTCCATGATTCTGGGCTATGGCCACGACGACCGCGTCTGCGCCTATCCGTCCATGCTCGCCCAGATCAATGTCGCCGATGTCGAGCGCACGAGCATCACGCTCATCGTCGACAAGGAGGAGATCGGCTCCGTGGGCGCCACCGGCATGACGAGCCGCTTCTTCGAGAACACCGTCGCCGAGATCATGACGCTCGCCGGCGAGGACAGCCCGCTGGCCCTGCGCCGCGCACTCGCCCGCAGCCGCATGCTCTCCTCCGACGTGTCCGCCGGCTTCGACCCGGGCTACGCCGGCAAGTTCGAGACCAAGAACGCAGCCTTCATGGGTCGCGGCCTGTGCTTTAACAAGTACACGGGCAGCCGCGGCAAGGGCGGCTCCAACGACGCCGACGCCGAGTACGTGGCCCTCATCCGCGACATCATGGACGAGGCCGGCGTGGACTTCCAGACCTGTGAGCTCGGTCGCGTCAACGCGGGCGGCGGCGGCACCATCGCCTACATCATGGCCAAGTACGGCATGAACGTCATCGACTCCGGTGTTGCCGTCCTGTCCATGCACGCCCTGTGGGAGGTCGCCAACAAGGCCGATATCTACGAGGCCTACCGCGGCTACAAGGCCTTCCTCGAGCGCGCCTAACCAACCTTTCATCAGTTGCGGTGAAATACGGACTAAACTGGCCCATAACCGGCCAAAACAGACCGTATTCCACCGCAACTTCCTTTTTGGCAGAGGAGAGTCCATGCTGCAGGTCATCATTTCGCCCGCCAAGCAAATGCGCGCGGCCAGGGATGCTTTTGAAGTCCTGGGCATTCCACCTTTTGTGCACGAGACGGCTCGCCTCCACCGCGCACTGCTAGATATCGAGCAGAATGAAGGCAGCGGCGGTCTGCAGGCGCTATGGAACGTGAGTGACAAACTGCTGGGGCCTTGCCTCAACACCCTGCATGAGTTCGGGCCCATCTTGGGAAACGACGATCTCGACAATCCCGCACTCGCCCGTCACCTCTCCCCTGCCGTCATGTCCTATCACGGCATTCAATACCAGAGCATGGCGCCCGAGGTGATGGATTCCGCGCAGCTCGCATGGCTGCAAGACCATCTGTGGATCCTCTCGGGCCTTTACGGATGCGTACGCCCCTTTCATGCCGTCGAACCGTATCGGCTGGAAATGGGCGCGAAGCTCGCCGTTGACGATGCCCGAGACCTCTACGCGTTTTGGAGCGACAAGCTCGCGCAGGCTATCGCCCCGGCAGGCTCAAACACCACGATCGTCAACCTCGCCAGCGTAGAGTATGCCAAAGCCGTTCTGCCCCATCTCGCGGGCGACGCCACGGCCGTCACATGCCTTTTTGGCGAGGGTATCCGCAACGGGAAGCCCATCCAACGGTCGACCGCCAGCAAAAAGGCGCGCGGCTCCATGGTGCGGTGGATGGCAGAAAACGAGCTCGAGGATGCAAGCGGACTTACCGCATTCAACATCGGCTATCGTCACATCCCCGAGCTTTCAGACGAAAACACCCTGGTTTTCATGAACGCGCAGGCACAATAGGCCCGCCGTTTCCAACCCATTACAGTCTGAAATAGGCCATCGATAAATTTCGATGGCGAGCATTCGGCGCATTGCCTACGATACGGGCAA
>CAKUEU010000164.1 GCA_934646865.1 uncultured Collinsella sp. | reverse complement strand
GGCATGCTGACCAGCATGATTTGCGACCGCATTGCCCACTCCATTCGCGAGCGCGTGATGAGCACGCTTGACGAGGGTGCCTTGGCCCCCGTATCGCTCGAGACGACATCGGAGTTTATCGCCGGCGGCATTATTCGACTGTTCACCAAGTGGTGGGAATCGGGTCACGATCTTGAGAGTCGACCCGAGATTGCCGACGTGGTCGATGCACTGTTTGAGCGGACCATGACGCCGGTGCATCACTAAAAGTGGCGGAGAGAGGGGGATTCGAACCCCCGGAACGCTCTCGCGCTCAACGGTTTTCAAGACCGCCGCATTCAACCGCTCTGCCATCTCTCCGTGAGTCGTAATGATAGCATCGTTTTGAATTTGCAACAGGGAAGGCGAACGATGACGATCACCGAAATCGACGAGAAGTTCATGTGCGAGGCGCTGGCTGAGGCACGCGCTGCCGCGGCGGTGGGCGAGGTGCCCATTGGTGCCGTGGTGGTGTGCGCGGGCGAGATCGTCGCGCGGGCGCACAATCGTCGCGAGCTCGATCAAGACCCTTCGGCGCATGCTGAGTTTGCGGCGTTGTGTGCCGCCGCTCAGGCGCTCGGCCGTTGGCGCCTTTCCGACTGCACCGTCTATGTGACGCTCGAGCCCTGCTGCATGTGCGCGGGCCTTATGGTCAACGCGCGCGTGGGGCGCTGCGTGTATGGTGCGGCCGACGCCAAGGCGGGCGCGCTGGGCTCGCTATACGACCTGAATGCCGATTCGCGCCTGAATCATCGGTTTAACGTGGCCGCCGGTGTGTTGGCGGATGAGTGCCGTAAGGTGCTGAGTAACTATTTTGCCGGTTTGCGTGGTGTGGATGGTTGCGGCTGCGGCTGCGGGTCCGATCTTGAGGCGCATGCCGCTCATGCTGCGGCGCTCGCGGATGCTGGCGAGGGCGTTGGTGCGGCGGTCGACTTTGGCCCTGTGCAGCGCCGACCGCGTCGCGTGCTGCTGGCGATTGATTCCTTTAAGGGCAGCGTATCGAGCACGCAGGCGGAGTCGGCGGTTGTCGAGGGCGTGCGCCGCGTGTGGCCCGATGCCGAGGTAAGCACGCTGCCGCTGGCGGATGGCGGCGAGGGAACACTCGACGCCGTCGCCGCGTGCGGCGGTGAGGTCGTGACTTGCGAAGTGGCAGGGCCCTTGGGCGAGCACGTGCCTGCCCGGATGCTGGTGGACGGCGAGCACGAGTCGGCTGTAATTGAGATGGCCGAAGCCGCGGGCATCGGGTACTCGCCTTGCACGGAGTCGTCGGCGCTGGCTGCTACAACCTATGGCGTGGGCGGGCTGATGCTCCGTGCGGTTCGTGCCGGGGCAAAGACTATCTATATTGGCTTGGGCGGCAGCGCCACCAACGACGGTGGCGCCGGCATGCTGCAGGCGCTGGGCGCGCGCCTTGTCGATGAGCACGGCCGCGATATCGCTCCCGGTCTCGCGGGTCTCGAACACGTGGTGAGTATCGATTTGGCGCCAGCGCTTCGGGCGCTAAACGGCGCGCGTGTCGTGGTGCTTTCCGATGTCGAGAATCCGCTTGTGGGACGCCGAGGCGCCCTAGCGGTGTTCGGTGGGCAGAAGGGCCTGCCGACAGATGACGCCGAGGCGCTTCACAAGTGCGACAGCTGGATGGTCGGCTACGGCCGCCTGCTCGATACGGCAATTGCTAGGGCGCGGGCTCAGGGGTTGCTGCGCACGCCCAAGGGCGCACGGACATTTGGCTCGGTGCTCGGCGTGCCCGGTGCCGGTGCCGCCGGCGGCCTGGGTGCCGCGCTGCTGGCGCTCGGCGCGGGGCTGCGTTCGGGCGTGGAGACGGTGCTCGATCTGATTGGGTTTGACGAGCGCGTGCGCGATGTCGACCTGGTCATAACGGGCGAGGGCAATATGGACGAGCAATCCGCCGCCGGCAAAGCGCCGGTGGGTGTGGCCCGCCGCGCCAAGCGATATGGCAAGCCGGTGGTCGCTGTCGTGGGCGGTCGTGCCGACAACCTGGATGCGGTGTACGAGCAGGGTATCGACTTGGTGCTTCCCGTCTGCCGAAAGCCTATGCCCCTCGACCAGGCGCTCGATCCGCGGGAAGCCACAACCAATCTCATCTGCGCCGGCGAAGCCGCCGCCCAAGCCTACGACTTCGCCCGCATCTAAAACGCATCCCTCGATAAGTTGCGGTGGAATAGTTCCTGTTTTTGCGGCCTGAGCAGCCAAACAAGAACTATTCCACCGCAACTTCGACCAGTCATTTTGGGACGGGCTGTTTTAGCTACCTTGTGTGGCGCGAATGGTTCGATTTTGGGCCTGAGTTGCAACCTGATGGGGAATTTCGGGTCACTCAAATTGCTACACTTTTAAGTATATAGCGATGACCCGCCTTGCGTTTCTGCGCGGGGGGTGTTCCTATAGTTTTGTCAACCGGGAAATGCCGTCCGCGCGACTGAATCGCGGCATGCTAGCGCCAGGCCA
>CAKUEU010000163.1 GCA_934646865.1 uncultured Collinsella sp. | reverse complement strand
CACTCGAGCATCTGGGTGCCCACGGCTCCCGTCGCGCCCAAAATAGCAACCGTGTACTGTTTCATGCTTCCCCCTTTAAAGGTTGTGGCTATCGCCCGCACGCCAAGCAGGCCAGATATTCTTGCCCAGTTTATACAAGAACGGGGCGGACACAAAACCCGCCCCGTCGAAACGAAATCGAAACGAAACGCCCCGCTGTAGATTTTTGAGACATGACTCAAAAATCTAGCGAGATAGCAGCTACTTGTGGAGCGAGGCCAGGGCGGGATCGACCGGTGCGGGAGCCTCCAGGTCGGAGACCTTCACGATGCCGTTTTCGTCGGAGAAGGCACGGTAAATGGTCTGAATCGCCAGGTCGAAGTCTTTCTCCTCGACGCCGATAATGATGTTGATCTCGTCGCAGCTCTGCGAAATCATACGCACGCTCACGCCCGCCTGGCCAAGCATGCCAAACAGGTGGCCAGAGATGCCAGCACGACCGCGCAGGTTGCGGCCAACGGTAGCGATAAGCGCCAAGCCCTCGACAACCTCGATCTCGAGCGGCTCGACCTCCTGTTGAATGTCGCCCACAAGCGAGTACAGCGAATCGTGAACGTCCTGCTCCTGCACCACGGCGCCAAAGCGGTCGACGCCGGTGGGCATGTGCTCAACGGAAACGTCATAGCGCTCGAACACCGAAAGCGCGCGGCGCATAAAGCCGACACGGGGCTTGGTGCGGTCGCGGGCCACATTGATGGCGACAAAACCGCGTTTGCCGGTCACGCCGGTAATGATGGGCTCTGCCTCACCCTCGTCAGCCGTCTCGCTAATGATGGTGCCGGGGTCCTGCGGCGCGTTGGTGTTCTTGATGACCAGCGGAATGCCCGCCTCGCGTACGGGGAACACGGCCTCCTCGTGCAGGACGCTTGCGCCCATGTACGAAAGCTCGCGCAGCTCCTCGTAGGTAACGCGCGCAATGGGCTGAGCTTCGGGGACAATGCGCGGATCGGCAGAGTAGAAGCCCGAGACGTCGGTCCAGTTCTCGTACAAGTCGGCACCAAGGCACTTGGCCAGGATCGAGCCGGAAATATCGCCGCCACCACGGTCGAGCAGCTTGATCTGCCCCTCACGCGTCGCGCCGTAGAAACCGGGCATAACAAAGCCGCCCTGCTGACCGTACTCCTGCACCAGCTCGGAGGTGCGGTTCATGCTGAGCGTACCGTCGTGATGGAACGCAACGACCGTCGCGGCGTCCAGGAACGGCAGACCCAGGTACTCGGCCATCAGGCGAGCGGTGAAGTACTCGCCACGGCTCACGAGCTCCTCGGTGGAGTAGCCGCCCGAGCGGGCGCGCTCGGCAAAGGCCGCGAACTCCTCGCGGATGGGATAGGTGAGCTCCAGCTCGTCAGCGATATCAAAATAGCGCTGGCCAATGTCCTCGAGCAGCTCCTCGCACGACACGTGGTACTTAACGTGTGCGTTAACCAAGTAGAGCAGGTCGGTCACCTTGGTATCGCCCTTAAAGCGGCGACCGCAGGCAGAAACCACCACAAAACGGCGGGCCGGGTCGGCATCGACAATGGCCTTGATCTTCTTAAAGTGTTCGGCGTCGGCGACCGACGAGCCGCCAAACTTGGCAATCTTAATCATGGGCTTGAGGTTACCTTTCTAAAAGCCTCTGCAAACCTGTTTTGCGCGCTCTGATACCATGGTT
Source organism: uncultured Collinsella sp. (assembly GCA_934646865.1). Taxonomy (GTDB): domain Bacteria; phylum Actinomycetota; class Coriobacteriia; order Coriobacteriales; family Coriobacteriaceae; genus Collinsella. Next base: position 802 of record CAKUEU010000163.1, on the reverse strand, counting down.
TCACCGATTGGGACCAAGGCATCCGAGGAGCAGTGTTATATGGGAACTTATCATAGTACACGAGGACGCACTTTATCGTGCTCAAGTAAGGTGGCAATCCGTACCGGCATCGCTCCCGACGGGGGTTTGTTTGTCTCGGACGAGCTGGGCACCCAGCAGGTCGATATCAGCTCGCTTGCAGATAAATCGTACTTTGAAATCGCTCAAGATGTGTTGGGAATGTTACTGAATGATTACACAGCCGAAGAAATTTCGGCCTGTGTGAATGAGGCATACCGAGGCACGTTCGCGAGCGAAGAGGTTACGCCGCTCGTCAAACTCGACGCCGCACCGGGCGCCGACGCCCCGCAAACCTATGTGATGGAACTCTTTGGCGGCCCCACGAGCGCCTTTAAGGACGTCGCCCTGCAGATGCTCCCCCGCCTGATGGCCCGCACCTCTGCCAAGGACGGCGGCGCCGAGCGCATCATGATCGTCACCGCCACGTCGGGCGACACGGGCAAGGCAGCACTTGCCGGCTTTGCCGACGCTCCGGGCACGGGCATCACTGTCTTTTATCCCGAGGGCAAGGTCAGCCGCGTCCAGAACCTGCAGATGTCCACGCAGGAGGGCGCCAACGTCGCCGTCTGCGGCATCCGCGGCAACTTTGACGACGCCCAGAGCGCCGTCAAGCGCATCTTTGCCGATAAGAAGCTTGCCGAGCGCCTGGAGGCCGCTGGCACGGAGCTTTCGAGCGCCAACTCCATCAATGTCGGCCGTCTGGTACCGCAGGTCGTCTACTACTTTGCCGCCTATGCGCAAC
>CAKUEU010000162.1 GCA_934646865.1 uncultured Collinsella sp. | reverse complement strand
ATATTGGCACCCGGGATGGAGGACATCTTAAAGAACGGCTCCTTGGCCGCCGGCGCCTCCACCGCGGTTGATTCACTCATATATTTCTCCTTTTGATGCGTGCGGGTTGTTGTCGCACGCGGCTACATCAGAAAGAAGGCGACGGTCCCGAGTCGCAGGGGCCGTCGCCGAACTATTGCCGCGGGGTATTACCCGTCCAGAACGATACCGCCGTCGCAGTCGCCGATCTCGCCGTTCACGAAGCTGGCGAGGTCGGAAGCGAAGAACAGCACCATCTGCGCCGGCTCGCTTGCCTGGGCGGCGCGGCCCAGAGGGATACCGTTGATGATGCGCTGGGAGTTCTCGTCAGAAAGAATCGAGGTCATATCGGTGAGCGTGAGCGACGGGCACACGGCGTTGCAGCGGATGCCGAACTTGCCGCCCTCCTTGGCAACTGCCTTGGTCAGGCCGTTAACACCGGCCTTGGAGCTGGCGTAGGCCGCGGTGCCGAGCAGCCCGCCGCCGATCTTGCCGGCCACGGAGCTCACGTTGACGATGGTGCCGGCATGGGCCGCCTTAAAGTGCGGGTACACGGCGTTCATCATGGTAAAGGTGCCGTTGAGATTGATGTCGATGGTGCGGCGCCACTCGGTGTCGTCGATCTCGTCGAACTTCTTGGTGCTGATGACGCCGGCGCAGTTGATCAGAATGTTGGTCTGAGGCAGATCGGCGAAAATCTGCTCGACGGTCTCGCGCGCCTTGGATGCATCGGCGACATCGAGCTGATAGAACTTGTTGCCCTCGCCGAGTTCGGCCACTGCGGCCTCGCCCTTAGCGGCGTTCCTTGCGATGAGCGCAACGTGTCCGCCGCCCTCCACGATACCCTTGGCGATCTCGAGGCCAATGCCCTGAGTGCCGCCGGTAACGATCGCGGTTTTACCCGTGAAGTCAAATGCCATGACTCCAACCCCCTTTATTTTGGTGTCTCCTTGCGGGAAGTTGGAGCATCGCACGTGGCGATAAATGAGTCCCAGTCGTCATGGTGGTGACAACCCCTCGCCTAACCGCGTGCATGATAGTTCTTTGAAACGTTTCAGTAATTGAAAAAATTGAATTGTTTATACGACCTTTATATCGCACAGCCCCCGGTAGATTTTTGAGACATGCCCAGAAATCTACCGATTATGGCGCGCGTGTAGGGGTATCATCTTTCACCGAAAGTAGTTTCTAGTGTTAGGGGTTTTCGGTGGAAGATACCGATTTCCACGAGCTTGGACGCCAGCTCTTTACCGAGTTTGGCAGCATGCACCAGCGCATTTCGCGTTTTACCGACCAGGCTCTGAGCGGCGAGATGGCCGTTATGCGCGCCCTTTTGCTCGCCGGCGGCTCGCTCACGCCGAGCGAACTTGCCGACAAGGCATGGGTCTCGAGCGCTCGCATCGCCAATATCCTGCGCGCCCTCGAGGCCAAGGGTTGGGTCGAACGCGAGCACTCAAAGACCGACCGCCGTCGCGTACATGTGACCGTGACCGACAAGGGTCGACAAGATCTTGAAATCAAGCGCCGAGAGTTTGAGGACCGCGCCGCGGCATTCCTTGAGCAGCTCGGCGAAGCAGATACCAACGAGTTGGTGCGTCTCCTTCGTCGCACCAACCAAATTATTGACCGTAACCAAGAAAGGAGAGATGCCGAGTGAGGATTCTCAAGCTCTTTAAGAAGCATGTGCTGGCACTGCTTGCGGCTATCGTGCTCATCGTGATCAGCTGTAACGCCGACCTGGCGCTGCCCACGTATATGAGCGACATCGTCGACGTGGGTGTGCAGCAGGGAGGCATCGCTTCGCCCGTTCCCGACACCATCCGCGCCGACGCGCTCGACGACCTTGAGCTCTTTATGAGCGCCAAGGACGCCAAGACGGTGGAGGCCGCGTTTGGCAAGGCAGACAAGGACGGCATCCGCACCTACCAGGGCACCGAGGACGAGCGCGCCGACGGCAGCAAGCTCGCCGACATCATGAGCCTACCCGAGACCGTTGTGCTGGCGCTTAACCAGGGCATCGACGCCGACTCCATGGGTGACATGACTGGCACATCCGGCGAGGCCAGCGACAATAGCGCCGCCCAGGCCATGCCTTCCCCCGAGCAGATGGCGGCCATGACGCCCGAGCAACTCGCCGAGATGCAGCAAAAGGCAGCGGCCGCACAAGAGATGCAGGCACAGATTGAGGCCGACGGCGGCAAGATCACCATGGCGAGCCTGCGCCTGGGCATCGAGGGCGGCTTGATCGACCAGAGCAAGCTTGTCGACGGCGCCAACGAGATGGCTGACAAGATGGGCTCCATGTCGGGCTCCATCGTCACCCAGCGCGCCGTGACCTACGTGCAGGATGAGTACAAGGCGCAGGGCATCGACCCCGCCGACGTGCAGAATGCCTACCTGAGCCACATGGCGACCACGATGTTCGGCCTGTGCCTGGTGTCGCTCGTCGCCACCATCCTGACCGGCGCCGTGGCATCGCGCACCGCCTGC
>CAKUEU010000161.1 GCA_934646865.1 uncultured Collinsella sp. | reverse complement strand
ACGTTCAAGTTCGTCATGATCCGCAAGCTGCTGGCGCCCGAGAGCGACGTGGAGCCCAGCGAGCGCACGGCCATCACGCTCAAGTACATCATCCGCCGCGCCGCCGGCACGCCTGCGCGCTGGTACGGCCTGGAGAACTCCAACGTGAGCTTTGAGTATGTGCCGCTGTTCACCAAGTTCAAGGCCGTGAACAAGATGCAGCGCCTGGCGCCCAACGAGCGCCCGTAGCTGTTGCTTGCGCTTTGGCTTGCGAAGGGTAGTTTGCAATGGCAAGAATTGAGTCCTGGGAGGACACCATGGATGCAAAGGCGCTCGATCGCCGCGAGATTGCGACGGAGCTTATGCACGAGGCGGGCATCGACGCCGCCGAGGATCGGTTCTTTACGAATCGCGCCAACATGGACATGGCCGATCGCGTAATTTCGGTTGTGGCGTTGGTGTTTGCTGCGGTGTGCGTGTGCGCCCTGCTCGCGCACGTGCTGTTTGTCTAGCGACCGCAGACTGTAAAGGCTTTACACTTAGAACCACCACAAGGGAAACCACCACAAAGGTGCCTGTCCCCTTTGTGGTGGTTTTTGTTTTTGAGGGAGGGGCACGGTTCCGATGGATGTTCGCTCGGATGGCGATCTTGCCGATAACTTTTGGTGGCGGCGCACGACGCTGACGCGCCGCGGGCCCCTGTACGACACCTGCGTCTCGGCGGGGTTGCTCGTGGCGGCGACGGTTGTGGGCGCATTGCTCGACCGACCCGGTCTTGCCCCGAGCGTCATGATTGTGTACGTGCTCGCCGTGCAGCTGTGCGCGTTTTTTACCTGGAGCCGCCTGTACTGTCTGCTGAGCTCGGTTGCAGCCGTTGCGCTCTACAACTTTTTGTTCATCGAGCCGCGGTACTCCCTAACGTTTATCGACCACATTCATCCCGGCATGTTTTTCATCATGTTCGTGGTCTCGCTCGTGTCGAGTTCAATCGCGCTGGCACTGCGCCGTGCCTTGGCACAGGCCGCTGCTAGCGACCGCCGTACGCAGATGGTGCTCGAAACCAACCGCATGTTGCAGCGCTGCGCCGACGAGCCGCAGATTGTGCATGCCATGGCCACGCAGCTGGCGCGCCTTTCGGGCTGCCCGGTCGTGTGGTACAGCGCCGATACCGAGGATGATGACCTGCTGCCGCGCGCGACCTATACGGCGGTGGGCGATGCCGCGCCGGTGCACCATCTGGCGCCCCAGATGCCGCCGCTGCTCTCGGCTTCGGCCTACGTGGGAACGCCGCTCGACGCCACGTTTGGCGGTTCGGCGTTCTATGGCATCTACCTGACGGTGCGCTCGGGCGACAGCATCGTGCGCTCGAGTGACCCCGCCTCGGTGGTGGGCGTGCTGGCTGTCGTTGCCGAGCCCGATGTGCTGACGCACGAGGAACGGATGCTGGCCGACGCCATCGTGAGCGAAGGCGAGCTCGCGCTCGATCGCGCCCGCGCCATGGAGGCACGCGAGGAGGCAGCGGTGCTCGCCAAAAACGAGCAGCTGCGTGCCAACCTGCTGCGCTCCATCTCGCACGATTTGCGCACGCCGCTCACGAGCATCTCGGGCAATGCTGACGTGCTGCTCGACCAGGGCTCAACCGGCACGGCGGTGCTTGACGCCCAGACGCGTCGCAACATGCTGCTGTCCATTCGCTCGGATGCGCTGTGGCTCAACGCCACCGTCGAGAACTTGCTTGCCATTACCAAGCTCGAGGGCGGCGGCATGCATCTGTCGACCACGCTGGAACTCATGGACGATATCGTGGAGGAGGCGCTACGCCACGTGAGCCCGTCCGTGCGCGAGCACGACCTTAAGGTGGTGGCGGGCGACGAGCCGGCGCTCGTCAACGTCGATGCGCGCCTGATGGTGCAGCTTGTGGTGAACCTGGTGAACAACGCCATCACGTATACGCCGGCGGGCTCGCATATCGTGATTTCGATTGGTGTCGACGAGGGGCGCGTGACGTGCTCGGTCGCCGATGACGGCCCTGGCATTGCGCCCGAGGACCGCGGCCGCATCTTTGAGTCGTTCTACACCGCCAACCATGGCTTGGCCGACAGCCATCGCAGCGTGGGCCTGGGACTTTCGCTCTGCCGCTCCATTGCGCTGGCGCATGGCGGTAGCATAGAAGTTGCCGCGGCGGACCCGCACGGCTCGGTCTTTACGATCGAGCTTCCCACCGCCGACGTTTCGTTTGATAAGGAGTAGCGCTGTGCCGAACTCTGCCGTGAAACCGCTCATCTTGGTTGTTGAGGACGATCCCGCCGTCCGCAGCCTCATCGTTGCCGCACTCGAGGCGCATGGTCTGCGCCATATGGCCGTGGAGACCGCCCATGCCGCCATTGCCGCCGCCTCGTCGCAGGCGCCGAGTATTGTTCTCCTTGATCTGGGCCTACCCGACATGGATGGCGTCAAGGTGGTCGAGTCGGTGCGCGCGTGGTCGGGCATGCCGATTATCGTGGTCTCGGCGCGTAGCGAGGACGCGGACAAGAT
>CAKUEU010000160.1 GCA_934646865.1 uncultured Collinsella sp. | reverse complement strand
TCCTTCAGCTTGCTGCTGCGGCTCGGGTGGCGGAGCTTGGCCAGGGTCTTGGACTCGATCTGGCGGATACGCTCGCGCGTGACGCCAAACTCGCGGCCGACTTCCTCGAGCGTGCGGGGATGCCCGTCGACAAGGCCAAAGCGGAGCTCGATAACCTTGCGCTCACGATCGGCAAGCGAGTCGAGCACCTGGGTGAGCTGCTCCTGCAGCATAGAGAAGCTGGCAGCATCGGGCGGAACGATTGCCTGGGAGTCCTCGATGAAGTCGCCCAGCTGGGAATCCTCTTCCTCGCCGATGGGGGTCTCGAGCGACACGGGCTCCTGCGAAATCTTCTGGATCTCGCGGACGCGGTCGGCGCTCATGTCCATCTCGGCACCGATCTCCTCGGGGGTCGGGTCGCGGCCCAGGTCCTGAAGGAGCTGGCGCTGCACACGGACGAGCTTGTTGATGGTCTCGACCATGTGCACGGGAATACGGATGGTACGGGCCTGGTCGGCAATGGCGCGCGTAATGGCCTGACGAATCCACCACGTGGCGTACGTGGAGAACTTGAAGCCCTTCTGATAGTCGAATTTCTCGACGGCGCGAATCAGACCGAGGTTGCCCTCCTGGATCAGGTCAAGGAACAGCATGCCGCGGCCGACATAGCGCTTGGCAATGGAGACAACCAGACGCAGGTTTGCGCTGATGAGTGCCTGCTTGGCTTCGAGGCCGACGTTCTCAATGCGCGTAAGACGACGCATCTCGGCACGCGTGAGCTCGAGCTCACCGGCATCGGCAGCCTCGAGCTTCTCGGTGGCCTCGAGACCGGCCTCGATCTTCATGGCCAGATCGACCTCTTCGGAAGCGGTCAGCAGGTCGACCTTGCCGATCTCCTTGAGGTACATACGAACCGGATCGCCGGTCAGCATCACCGTGGAGGCATCGATGCCGCGCACGCGCGAGCGTGAACGGGACGTGCGCACGGTGCGCTTCTTCTTGCTCTTGGAAGAACCCATCTCGGCGTCGGCCTGACGGGCCATCTTGAGCTCATGATCGTCGAGCGAGCCGGAATCGTGCTCGTCGTCGTCATCGAAATCGTCGGTATCGGTATCGTTATCGTCATCGTCGACGTCCATGGGGGCGTCGTCGTTGCCGCTCGCGGAGATAATCTGGATGCCGCTGTTGCGCAGCGCGGAATACACCGCGGTGAGCTGCTCATCGGAAACATCGATATCCTTCAGGGCGACCTGAATCTCGTCCTCGGTTACCGAAGTCCTGTTTGAGCCGTTGCCCATGAGCTTTGCAACGTAGGATTCCAGCCCAGTACCCGTGCTCTCAGTCTTTTTTGGCACAGATTCTCCCTTCATAGTCCACAGGACTCAATACTTTAGCACACACATAGACGTCTATACCCAAAAAGAGGACTGGATATAGGCGAGAATACGCTGGTTGACCACAACATCTAGGCCTGATCGGCGCTGGCAGTCTCCAAACCGATCAAACGGAACGGGTCGGCCACGCCGCCAATCGACTTTTGCAGCTCGCGCTGACGCTGCGAATCCTGCGCCGCCTGCACCGTCAGCGCGCGACGAGCCTCGTCATCGAGCGAACGGTCCTGGCGCAACTTGGCCTGTGCGGCGCGCATGCGACGCTTGATGGTGTAGAGCTCGAGCGTATCGAGCATAAAGACGATGTTCGTCTCGGTAGGATGTTTGCTCGTCGCCGAGATGCGCCCGGCACTCACAAGCGTTGCCGCCTCGGGGCACACCGAACGCGCCGCATCCATGCAAGCCGCAGGGTCGGTACCCGGCGGCGTTGCCAGCACGGCCCACGCAATGGACTCGTGACGCGGATCGACCCACTCGATGGAGCAGATGCGATCGGCATACGTGCGGAACAGGTCGGGATAGCTGGTGAGCATCGTCAGCAGCTCGCGCTCCCCTGCCAGGGACTTGCGTTCCAGGTCGGTGAGCACGATCGGCATCGACGGAACCGCCGCCGCGCCCGAACTATCGGCAACGGGTCCAGACCCATCCATTCCCGCCGGCACGTCAATCGGCGGCATGTCGTCGACGACCTCGACCGGCGCGGCCCCGTAGGCCTCGAGCGGCACGTAGTCGTACGGCTCATCCTCGACCGGTGCAGACACCGGCGGCGTGGCGCCCGACACCCAAGCGCCGCGGGACGCGCCCTGCGAACCAGTCGCCCGACCGCCCGCGCCACCAGAGCGCTCGGCCTGCGCCCGCTGGCGCTCATAGTTCTGCTCGCGGCGGCGCTCGGCATCCTCGCGCTTGGCGACATCGCGAAAAACGCGGCCCGAGCTCGCGCGCACCGTCTCCAGATCCAAGCCAAGCAGGTCGGCAATCTGGATAAAGTACGTATCGATCATGTAGCTGTCGCGCAGCGGATAGATAAGCGTCAGTGCGTCCTCGAGCGCCTTGGCACGGCCGCCCGGCGTGGTAATGTCGCTCGACTCCTGCAGCGAACGGTACACAAAGTCCATGAGGGGCTCGGCCGCATCTATGCGTGTCTGCAG
>CAKUEU010000159.1 GCA_934646865.1 uncultured Collinsella sp. | reverse complement strand
GATCGAGATCAAGCGCTTCTTTGGCTAAACCAGCTTTGACTCCTTAAAGCTGTTAGCGTGTGGCTTGGGCGCCGCGGGACTCCATCCGCGGCGCTCTTTTTTATGACAAATATCTACTAAGAGGGCCCGCCCGGATGTGCGTTCCGGGCGGGCCCTCTGCTGTTAGCTTGTGGCGTTGTTAGGCTTTAAGCCTCGTCGACGACCTTAAGGCCGCGAGTCTGGTCGATCTCGTTGAGGAGGTTGACGCGACGCTCGTGACGGCCGCCCTCAAACTCGGCGTCGAGCCACTCGTCGACGATCATCTTGGCGAGCTCGGAGCCCACGACGCGGGCGCCAAAGGCGAGCACGTTGGTGTTGTTGTGCATACGGGAGAGCTTGGCGCTGAAGGGCTCGGAGCACACGACGGCGCGCACGCCCTCGACCTTGTTGGCGGCCAGGCTGATGCCGACGCCAGTGCCGCAGATCAGGATGCCCAGGTCGACGTCACCGTTGGCAACGGCCTTGCCCACCTTGTAGCCGGCGATGGGGTAGTCGAAGCTCTCGGAGGTGTCGGTGCCAAAGTTCACGACCTCGCAGCCGCGCTCCTTCAGGTGCTCGGAGATGATGTTCTTGAGCTCGACGGCGGCGTGGTCGTTACCGATACCGATCTTCATGGATGGTTCCTCTCTGGTCCGTGCGGCGGATTTGCTAAAGGTTTTACCGCGTTCGACTGCATGATAGCGCGACTTTTGCGTAAACACTCGGGCGTTTTTTGGTTAAACGCTTTATCAATTTTGAACATCAGTTCATCACGAAATCTGCCGCCAGTTTGATGCTCGCAACCGTCTGCCGGAACCCGGGTTGCGGTTTTTGGGCCCTTGGTATCAAATAAAGAAGTTGACTATGTATAAGAAATAAGTCGTTGTGTATACAGGAGGCACCAATGCCCACCGATTCCATTCGAGATGCTGCGTTCTGTGACGTTTTGAACCGCGAGCTTGTTTGCGCGCTTGGCTGCACTGAGCCTATCGCCGTTGCTTACGCGGCGGCGCTTGCGAGCCAGACGCTCGGCTGCGAGCCCGAGCATATGGACGTTGCCTGTTCGGGCAATATCATCAAGAACGTCAAGAGCGTGACCGTGCCCAACTCGGGCGGTATGCACGGCATTGAGGCAGCGGCGGTGCTGGGCGCTGTGGGTGGTGACGCCAAGAGTGCGCTCGAAGTGCTCGAGAGCGTCAATGACGCGAACCGTGCCCGCGTGACCGAGCTGCTCGCCGATGCCGGCTACTGCGATGTGTCGCTTGTCGAGGGTGTGCCCAACCTGTATATCAAGGTGACGGCCATGGCCGGCGGTCATACCGCGGTTGTCGAGATTACCGATCACCACACCAATGTGACGTGCCATACGCTCGACGGCATTCCAGTGTGCGGAAAGTCGGCGGGGGAGTGCGCTGCCTGCGCCGAGCGCGTGGTTGCTGAGCGCGCTGCCGATAAAGCCGATACGCCCATGAGCATTGAGTCCATCATCGACTTCATCGAGCGTGGCGATATTGAGGGCGCTCGTGCTGCTGTTGAGCGTCAGATCGAGCTGAACGGTGCCATTAGCGCCGAGGGCCTGGCGCATGCTTGGGGCGCCGAGGTTGGCCGCACTTTGCTGGGCGCTCGTGCCGACGATGTGGCGTGCCGCGCCCGCGCCCGTGCCGCCGCCGGATCCGATGCTCGTATGAATGGCTGCGCCTTGCCGGTCGCCATCGTGTGCGGCTCGGGCAACCAGGGCATCACCTGCGCGCTGCCCGTTATGGAGTATGCCGAGTACCTGCGCTGCGACCATGAGCGCCTGGTACGCGCCGTGATGCTGTCCGATCTGATTGCTGTGCATATCAAGAGCTATATTGGTGCGCTTTCGGCGTTTTGTGGTGCTATCTGCGCGGCATGTGGTGCCGGTGCGGCCATTACGTGGCTGTGCGGTGGCACGCGTGAGCAGATTGGCGCTACCGTTTCCAACACGCTCGGAAACGTGGGCGGCATCGTGTGCGACGGTGCTAAGGCGAGCTGCGCGGCCAAGATTTCGGCTGCTGTCGATGCGGCGATTCTGGGTCACGATATGGCCATGCAGGGCCGCGGTTTCCGTGCCGGCGAGGGCCTCATTCAGGACACCGTTGAGCAGACCATTGCCAGCATGGGCTACGTGGGCCGCGTGGGCATGAAGGACACCGACGTCGAGATCCTCAACATTATGATCGGAAAAACGCAGGTGTGTTAGTTACGCGGTTTTACCAAACCGCGTAACGGGTCGACGCTGCAAACCCGCCAGAGCGGCAATCTGCCTTTCAACTTCGGCGGCATGATCAAAAGATCAATGCCGCCTTGTTTCAAGGCACCTTGCTCGCTCTGGCGGGTTTTCGCTGTCGGTACCAAAACATCGGCGTTGCCTTGATCCAAATCTGCCAAAAAGGGACAGGTTTATTTTGGTCGGTTTTATCTGGGCAAACGTGGTCGTCTATCGCAATGTAGTCGTTGGGGACGTTCTTGTTTGACTAGTCGTTTAAGAACGTCCCCAACGACTACATAGTATG
>CAKUEU010000158.1 GCA_934646865.1 uncultured Collinsella sp. | reverse complement strand
CGCACGAGCCCCATCGCGCTCAAGAAGCCCACGCCCGTCGAGGAAGCCGATACCATCATCGACATCTTCGATAACACGCTGTTTGACATCATTCCCGTCATCTATCGTCGCTTTGACGACTGGGTGCTGGGCGACAAGGCCGGCACCGTGCCGCCGCTGTGCCCGGCGTTCTTCCATCCCGGCAGCTGGATCGGTTCCGACCGCGACGGCAACCCCAACGTCACCGCCAAGGTGAGTCGCGAGGTCGCCGCAAAGTACTTCACCCATATGGTGCTCAAGCTCGAGGACAAGTGCCGCCGCATCGGCCGTAACCTGACGCTCGAGGCCGCCTACAGCAAGCCGTCTGCCGAGCTCATGAACCTGTGGAACCATCAGGTCGAGATGAGCGCCCAGTACACGGCCCGCGCCGAGCTCATCTCCGAGCACGAGCCGCATCGCGCCGTCATGCTCGTCATGGCCGACCGTCTGAACGCCACCGTGCGCCGCATCACCGACACCATGTACCACAGTGCCGATGAGTTCCTGGAGGACCTTCGTGTCGTCCAGCGCTCGCTGGCCGCCTGCGGTGCCGTCCGTGCTGCCTACGGCCCGGTCCAGACCATCATCTGGCAGGTCGAGTCCTTCGGCTTCCATATGGTCGAGATGGAGTTCCGTCAGCACTCCGTGGTGCATGCCCGCGCCCTCAAGGATATCCACGAGAACGGTATCCACGGCGACCTGCAGCCCATGACGCGCGAGGTCATCGACACCTTCCGTGCCATCGGCTCCATCCAAAAGCGCTATGGCAAGAAGATGGCGCACCGCTACATCATCTCGTTCACCAAGAGCGCTCAGCATGTGGCCGATGTCTTTGAGCTTGCCCACCTGTCCTTCGCACACGAGGAAGACGTCCCCGAGCTCGACGTGATCCCGCTGTTCGAGCAGCTCGAGGACCTCGAGGGCTGCGTCGACGTGCTCGACCAGATGCTCACCCTTCCCGTGGTGCAAAAGCGCCTTGCCCAGACCAACCGCCGCATGGAGGTCATGCTGGGCTACTCCGACTCCTCCAAGGATGCCGGTCCTACCACGGCCATGCTCGCCCTGCACTCCGCGCAGGAGCGCATTGCCAAGTGGGCCGAGAAGAACGATATCGACCTGGTGCTCATGCACGGCCGCGGCGGTGCCGTGGGCCGTGGCGGCGGTCCGGCAAACAAGGCCGTTCTGGCGCAGCCCAAGGGTTCGGTCAACTGCTTCTTTAAGCTTACCGAGCAGGGCGAGGTCATTTTTGCCCGTTACGGCAACCGCACGCTGGCTCAGCGCCATGTTGAGTCCGTTGCCGCCGCAACGCTTTTGCAGTCGGCCCCGAGCGTCGAGAAGATCAACACCGAGACCACGCAGAAGTTCTGGGATATGGCCGAGAAGCTCAACGCCGTGAGCCACGAGCGCTATCTGGACCTGCTGCACACCGACGACTTTACGCCGTGGTTCTCGACCGTGACGCCGCTGACCGAGGTCGGCCTGCTGCCGATCGGCTCGCGTCCCGCCAAGCGCGGCTTGGGCGCCAAGTCGCTCGACGACCTGCGTACCATTCCGTGGATCTTCAGCTGGAGCCAGGCTCGCATCAACCTCGCCGCGTGGTACGGCCTGGGCACCGCTTGCGAGCAGTTTGGCGATCTGGAGCAGCTCAAGGCCGCCTACCAGGAGTGGCCGTTCTTCCGTACGTTCATCGATAACATCGAGATGTCGATTGCCAAGACCGATCAGCGCATCGCCAAGATGTACCTGCATCTGGGCGACCGCGAGGATCTGTCCGAGAAAGTCTTTACCGAGATGCAGCTCACCCGTAAGTGGGTTCTCGCCATCGTCGGTGACGAGTGGCCGCTGCAGCGCCGCCGCGTGCTCGGCTGCGCCGTCCGCGTCCGTAACCCCTACGTCGACGCTCTGTCCATCGCCCAGGTCCGCGCCCTTCGCGAGGTGCGTATGAACCAGGACGAGATGGCCGAGGAGAAGAAGGCCGAGTACATGAGCCTGATTCTTTCGACTGTGACTGGCGTTTCGGCAGGTCTGCAAAACACGGGGTAATAGATAGCCCTGTGGCTCTCGCCGGGCCCCGATGGGTTTCCCTCTGAGCGCGTCCTCGCACTTGAAGCCCCCTTATCCTGCTCCTTCGGAGCTGCGGATAAGGGGGCTTCGTGCTGCGGAATGCGCTCAGAGGGAAACCCATCGGGGCCCTTCGTCCTCGGTCTTCTGGGATTAGAGCTGAAGAGAAGAATGGCGCGCTTCGCGCGTTTTGGATGGGGTCTGTCCCGGCGGCGCGTGCGGCGCTTTCGCGCCTAGCGCCTTTTCAACTGGGGTAGAGATGTGCTGGGCGTTTGGGGCGCTATTGCGCCCCGCGCCTTTGGCTAGTGGCCGTGGTCCTTTGGGATCGCGGCCATTTTTTGTACCGCTTAAATGTGAACGTTCTGTTAATGGGTTGGTGGGTGGTTGGTTGTTATCGGTGAGCGGCGTATCCTTCCTACGGTTTAACTAGTGTGTTAGATGAAAGGAAGAGGGCGCTCGTCGTTGTTTGAATGTGAATTGCCGTTTGACCACAAGAAGCTGCA
>CAKUEU010000157.1 GCA_934646865.1 uncultured Collinsella sp. | reverse complement strand
TCGATCAGCTTGTTAACGGCGCCATCAACGTGGGCTTTGGCGCCGCTGCCGTTGCCGTCGAGGGAGGCAAGAAGGTCCTTGACGACCTCAACGCCAAGGGCGAGCAGGTGCGCAAGGACGCTGACACCCCCGATATCGCCCGCAGCGTATCCGACATGTTCGAGCAGGCCGGCGGCACCATCTCCGACCTTACCGAGCGCCTGGGCATGCAGGGCGAGACCGCGGCGCAGCGCGTGCTCGATGAGCTCATCCTTGCTCGCGTCCGCGTCATGGCCGCGCCCGAGCGCACGGCCTTCCTGGCTCACGTGCGCGACATCGTCGATTCGGTCGAGGACAACGTGACCTCGGTGCCCGTCGAGTCCGTTGAGCCCGACGACGCAGAGGATGCCGAAGAGGCCGAGTAGTAGCGCAGATGGCAGATCCCACCACCGATTACAACAACCAAGACCCCTTGTGTGACGAGGCGGCAGTTGTCGACGAAGTCGAGGCTGCCGTCTCGGGCGCTCGCAAGAAGCCCCGTGCCGTGGACATGGTGCCCGAGGAGCCTGACGCCATGGCTCCGTGCGACGAGTACCAGCTTACGCCGGCGGGCCGTCGCGAGCGCATTGGACAAATCGTCCGCCTCGTCAAAAAATACCGCGTGTGGGACAACCTCACGCCGGTGCGCCTGCGCCGCCTGCTCGAGGAGCTCGGCCCCATGTTCGTCAAGATGGGGCAGATTTTGGCCAACCGGTCCGAGATTCTGCCGCAGCGCTTTTGTGACGAGCTGCGTCGTCTGCGCTCCGATGTAGAGCCGGTGCCGTACGAGGTGGTGCTTCGCTGCCTAGAGGAGGAATACGGCCTGCGCCTGGGGGAGATGTTCGACGCGATCGACCCCAACCCGCTTGGCAGTGCCTCGCTCGCGCAGGTGCACCGTGCTCGCTTGGTGACGGGCGAGGACGTGGCCGTCAAGGTGCAGCGCCCCGGTGCTCAGCAGGTCATGGCCCAGGACATCGATATCATTCGCTCGGTGGTGCGCATCGTTTCCAAGTTTGTCAACACCGAGCAGTTCGTCGATTTGCATGGCGTGGTCGAGGAGCTGTGGACCTCGTTTCGCGAGGAGACCAACTTTTTGGCCGAGGCCAAAAACCTCAACGACTTTTACGAGTTCCATAAGAGTGTGCGCGGCGTGTCGTGTCCCAAGTCCTACTTGGATCTGTGCACCGAGCACGTCGTGGTCATGGATTACATCGATGGCATCTCGATTGCCGACCCCGAGCGCCTGGTGGCCGAAGGCTACGACCTGGAGAAGATCGGCTCGACGATTGTCGAGGACTATTCGACGCAGGTGCTCGACGACGGCTTTTTCCATGCCGATCCGCACGCGGGAAACATCATTCTCAAGGACGGCATCGTCTACTTTATCGACCTGGGCATGGTCGGGCGCATGTCGAGCCACGATCGTGGCATCGTCAAGGACATGATTTTCGCCGTGGCCGAGGGTGACGTGCCCAAGCTCAAAGACTCGCTCATGCGCTTTGCCGTGACGCGCGGCGATTCGGCAGAGCTCGATCACTCGGCATTTTTGTCCGATCTGGACTTTATCGTTGCCGACTTTGCAGGCCTCGATCTGAAGGACCTGGACATCGGCGAGTTCTTGACCTCATTGCTGAACTTGGCGCGCAAGAACGACGTTGAGCTGCCGAGCGTGGTGACGATGTTCGCGCGCGGCATGGTGACGCTCGAGGGCCTGCTGACCGAGTACATGCCCAACGTCAACATGATCCAGATCATCCAGACGCATATCAAAAACGAGAAGAGCGCCTATGCCCGCGTTCGCGAGATGGGCCGCGACTTTGCGGCGAGCAGTTACCGTGCGGCCAAGGGCTCGCTCGAGGCGGCCGAGTACCTGGGGTTGGCGTCGCGTATGCTCACGCGCGGCCAGCTTAAGGTAAATCTGCAACTCATGAGTAGCGACAAGGTGCTGCGTCAGATAGGCGGCATTGTTGACCGCATGTCGATGGCTATCGTTATCGCCGGCCTGTTTATCGGCTCATCGGTGGTCTACTATGCGCGCATCGAGCCTGTTGTGCTCGGTATTCCGATCATCGGCTTTGTTGGCTATGTGAGCGCGCTGGTTTTGGCGCTCATGCTGGGCCGCAATATCTGGCGCAACAGTCACGGCGGCAAGCACTAGCGTAGCTGCACGGTGTCTTGTCCCACGGCACCCCTTCCGTGCCCAACTCTTTTCTATCGCAAACCATAGCTTTTACCTTGGGCTTCGCCTGCGTGCGGGGCCCTGTTGCGTGATACCATATTGACGGTAATAATCAATGGCCTAGATGGTGGTGCGGAGACGCACGAATGCGTGGTTTTCCTGCGCTTTTGGGAGAATCGGGGTGCGAATCCCCGGCTGTACCAGTAACCGTAATTCCTCTTGGCTCGGGATGCTCGCGTCGCAGATCGGACGACGTGCCCGAGCCGTTAAGGTTAAGTCGGATCGCCTCCCATCTTGCATGCGGCTGCGGCGTATGCCGCCGGTGTGCATAGGGCTCTGGAGGGAAGGAGGACCCCGATGGGGGAACTCGAGCGCAGCATGCGCGATGACGTGGGGCAGCCTCAGGGCA
>CAKUEU010000156.1 GCA_934646865.1 uncultured Collinsella sp. | reverse complement strand
TGCGTGCTCAGCTACAACAACGCCATCCAGACGTTCCCGGCCGTCATCTTTGCCGGCATCTTCCAGTTTAAGGAGCGCCAGGGCTTCGAGGCCGCCGAGGCCGCCCGCCAGGCCCCGACCGTCAAGTTCTAGCAGACACGTGCGCGGCCGAAAGGCCGCGCACCATCTTTTTATCAGATTAATTATTGATCTGCTGCGTCAGCGCCGAACCCGCAGGGCGGAGAGCAAGTTCCCTCCCGGCGCACTCCGCAGGACGCAAGAAGCCCTCGCCGCACGAAGTGCGCAGCGAGGGCTTCTTGCATGTCCGAGGACGCGCCGGGAGGGAGCTTGCTCTCCGCCCGGACAGGTAAGACGAGTTACGCGACGACGCAAACCCAGTTGTGCTTATCCTCAACGGCACCAGACTGGATGCCAGTCAGGGTCTCGCGGAGTTTCTTCATCACGGGGCCGATCTCGGTGTAGCCAGCCGGGAAGGTCACGGTCTCGTCGGCGCCATAGACCTTGTTGTCGATCTCGCCGACCGGAGAGATGACGGCGGCGGTGCCGCACAGGCCGCACTCAACGAAGGTGCCGGCCTTGACCTCGGCCCACTCGACGGGACGCTGGTCGACGGTCATGCCCAGGTCCTCGGCGACCTGAACGAGCGAACGGCGAGTGATGGAGGGCAGGATGGAGTCGGTGTGCGACTGCGGAACGACGAGGGTGCCGTCCTCCTTCACGAACAGGACGTTGGCGCCACCGGTCTCCTCGACATAGGTGCGGGACTCGGAGTCGAGATACAGGTTCTCGGCATAGCCCTCGCGGTGAGCCTCCATCGTGGGCTTGAGGGACATGGCGTAGTTGAGGCCGGCCTTGATGTTGCCGGTGCCGTGCGGTGCGGCGCGGTCATACTCGGAAACGCGCAGCTTGACGGGCTTGAGGCCACCCTTAAAGTACGGACCGACCGGGGTCACGAGAATGCGGAACGTGTACTCAGGAGCGGGAGCCACGCCGATCACGTCACCGGAGCCGATCATAAACGGGCGCACGTACAGGGTCGCGCCGGAGCCGAAGGGCGGAACCCATGCGGCGTTGGCAGCGACAACCTGCTTGACAGCCTCGACAAACTTGTCCTTGGGGAACGGGGGCATCTCCAGGCGCTCGGCGGAGTTGTACATACGCTCGGCGTTCATGTCGGGGCGGAAGCAGACGATGCTGCCGTCCTCGGCGGTGTAAGCCTTCAGGCCCTCAAAGACCTCCTGGCAGTAATGGAAGATGCCGCCGCACTCGGAGACGTGCATGGTGTGGTCGGTGGTCAGGCCGCCCTCGTCCCACTCGCCGTCCTTCCAATGAGCCTCGTAGCTGTAATCGGTCTTCATGTAGCCAAAGCCGAGGCTACCCCAATCGATATCCTTCTTCTCGACAGTCATATGTCGCTCCTTACATACACGGTTGCATACTCGCGAACCCGCACGCAAGGACCGAAGCCGGCCGCGTCGCAACGTCGCAAACCCGGAGCGTAGAGCCGGGCAGGACACGCGGGCAACATCAAAGCCGATGGCGCGTCGATTCGCATGCACGAGATTGTACTCCCCGCGCGCCGCGGATAAAACGCTTTTCTTTAACTAAGTAAAGTATTTTCATTTGCAACAGATATAAATAGACCCGCCACCGCAATGGGTGACGGGCCTTTGAATCAATGCTCGAAAGTAGTCGCGGACTACGCGTTCTTCTTCCCGAGCTTGGACTTAACCAGGCCGACCACGGTCGGGATGATCGACACGGCGACGATGCCGACGATCAGCAGCTCAAAGTGCTCCTGCACAAAGGGGATGCCACCAAAGAAGTAGCCCAGCAGCGTAAAGACCGTCGACCAGGTAATGCCGCCCAGCACGTTAAAGATGACAAAGTTGCGCCAGTGCATGCCGCCCATGCCGGCGATAAAGGGCACAAAGGTGCGGATGAACGGGAAGAAGCGGCCGAGGAAGATGGCCAGGTGGCCCCACTTGTCCAAGAAGTCCTCGGACTTTTTGATGCGCTCGGGCGTCATGGCCTTCACCTTGCCCGAGGCGATGATCTTGCGGCCGAAGAAGTGGCCGATCATAAAGTTGCACTGGTCGCCCAGGATAGCAGCGGCCCACGCAGTGGCCAAAAGCGCCACGATGTTAAAGCCACCGTTGTGGGCGAAGAAGCCCGAGGCGAACAGCAGCGAGTCGCCGGGGAGGAACGGGAAGAACACGACGCCCGTCTCGATAAAGATAATCAGGAACACGCAGCCATAGGCCATAAGCGGGCCGGCAGCGATCCAGCTGGCGATCGCGGTGCGCGGATCCTTAAGCAGCTCGGCGATAAAATTGATGAAACCCATGAAGTAAAACCTCTCAGTTGTGGGCGCGGATACGTCCAAGTTGACCAGTATACGGTTATGGCGCGGACGCGGGCGTAATCCCACAAAAGTGCGACTTCATTCCCAGCAAGTTTGCATAACTGACATCTGTCACGTAAAGCTGCACAAGATTGCCCTTCCTAATCCCTAGCGAATCGCTATACTTTATTGAATTGCATTGTCGCGGCGCTAAGGGAGGGCGGCCGGTGAGCTTTATCAATACCATTCGCGAGGACATCAAGACCGTCCAGGCGCAGGACCC
>CAKUEU010000155.1 GCA_934646865.1 uncultured Collinsella sp. | reverse complement strand
CCCCAGCCAATGATGGCAGAGGGCTTCGCCGTGGCGTACATCTCGGCAGCTTGGTGGATCAACGCGGGCTCGACACCCGTGATGTCCTGTACGGATTCGGGAGTGTAGTTCTTGATGGTCTCCCACCACTCGTCAAAGCCGTTCGTGTGCTCGGCGACGAATTGCTTGTCATAGAGGCCATCATTGACCAAGCAGTTGGCAAAGGCGTTGAGGAACGCCACGTTGCAACCGTTCTTGATCGGAAGGTAGATGTCGGCGATACGCGCGGTTTCGATATGGCGCGGGTCGGCGACGATGATCTTGCAACCCTTTTCTTTGGCTCGCACGATACGCCTTGCGACGATGGGGTGCGAATCGGCAGGGTTATAGCCGAAGAGGAAAATGCAGCCCGCATCCTCCATACCGGGGATGGAGCATGACATGCAACCTGAACCAACCGTGTCCATCAGACCGAGGACAGTAGGGCCGTGTCAAGTACGGGCGCAGTTGTCTACGCTGTGGGTGCCGATGCACGCACGCGTAAACTTCTGCATGACGTAGTTCGCCTCATTGCCGCCGCCTCGCGAAGAGCCGGTGGTCATGACAGCGTTAGGACCATATTCGTCAATTATGGCCTGCATCTTAGATGCGGTGAAATCCAGTGCCTCGTCCCAGCTTACGCGCTCAAGATCCGCGCCCTTGGTGCGGCGGATCATCGGGTGCAGTACGCGAGGAGTCAAGATCTTGGTGTCGTTGATGAAGTCGTAGCCGCTCATGCCCTTAAGGCACAGCTCGCCCTGATTGGTGATGCCGTCGAGCGGTTCGGTACCCACGACCTGGCCGTTTTGGACCAGGAGGTTAAACTGGCAACCGGCGCCGCAGTACGGGCAGATCACTTTATGCTTCTCCATGACACCCTCCTTCCTTTCTCTGCTACCGATTAATCGGTACGTATTTGACAATCGTTGGGCTTGTATGGCCGCCCGCCTACGCCTCGTTTTCGATGGTGGCGCGGGCACGCTCGGCGGTCAGTTCCGCCAGGCGCTCCTCGTCTACCAGGGTGAGGCCCTTGGTCGGGCACGCCTCGGCACACGCCGGACCGCCGGGACGGTCCACGCACAGGTCGCACTTGAGCACAAAGCTCTTGGTCTGCGACCCCACGCGCACATCGCCCATCAAGACGGGGACCTGCGTGGTCGCCACGCTCACGGCGCCAAAGGGACATGCCATGACGCAGCTCTTGCAGCCGATGCAGTTGTCCTCGTTCACACCGATGCGATGGTTCTTTGGATCAAAGAACAGCGCGCCCGTGGGGCATGCCTTGGCGCACGGAGCGTCCTCGCAGTGATGGCAGGCCACCGGTGCGGAAATCTCGTAGGTGCGCGTCACGCGTAGGCGCGGTGCGGCGATGTTGCCGGGGATGTCGTGCGCCTCGATGCACGCCGCCATACAGGTTTGACACCCAATGCAGCGCGAAGAATCGGCGACGACTCGTTTATTGCCCATATTGTTCACTCCCTCCTGAATCCCTTGCTGGAGAGGTTCTGCCGACGTTGCCCCAGGCCGTCCGTGGCCTGGCATCGGTAAATCGAGTGCCCGCGGCGAAACAGGCAATCGACGGAATTTCTCCAACGGTATACACACTGAATATACGCAGTTGCCACGGGCGAACTTGGGCATAAGCCCTGCAATACGGGTGTATTGCAGTGGTTTTGGCAGGTCGGGATTATTCTCGGTGGGCTATAAAGGCGAGTGTATTACACGCGTACACTTACGAGATTTTCGCGCGCTCCTTCTGCGGATGTATTACGCTTGTAGTAATGTTTACACTCATTAACTTGAGTGAAATAAAGTGGTGGATATAAGATAGTCAAAAGAAAGCACAGGGCGAATTTGACCATCCGTGTTGCACTAGATAAGGGGGCTAGCGATGTCATCGACTCAAAAACGAGCCATCCTACAGGTGCGCATTCGCGAAGAGGACAAACAGCATGCCGAGCGTCTCTACGACGCAATGGGTACATCGCTTGCCGAGGCCGTTCGCCTTTTTGTTTCGCAGAGCATCCTCATGCGCAAACTGCCTTTTCAGCCGATCGCCGTGCGCTCAAAGGATGGCACGGCTGCCTACGGAGTGCTTAAGGCTTACGGGGACCCCAATCGCCGGTCCGAGGAACGCAACGCCTGGATTGAATATCTCGCCGCAGAAAGCGACGATTCGATCTTGAGTCCCGAGGAAGTAGACATCCATGAGTAGCACCATCATCGACGAGACCGTTATCCTACGCTACCTGCTTAACGACGACGAGGTCCTGTCGCTGCGCGCCGCAAAGGTTATCGCCACGCGCACCACCCGCGCCTACCCCGAGATCATCACACGCGTCGCCGTCACGCTACGCGACGTATACAAGGTCCCCCGCCCCGAGATCGCGGCGGCCATGACCAAGCTGCTCGATGACGTCATGGTCGACGAGCCCACCGTCATCGCCTTTGCCATCAAGCTGTTTGGCAGGACGCATATGGACTTTAGCGACTGCCTGCTTGCAGCCCGCACCGCCATCTACAACGACGACGTCGTGAGCTTTGGCAAGCCCATCATCCAAGGCATGATCGATTACCGTCGCAAACGCATCAACGCAGCCGAAGCCCGCGAACGCGCCACCGACGCCCGC
>CAKUEU010000154.1 GCA_934646865.1 uncultured Collinsella sp. | reverse complement strand
TTCCTTGACCATGGTTGACCCGATCGCCTCGGTATGTTCTACCCACCCACCTGTGTCGGTTTGCGGTACGGGCGCGATGGCGCCTGCCTAGGGGTTTTTCTGGGGACCACGGGCTCACTCGCTTCGCTTGAAATCGCTTCGTCCGGAGCCTCGCCCTGGTGCGGACCGGATTTCCCTGGTCCGCGGGCCGCGCTCCATCACGGGGACGTCCAGAACCCCGCCGAGCCACCCCAATCCGTCGCCCCGTCGGTCATAGCGCCGCCATCGCGGTGCAGGAATATCGACCTGCTGCGCGTCGCCTACGCCTTCCGGCCTCGGCTTAGCCCCCGACTGACCCTGGGAGGATTAGCCTGGCCCAGGAAACCTCGGGTTCACGGCGGACGAGTTACTCTCTCGTCTCTCGCTACTCATGCCAGCATTCTCGCTCGCGCGCGGTCCACCGTCGGTGGCCCTCCGGCTTCGCCCCGCGCGCGACGCCCCCCTACCGATGATATCTATCATCCCGCCGCTTCGGTACCACGCTTAGCCCCGTGTATTGTCGGCGCGCGCCCACTCGACCAGTGAGCTGTTACGCACTCTTTGAAGGGGTGGCTGCTTCTAAGCCAACCTCCTGGTTGTCTGCGCGAGCGCACATCCTTTGCCACTCGGCGTGGATTTGGGGACCTTAGCGGGCGGTCTGGGCTGTTTCCCTCTCGAGCACACAGCTTAGCCCACATGCTCTGACTGCCGGGGTGTGGGCCGACGGCATTCGGAGTTCGGTTGGAGTCGGTAGGCGGCGAAGCCCCCTCGTCCATCCGGTAGCTCTACCTCCGTCGGTGAACCCCCGACGCTAGCCCTAAAGCTATTTCGGGGAGAACGAGATATCTCCGGGTTTGATAGGCCTTTCACCCCTATCCCCAGGTCATCGGAGCGGTTTTCAACCCACTTCCGTTCGGCCCTCCACGGGGTCTTACCCCCGCTTCAGCCTGCCCAGGGATAGCTCACCCGGCTTCGCGTCTGCGGCCGGCGACTGGACGCCCTGTTCGGACTCGCTTTCGCTACGGCTCCCTTCCGGTTAACCTCGCCGCCGGCCAGCAACTCGCTGGCTCATTCTACAAAAGGCACGCCGTCACAGCGCATGGCTGCTCCGACTGCTCGCGGGCGCACGGTTTCAGGTACTGTTTCACTCCCCTCCCGGGGTGCTTTTCACCTTTCCCTCACGGTACTCGTGCGCTATCGGTCACAGGAGAGTATTCAGGATTGGAGGGTGGTCCCCCCGGGTTCGGACCGGGTTTCACGTGCCCGGCCCTACTCAGGTGCCGGCCCGCTCCGGGACGTGGGTTCGCGTACGGGGCTTTGACCCTCTGCGGCCGGCCCTCCCATGCCGTTCCGCTCCCCACGCCCGGCAGCGCGGGGCCCCGGCAGGGGCCCCATGGCCGGTCCTACAACCCCGGTGGCGCGAAGGCTGCCGCCCGCGTGCGCTCACCGGTTTGTCCTAGGCCCCCTTTCGCTCGCCGCTACTCGGGGGATCTCGGTATTGATTTCTTCTCCTCCGGGTACTTAGATGTTTCAGTTCCCCGGGTTGTCCTCCCCCTCCCTATGGATTCGGGAGGGGGATGGCAGGCCCGCGCCTGCCGGGTTCGCCCATTCGGAGACCCGCGGGTCGAAGGGTGTGTGCCCCTAACCGCGGATTATCGCAGCTTGCCGCGTCCTTCTTCGGCTTCCTGTGCCAAGGCATCCGCCGTGCGCCCTACATATCTTCCCGCGCGTCTCAGCGCGGGCGCCGCATGAAATCATGATGCTATGGTAACGTTCGTTCAATTATCCATAATAATTGGGTATCGCATACCGCGCCCCTCCTAGGAGGGGTCGCGATCAGATGCTTCTCACTTCTTCAATACAGATTGAGAATCGATCGAATCAGAATATTTGATCCGTCTCGCTATGCGGCTCTCAAGGTACGCGGGGGTGACCCCCGGGACCGGGTGCCGCGGGCCTCCGGGACATCTGCGCCGGACGGGTGTCGCCCCGCGCCGTCAGTTCGAGTGTTTCTTTCAGGTGAGGTGATTCTCCCTAGAAAGGAGGTGATCCAGCCGCACGTTCCCGTACGGCTACCTTGTTACGACTTCACCCCCCTCACCCTCCACACCTTCGACGCCTCCCCCCTCGCGGTTGGGCCGGCGGCTTCGGGTGCAGACGACTCGGGTGGTGTGACGGGCGGTGTGTACAAGGCCCGGGAACGCATTCACCGCGGCATGCTGATCCGCGATTACTAGCAACTCCGACTTCATGGGGGCGGGTTGCAGCCCCCAATCCGAACTGGGGCCGGCTTTCCGGGATCCGCTCCCCCTCGCGGGGTGGCATCCCTCTGTACCGGCCATTGTAGCACGTGTGCAGCCCAGGGCATAAGGGGCATGATGACTTGACGTCGTCCCCGCCCTCCTCCGCCTTGACGGCGGCGGTCCCGCGTGGGTTCCCGGCATCACCCGATGGCAACACGCGGCGGGGGTTGCGCTCGTTGCGGGACTTAACCCAACATCTCACGACACGAGCTGACGACAGCCATGCACCACCTGTGTCGGCTCCTCTCGGCCACGGGGTCTCCCCCGCTTCACCGACATGTCAAGCCCTGGTAAGGTTCTTCGCGTTGCTTCGAATTAAGCCACATGCTCCGCTGCTTGTGCGGGCCCCCGTC
>CAKUEU010000153.1 GCA_934646865.1 uncultured Collinsella sp. | reverse complement strand
CGAGCCTGCGAACGCAAACGCTCGATCGTTTCGTCCTCAGATGTACCCTCGAGCATCGCTCGAATCTGGACGACCGCATCGCGCAGACGCGCCGCCTCCTCAAAGTCCATGGCGGCGGAAGCGTTACGCATGTCCTCCTCCATGGTCTCGACGATCCGCACGAGTTCATCATGCGGTAGCCCTTCCAGCTGCTCGGCAAGCGTCTGTTCGGGCGCCACCGTCTCCGGCACGGCACCCTCACCATTTTCATCGGGTGTATAGAACGCACCGTGACCCAGCGAATCACCTTTCGAGCGCCCCTTGGAGCCTACGGTCTTTTCGGCCTCGGCAATAAAGCTCGAAATGTCGTTAATGGCTTTGCGGACCGTCTTGGGCACAATGCCATGTTCTTCGTTATATGCCATCTGAATCTCGCGGCGGCGCTGCGTCTCCCCGATGGCCTCTTTCATCGAATCGGTCACAACGTCTGCGTACATAATGACTTCGCCGTCGGCATTACGGGCCGCGCGGCCAATCGTCTGAATCAGCGAACGGCGGTTGCGCAAGAAGCCTTCCTTATCGGCATCGAGAATTGCCACCAGCGATACCTCAGGAAGGTCCAACCCCTCGCGAAGCAGGTTGATGCCAACGAGAACATCAATCTTTCCCTCGCGCAGCGTACGCAGGATCTCGACACGGTCCATCGTCGCCGTATCGGAGTGCATGTAATTGACCTTAATGCCGGCATCAAGCAGATGGTCGGTCAGGTCCTCGGCCATGCGCTTGGTCAGCGTCGTCACCAGCACACGCTCCTTGCGCGCCACGCGCTCGCGAATCTCGTCCTCAAGGTCGTCAATCTGGCCGCGAACCGGACGCACATCGATCTTGGGGTCGAGCAGACCGGTCGGACGAATGATCTGCTCCACGTCGTTTTGGCTAACGCGCAGCTCATAGTCACCCGGCGTGGCCGAAACGTAGATGAACTGGGGGATCCTCGCCTCAAACTCATCGAAACGAAGTGGACGGTTATCGAGCGCCGAAGGCAGGCGAAAACCGTGCTCAACCAGCGTCACCTTACGCGAGCGGTCGCCTTCGTGCATGCCACGAATCTGAGGCACCGTCACATGGCTCTCGTCGATGATGCAGAGCATGTCCTTGGGAAAGTAATCGATCAGGGTAAACGGCGGCTCGCCCGGCTTGCGTCCGTCCAGGTGACGAGAGTAGTTCTCGATGCCGTTGCAAAAGCCCATGGTCTCAAGCATCTCGAGATCGTAATCGGTGCGCTGCTGTAGGCGCTGGGCCTCGAGCAGCTTATCGGTTGCCTTGAGCTCGGCCACGCGCTTCTCGCGCTCTTCGCTGATTGATTTCAGGGCTGCCTTGACCTTAGGCTTCTCGGTCACGTAGTGCGACGCCGGCCACACGGGAATGGCCTCGTACTCACGCAGCATCTCGCCGGTGACCTCGTCGATCTCGGCAATCAGCTCGACCTCGTCGCCAAAAAACTCAAAACGCAACGGATGCTCGGCATAGGGCGGGTACACGTCGACGACATCGCCGCGCACGCGGAAGGTGCCGCGCGCCAGATCATAGTCGTTGCGATCGTACTGGATATCGATAAGCGCATGGATAAAATCGTCGCGCTCGAGCGGCACCTTTTTGTCGACGTTCGGTGCCAAACCAGCGTAGTCCTCAGGAGAGCCAATGCCATAGATACACGAGACCGATGCGACGACGATTACGTCACGTCGAGAAAGCAGCGATGCCGTCGCCTGATGGCGCAACATCTCGACTTCCTCGTTAATCGAGGAATCCTTCTCGATATACGTATCGCTTTGCGGCACATACGCCTCGGGCTGATAGTAGTCGTAGTACGACACAAAATAGACCACGGCGTTGTTGGGAAAGAACTCCTTAAGCTCGCTCGCAAGCTGCGCGGCGAGCGTTTTGTTGGGAGCCATGACCAGCGTCGGCTTCCCCAAGGCCTCAATAGTCTTGGCCATCGTGAAGGTCTTGCCCGAGCCGGTCACGCCCAACAGAACCTGATAGCGATCTCCATCTCTCACGCCCTGCACAAGCGACTCAATGGCCTTAGGCTGGGAACCTGCAGGCTCATAAGGAGATACAACCTTAAATGGCACCTCAGAGCCTTCAACGCCAAAACGCTTAAGCTCTCCGCCAACACGCTCTACTTCAAATTCCGCCATGGATACTCCTAACTCATATATCTGCAGTATACGCAGGCGGCAGGCATAGTCCTATACGAACTGATCGGGATAGAGGGTCTTGTAGCGAACCCAGGCGTTATTGACGCGAATCAGATACGCCTGCGTCTCGGGGAAGGTGATCGCATTATGCAACGACGTGCTCTGTTGCGCCCACCCGTCGACATTGCCCATGCCGGCGTTATAGGCGGCAATGGCGCTGTCCGTCGACCCGTTAAAATAGGTTAATAGATACGAGAGGTACGCACAGCCAAATTCGATGTTCGTAGCCGGATCGTTAAGGTTGTCGGCCGAATACTCGTCACCATCGACAAGGCCCTTGGCGATCATATCCTGGGCCGTCTCGGGCATCAGCTGCATCAATCCCTGAGCGCCCTGATTCGACTCGGCCTCGGGATCCCAATTCGATTCCGACTTGATGACAGCACACACCAGATAGGGATCTAGATTATGGGAGATGCTCGACTGTTTAACATAGGCCTCATAGTCAATCGGATACAGCGGCTTAAAGAA
>CAKUEU010000152.1 GCA_934646865.1 uncultured Collinsella sp. | reverse complement strand
ATCTCGCCGACGTCGCCGAGCGCACGGAGGACACCATCGAGCAGTATTACGATATCGTCGAGGACCTGGACGTCCCCATGGGCTCTAAGAACTACAGTTCCTGGAAAGACATCGTTGCCCTGTATGACGACCTGGACCACCGCATCGACGCAATCTGCGATGCCTGGGAGATCAGCCTAAAGTACGCAAAGCCCGCGGACCATAAGGACGAAATCGTGGCGCCGCTGGCAGGCGACAACGAGCCGGGAACCAACAGCAACAAGTACCGTCAGGACTTTGAGGACCGCTATCCCGGCGCCAAGCCTGTCGAAGTGAAGTAATCCCAACAACTGATCAAAACTTGCGGTGAAATAGGGATTAATTAGGCCTTTTGCCAGCAAAAACAGTCCCTATTTCACCGCAACTTAGAAGTGGGGCCGGGCTCGCATTTGCATTTGCGCGCCCGGCCCCGCCGTGTCTATATGTGCTCGACTACTTGTCGGCGGTTGCCTTCTTGGTGGTCGTCTTTTTCGCGGCAGTCTTCTTGGCAGTCGACTTCTTGGCGGTCGAAGTCTTCTTTGCTACCGTGGTTTTCTTCGCCGCGCTCGCCTTGGTCGCAGTCTTGCGGCCGCGGGCGGGTTTCTTCTCCTTGGTCGGGCAGTCCATGTTGACGCAGATACGCCACGGACCGCGCGCCGTGTTGACCACCACGATGGGAGCGCCGCACTCGGGACAGGTCTCACCCGTCGCCTCGAGCTTGCCACGCGCCGGCAGCGGATAGCTCACGCCGCAATCGTCATAGTTGGTGCAGCGGATAAAGCGCTTGCCGCTCTTCTCGCTCTTGTGTGCAATCAGATCGCCATGGCGTCCGGCCTCGGCGCACACCTTGCACTCGCCCACCTTAAGATCGGGCTCGTAGTTGGTGGGGCATGTGGGGTTCACGCAAATCTCGAAGGCCTTCTGGCGGAACGGCTGACACTTAATGCGCGGCGCACCGCATTCGGGGCACACGGCGGCCTCGCCCTCGAGCGGGCTCACCTTGACGCCGCTCGGCACCGGATAGGTCACGTCGCAGTCGGGCCATCCCATGCAGCCGATAAAGCTGCCGCGGGTCTTGGCGCTCGTCTTCATAACCAGGTCCTTGCCGCACTTGGGGCAGGCGCCCACGCGCGCATCGGCCGTGACGGCGTCGCTGATAGCGTCGCCCAGTTCCTGCGTATGCTTGAGCAGCTCGTCGAGCACACCTGCCAGCAGCGCACGCGAGTGCGTCACGACATGCTCTTCGGTGTCCTCGCCGCGCTCCACGCGGGTCATGTCGCCGTCGAGCTCGCTGGTCATATCGGGGCTCGTGATGCGCGGGGCAAACTGCGTCAGCGCGTCGATGATGGCGATGCCCAGCTGGCTCGGCTCCACGGGATCGTTTTTGAGGTAGCGCACGGCATACAGGCGCTCGATGATGCTCGCGCGCGTGGACTTGGTGCCCAGGCCGCGCTTTTCCATCTCCTGCACGAGCTTGCCCTGGCTGTAGCGCGCGGGCGGCTCGGTCTGCTTGGCCTCGAGCTTAATGTCGAACACGTCGACCGTATCGCCCTGCTCCAGCGGCGGCATCTGCTCGTCGCGTTTAAGGCCGTACGGATAGGCCTCGCGGAAACCGGGGGTCACGAGCACATCGCCCGAAGCCACGAACGGCTCGCCGTTCACGTCAAGCTCGAGCTTGGTGTTCTCGATGGTCGCGGGCCCCATGAGCGTTGCCAGGAAGCGGCGGGCGATGAGGTCGTAGAGCTTGCGTTGGCCGCCATCGAGCGTGGACGGATCACCTTCGCCCGTGGGATAGATAGGCGGATGGTCGGTGGTCTCGACCTTGCCGCGCGTGGGCCTCATGGGGCCGGCGAGCACCTTTTTGCACACGGGCGCCAGCGCCGGGTTGATCTTTGCCAGGTCGCTCACCACGGCGCCCAGATCGAGCGTCGCGGGGTACACGGTGTTGTCGACACGCGGGTAGCTGATGAGGCCGGCCATATAGAGGGACTCGGCGATGCGCATCGTACGCGCAGGCGAGATGCCCTCGGCCGCGGCGGCAGCCTGCAGCGAGGTCGTCGCGAACGGCGTGGGCGGCTGTTGCTTACGCGAACGCTTGGTCACCGCGGCGACGGTTGCCGTCTTGGCGCCGTCGACGTGACCATACGCCGTCTCGGCAGCATCCTTGTCGGTAAAGCGCGCTGTCTTGTGCGCGATCTTAAAGCGATCGTCCTCGGCAGCGCCCTGCGCGGCACCCATGCCACGAATCTGCCAATAGTCCTCGGGCACAAACGCCATGCGCTCGCGCTCGCGCTCGACCACCAGGGCGAGCGTCGGCGTCTGCACGCGGCCGGCAGAGCGCACGTTGCCAAAGCCGCCAAACTTGGCGAGCGTCAGGTAGCGCGTGAGCACCGCGCCCCAGATGAGGTCGATATGCTGGCGGCTCTCGCCGGCGTCGGCCAGGTTCTGGTCGAGCGAGACAAGGTTATCGAAGGCCTGCGTGATCTCGGCCTTGGTAAACGAAGAATACTGGGCGCGGGCGACCGGCAGGTCGGGCGCAACCTCGCGCACCTTGTTGAGGGCGTCCGAACCGATCAGCTCGCCCTCGCGATCGAAGTCCGTGGCGATGATGACACTGTCGGACTTCTTGGCAAGGTTCTTGAGCGAGCGAATGAGCTCTTTCTCGGCCGGCAGCTTAATGACGGGCGCCCAGGTGAGATAGGGCAGGCTCTCGAGCTTCCAGCCCTTGATGGAGATACCGTCGGCAAGAAACGGCTTGCGCTT
>CAKUEU010000151.1 GCA_934646865.1 uncultured Collinsella sp. | reverse complement strand
TCGGCCTCGCGCGCAGCCTCGGCAGCCGCCTCGCGCGCCTTCTCGGCAACAAACGCCGCGGCCGAGGTATCGAGCTGCACCGTCGCATGCGTGCGCGCAGGCGCGGCAACCTCGCCGGCATGCATCACGATGACGCCGCAGGTACTCGTCGCGACAAACTCGATCATCTTGGGGTCGGTGAAGCCCGTCACGTCATTAACAATCGAGGCGCCACAGCGCACGGCAGCCTTGGCAACTGCCACATGACGCGTGTCGATCGAGACGATGGCTCCTTCCTTGGCCAGCGCGCGCACCACGGGCAGCACGCGACGGGCCTCCTCGTCGGGGTTGACCGGGGTAAAGCCGGGACGCGTGGACTCGCCGCCCACATCGATGATGTCGGCGCCGGCATCGAGCATCGCGAGGCCGTACTCGATGGCGGCATCCGGGTCGAAGTGCTCCCCACCGTCGCTAAACGAATCGGGCGTCACGTTGAGGACGCCCATGATGCGCGGGCGGTCAAAGCTGAGCTCGTACTTTCCGCACCGCCATGTCTTGCTATCGTTCGCCATGAACATCCTCCTAAAATGCCCGCGCCGCCGCGCCTGGGCGCTGGCGGCGGGGTCGCTTTGCAATCAGTCTTTCTATTGTATCCGCGCACGCGGGCTAGAACGCAAACGCGGCCGCGATGTCGCAAGAAATCAGCAGGTCGGCATTTGCGTCCTGATCGGTAGGTGCCAGGTTGCAAATGGCCAGCGTGTCGCCGGTAAAGTAGCGCGTGAGGCCCGCCGCCGGATACACCACGAGCGAGGTTCCGCCCACAATGAGGGCATCGGCCGCGGCGATGGCGGCAACGGCGCCGGTCAGCACGCGCTCGTCGAGCGGCTCCTCGTAGAGCACCACATCGGGCTTAATGCGCCCGCCGCACGCAGGGCACACGGGCACGCCCGCGGCGTCCTCGTGCTCGCGCGAGCAAATCCACTCGGCGCTATAGACCGCGCCGCACGACTGGCAAATGTTGCGATGGACCGATCCGTGCAGCTCGAACACGCGCCGTGAGCCGGCCATCTGATGCAGGCCGTCGATGTTTTGCGTCACCACGGCGTCGAGCCTGCCGGCGCGCTCCAGCTCGGCCAGTTTTGCGTGGCAGCGGTTGGGCTTGGCGTTAAGCGCAATCATCTTGGTGCGGTAGAAGTCGAAGAACTCGGCCGGATGCGCCTCGTAGAAACTGTGCGAGAGCATAGTCTCGGGCGGATAGGCAAACTGCTGATGATACAGGCCGTCCACGCTGCGAAAATCGGGGATGCCGCTCGCCGTGGAAACGCCCGCGCCGCCAAAGAACACCACATGGTTATGGGTTTCGAACAGCTCCGCCAGCGCGGCGGAGGCCTGCTTGGTATCCGATATTGCCTGCGTCATACGTGTCCTCCGTCCGTCTCGCCGGAGCGGCGGCGTTCACACCGTCGCTCGCGGGGCCCATCCCGTTCTTGTTGCGTTAATCTTAAGCCTGCCAACCCCGTCGAAAGGACACCATGCCTCAGACTTACACCTTTGCTTCGTGGAACGTTAACGGCCTGCGTGCCGTGCTTAAAAAGGACCCGAGCTTTATTCAGATCGCGCAGGAACTCGACGTCGATGTCCTGGCGCTGCAGGAAACCAAGCTGCAAGAAGGCCAGGTGCAGGTCGACCTGCCCGGTTATCACCAAACCTGGAGCTACGCCGAGCGCAAGGGCTACTCCGGCACCGCAGTCTTTAGCCGCCAAGAGCCGCTGCGCGTGCTGCATGCCGATGCGCTTCTGCCCTACGCCGGCGAGGGCGAAGCGGCTGAGCTCGTAGCGCAGGCCGCAACCGAGGGCCGCGTCTGCGCGCTCGAGTTCGACAAGTTTTGGTTCGTGGATATCTACACGCCCAATGCCCAAAACGAACTCGCCCGCATCGACGTGCGCATGGCCTGGGACGATGCCTATCGCGGCTTTTTGAGCGCGCTCGAGCGCGAAACCGGCAAGCCCGTGGTGACCTGCGGCGACTTTAACGTGGCGCACGAGGAGATCGACCTTAAGAACCCCAAATCCAACCGCGGCAACGCGGGCTTTTCAGACGAGGAACGCGGCAAGTTTACCGAATTGCTCAATGCCGGTTTTACCGACACCTGGCGCGCGGCAAACCCCGACGTCGAGGGCGTCTACAGCTGGTGGAGCTACCGCTTTAATGCCCGCAAGAACAACGCCGGCTGGCGCATCGACTACTTCTTGGTGAGTGACGCAATCGCCGGCAACGTACGCGACACCGGCATCCGCGGCGACATCTTTGGCAGCGACCACTGCCCCGTCACTCTCACGCTGGAGCTCTAGCCCCAACTGATCCCCGGAAGGGACAAAGGAAGGCGGATCACTTTGGTCCCATGGAGACATCCTCGTAACCCGTCTGCCACGAAACGCGCCCATCTACTACGTTTAAGCCACCACCCTCAACCACAACGAACAACGCAAAAAGAAAACCGCAGGTAGAAAGCCTGCGGTTTTTCATAAAACAAGGGTATGGTTGGAGGTACCGGGTTAAACGTAGTAGATGGACCACTTTCGTGGCAAGCACCCCCTAACGACCCCTCAGGGACGGGGGAAGGCGACTCTTTTTACCCTCTGATGGCCGCGATGCCCGCCATATGAGCCGGCCCGTTTCAAAACCATGCCGGTTTACGGGGCTGAATCGCAGACCTCCAGCCACACGCAACTCAAGCAAATTAAAACCGCAGGTAGACGGCTCGTCTATTTTCAAAAAATGCCGGTATGGTCGGCCTATGCCAATC
>CAKUEU010000150.1 GCA_934646865.1 uncultured Collinsella sp. | reverse complement strand
GTCGGCATTCTCGTTGATTCCGGCGACCTCGGCCATGTAGGCCTCGCAGCACGCCTTGGCGACGGCGCGGACGCGCAAGATGTAGTTGGCACGCTCGACCGCGGACAGAGCACCGCGGGCATCGAGCAGATTGAAGGCGTGGCTGCACTTCATGACGCAGTCGTAAGCCGGCAGCGGCAGCTTGCGCTCAAGGCAGGAGTGGCACTCGGCCTCGTAGTCGTCAAACTTCTGACGCATCATCTCGACGTTGGCGACTTCAAAGTTGTAAGCGCTGAACTCGCGCTCGTTCTCCAGGAACACGTCGCCATAGGTCATAGGCGTGCCATCGGGCAGGTAGCTCCACACCAGGTCGTAGACAGAGTTGACGCCCTGTGCGTACATGGCGATACGCTCCAGGCCGTAGGTGATCTCGACGGGCACGGGGTCGACCTCGATGCCGCCCACCTGCTGGAAGTACGTGAACTGCGTGACCTCCATGCCGTTGAGCCAGACCTCCCAGCCAAGGCCCCAGGCGCCGAGCGTCGGGCTCTCCCAGTCGTCCTCGACAAAGCGGACGTCATGGTCGTTGGGGTCCAGGCCGATGGCAGCCAGCGAACCCAGATAGAGCTCCTGGGCGTTGACCGGCGAGGGCTTGATGAGCACCTGGAACTGATAGTAGTGCTGCATGCGGTTGGGGTTCTCGCCGTAGCGGCCGTCGGCAGGACGGCGGCAGGGCTGCGCATAGCAGGTGCGCCACTCGGCGGGACCGAGCGAGCGCAGCGTGGTCGCGGTATGGAAGGTACCGGCACCGACCTCGGAGTCATAGGGCTGCATAATGACGCAGCCCTGCTCGCCCCAGTACTGCTGGAGGCGCAGGATGATGTCTTGGAAGGAAAGCGATGAAGCGTTCATGCCTCTAATATCCCCTCGTCGAAACGATTACACGGTTAGGTACTGTACTATAGCGGTTTTTAGTCGATAGCGCCGATGCGGTTGAGCGGCCAGTAGCGCACAAGCGCCACGGCGATCAGATCGGAGCGGTCGACCGGGCCAAAGTAACGGGAGTCAGCAGAGTTCTCACGGTTATCGCCCATCACCCACACGCACCCGTCGGGGACAGTGTAGGGATAGCTCACCTGAGCGCCGGGAGCTTGGACCGAAAGCGGCCAGCTCATGCCGGTCGTATAGTCCTCGTCGAGCGTCTGGCCGTCGACGACGACCTTGCCGTCCTGAAGGTCGACCGTCTGGCCGGCGGTGGCGATAACGCGCTTTACGAGCACATCGTGCTCGGAGGTACCATCAGGGTTGTGGAACACCACGATGTCGCCCTGTTTGACGGGCTGTCCGAGTTCGAGCGTCACCTTCTGCGCCAGAATCTGATCGCCGATCTCGATCGTGTCCTCCATGGAGCCGGTGGGCACCACAAAGGGCTCGACCACAAAGGTGCGGATCAGGAAGGTGGCCACGAGCGCGATTGCGATGACCGCGATCCACTCAAAGGCGCCCCTCAACGCGGAATGCTGCGATGGAACCATTCTCACTCCTCGCTCTGCGAATACGAAGCGTCCAGAATCTCCTGCGCGTATGCGCGCTCCTGGGGCGTAAGCCGCGCCGTCTCGATCAGGTCGGGACGCCAGCGGCAGGTGCGCTCGATGGCATTCTTACGGCGCCAGGCGTCAACCTTGGCATGGTCACCGCTCACGAGCACCGGCGGCACGCCCTCGCCGTTGAATTCGGCAGGACGGGTGTACTGCGCATACTCGAGCAGGCCTCCGTCCTCGGCGGTCGAGAACGACTCGTCGACGTTGCTCATCTCGTCACCAAGGGCGCCGGGAATCAGGCGTACGACGGCATCGGCAACGACCATAGCGGGAAGCTCGCCGCCCGTGAGCACGTAATCGCCGATCGACAGGCGCTCGTCGGCATACGCATAGGCACGCTCGTCGACACCTTCGTAACGGCTGCACACAAACAGCAGGCGCTCGCTTTTGAGCAGGCGCTCGGCCACATGCTGCGTAAAGGGCTCGCCGCACGGGGTGAAGAACACCACCGTCGGCTTGGGGCCCTCAGCGCCAATGGCCTCGATGGCCTCGGCAATGGGCTCCACCTTCATGAGCATGCCCTGCCCGCCGCCGTACGGCTCGTCATCGACGGTGCGATGGCGGTCGTGCGTCCAGTCGCGCAGGTTATACGCCTTAAAATCAAAAAGGCCGGCCTTGCGGGCGCGGCCCAAAATCGATGTGGACATGACGGGCTCAAACATCTCGGGAAAGACCGAAAGGGTCTCAATCAGCATGTTGTCCTCCCTACTTGTCCATATCGATCAGGCCGTCCATAACGTGGACGGAAATTGTTCCTGTGTCGGGAAGATCGAGCACAACCTGCTCGATCACGGGAATCAGCACCTCGCCGTACCGATCGCCCTCGACAACCCAAACATCGTTGGCGGGCGTCGACATGATCTCGACAATCGTTCCGAGCGAACCGAAGCGCTCATCGACCACCTCGCGACCCATCAGGTCGGTATAGGCGGCATCGAGCGAATCGAGCTCAAAGTCATCACGGTTAGCCAGCACGTAGCATCCGGTGATGCCCTCGGCGGCCGTCAAGTCGTCAATGCCCTCAAACGAAATCAGATCGCCATCGCCCGTATCGGTGACGGACACGACCGTGCAAAAGCGGTCACGCTTGAGCGCCGGCGGCGTCAGGGCGACGCGCATACCCGGCTCCAATACAGAAGGAAGCCCCCGCAGCGGCTGCGCGAGGACCTCCCCCTTCCTTCCGTGCGGCTTGACCACACGGGCGAT
>CAKUEU010000149.1 GCA_934646865.1 uncultured Collinsella sp. | reverse complement strand
CGTGCCGAGGAGCTCGAGGCCGCATGTGACGAGTTGCTCGATACGTGGCTACCGCGCGCCGATGCGCTGGCACGCCGCGCCGCCGACGCTGCGAGGAAGAGGGGATAGTCGTGGCCGAACTGCTAAAGGGTGCTCCCGTTGCCCGCGCTTTAACTGAGGAGCTTGCTGCCCGTTGCGCCGCCCTGCGCGATCGCGGCGTTGTTCCGACGTTGGCTATCGTTCGTGTGGGCGAGCGCGAGGACGACCTGTCCTACGAGCGCGGTGCGCTCAAGCGCTGCGAAAAGGTTGGCATCGAGGCTCGTCGCGTGTTGCTTCCTGCCGATGTTTCGCAGGACGAGCTGTTGGCGGCGATCGGGGACATTAATGCCGATTCGGCTGTTCATGGCTGTCTGCTGTTCCGTCCGCTGCCAGCCGGCCTTGACGAGGAGGCCGTTGCTGCGGCGCTTGATCCCGCCAAGGACGTTGACTCCATGACGCCAGCTTCGCTACTTACGGCGCTTTCGGGTCGCGGCGAGGGATTTGCCCCCTGCACGGCCGAAGCCGTTCTGGCTATTCTGGATCACTATGGCGTTGAGCTGGACGGTGCCAAGGTTGCCGTTGTCGGTCGCTCGCTGGTGATTGGCCGTCCTGTTGCCGCCATGCTTACGGCACGCAATGCTACCGTGACGACATGCCACACGCACACGCGCGACCTTGCTGCCGAATGCCGTGCTGCCGATATTGTGGTCGCCGCGGTCGGACGTGCGCGCACGATTGGCGCGGATGCGGTCCGCGAGGGCCAGACGGTCATCGATGTGGGCATTAACTGGGACGAGGCGGCCGGCAAGTTGGTCGGTGACGTCGATTTTGATGCTGCGGAGCCGGTTGTTGGCGCCATCACCCCCGTGCCGGGCGGCGTGGGCGCCGTGACGACGGCGATTCTCGCCAAGCACGTGATTGAGGCGGCCGAACGCGCGGTGAAATAGGTGTTTTCGGGCTGTTTAGGGGGTTAGTTCTATATCCCGTGTGCAAAAAATGCCAAATATGAGTACTGTTGCCTCGTCGGTTGCATATCTTTGAGACTGATTTGACTCTCTAATGATAGTGGATATCGTTAGGGAGTCTCTTTTATTGGACCTTTGGGGAATTACTTTACTCAATTTTTGGACAAATGGGGATTTCTATCGTCCAGGACAGTGAGATTTGCTGCTACTAAATTGGTGACAGTACTCATATTTGGCATTTTTTGACCACAGGGGTTGCGAGGGGGTCGTGGCGACTGCGGTTTCGCCCTTTTTGCGTCGAAGCGATACACTGTTACCGTTTGATTTCTTCGCTCAAGGAGGATGCGCATGCCGTGCACAACGATTTTGGTTGGTAAGAACGCGAGCTATGACGGGTCGACGTTGGTTGCCCGTAACGAGGATTCGTCCAACGGGGTATTTGAGCCCAAGCGCATGCGCGTGGTGCATCCCGACGAGCAGCCGCGTGTCTACACGAGCGTTCTGAGCCATCTGACCATCGAGCTGCCTGATAATCCCATCCGTTACACGAGCGTCCCCGATGTTATCCCGGGCCACGGCATCTGGGCCGAGGCCGGCTTCAACGAGCTCAATGTGGGCATGTCCGCAACCGAGACGCTCACCACCAACGAGCGCGTCCGCGGCGCCGATCCGCTCGTGGACTACGTGCCCGCCAAGGGCAACGAGGGCGAGGACGGCTACGTTCCGGCGCAGCCCGGTGGCTTGGGCGAGGAGGACATGGTGACCCTGGTGCTGCCGTACGCCAAGTCCGCCCGCGACGGCGTCCGTATCCTGGGCGATCTGCTCGAGCGCTACGGCACCTACGAGAACAACGGTATCGCCTTTAGCGACGTGGACGAGATCTGGTGGCTCGAGACTATCGGCGGCCACCACTGGATCGCCAAGCGCGTGCCCGACGATGCCTATGTGACCATGCCCAACCAGCTGGGCATCGACAGCTTTGACCTGGACGACGCCGAGGGCGCCCAGGCCGACCACATGTGCTCTTCCGACCTGCGCGCCTGGATGGCCGAGTGGCATCTTGACCTGACGCTGGGCGTCGAGGGCGACGGTCCGGCCGCGGTCTTCAACCCGCGCGAGGCTTTTGGCTCGCACAGCGACAGCGACCATGTCTACAACACTCCGCGCGCCTGGTATATGCAGCGTTGCCTCAACCCCAGCGACGTGTGGGATGGCCCCGAGGCAGACTATACGCCCGAGAGCGACGACATCCCCTGGAGCCGCGTGCCCGAGCGCAAGGTGACCATCGAGGACATCAAGTACGTGCTCTCGAGCCATTATCAGGGCACGGAGTACGACTGCTATGGCAGCAAGGGCACGCCTGCCACGCGCGGCGCCTATCGTCCCATCGGTATCAACCGCAACAGCCAGCTCGCCGTGCTGCAGCTGCGCCCCTATGCGAAGCCGGCATACCGCGCCGTGCAGTGGATGGCGTTTGGCTCCAACTCGTTTAACGCGCTGGTTCCGCTGTACGCCAACGTCGAAACCATGCCCGAGTACTACGCCGACACGCAGGCTCGTGTGACGTCTGAGAACTTCTACTGGGCCAACCGCCTGATCGGTGCGCTCGCCGACGTCCGCTTCCATGAGTGCGGCCGCGCCGTGGAGGACTACCAGGAGAAGGTTGGCGGCATGGGCCACAAGCAGATCCATGACGTCGACGCTGCCGTAGCCGCGCTGCCCGAGGCCGAGGTGCCCGCCGAGCTTGCGCGCGCCAACGAGGAGTTTGCCGAGCGCGTACGTGTGGAGACCGATGCCCTGCTGGGCAAGGT
>CAKUEU010000148.1 GCA_934646865.1 uncultured Collinsella sp. | reverse complement strand
GACACCACCACGCCCAGGCCTGCCGAGACAAAGACCACGCGGCCCACCACATCGGCGGCGGGCACGGGCGCGGCGTCCTCGACCGGATTGGCATCGCCCTTGGTGTGATAGACCGGCGAGCCGTCGGCCGCGGCCTCCACGGATACGATGCGATGCGTGTTGAGCGAACCCTCCAGCGCGTCATCGGACGAATGGAAGGTAATGATATCGCCCACCTGGTAGGCCTGGCTGTTGTCGGTATCGACGACGATAAAGGAGTGTACGGGAATCGCCGGCTCCATCGAACCGGTAAGCGTGCGCATAAAGCCGTAGCCCATGATGGTAGGGATCTCGCCAGCGGGCGTGAACACCGTGCGCAGCAGCACCACAAAGGCGACCAGGATCACCACGGTCGCCAGCACGTTGATCACGCGGAGCACGTGCTTCATCACTTGTCGGCGTCCTTTGCGGAAGCATCAGCCTCGTCGGCGTCTGTCGCGGGAGTGTCGTCCTCGCCAGCCGCCAGCTCATCGGCACCTCCGCGCAGGCGAGCCAGCAGATAGCGCGACAGGCTGTTGCCCTCGGCGCGGCGCTCGGCGCGCTCGCGATCGCGCACGGCCAGCTCCAGCTCGTGCGTCAGCGAAGCTAAGCGTTGCTCCATCTCCGCGCGAGCAGCTTCGACCTCATGCTCGCAGGCGGCCTTGGCGGCGGCGATTTCCTGCTCAACGCGCTTCCCCGCCTCGACCTCGGCGGCGGTAATGCGCGCATCGGCATCGGCGCGAGCCTCCTCAGCAGCACGCGTAGCGGCATCGCGCTCGGCAACGGCGGCGGCAACCTTCTCGTTCGCATCCGCCGCAGCCTGCTCAACGGCAGAATCGGCGGCGGCACGAGCAGCATCGATCGCAGCATCGGCTGCCTGCTGAGCGGCGACGACCCTCGCCTCGGCATCGGCAACGGTGTCGGCGAGCTTCCGCTCCGCGGCGGCCGCGGCGGCATCGGCCGCTTCCTGCGCGGCACGGGCATGGCGCTCGGCCGTCAGCTGCACTTCCTCGATCTGCAGCTTGGCGGCATCCAGCCTGGCATGCAGTGCAGCCGACTCCTTGGCAGCCATCTCGCGTGCACCAGCAAGCTCGGCCGCAGCAGCATCCTTGGCGGCCTGCAACTCGGCCGCATCGGCAGCTATCTTGGCAGCCAGGACCGCGGCAGACTCGCTCTCAACCTGCGCGACCTGCTCGGCAGCAGCCTGCTCGGCAGCGGCAACCTTGGCGTCCGCGTCGGCACGAACAGCCGCGACCTCGGCATCGGTCTCGGCACGCATCTGCGCCAGCTGCGTCGCTGCCACCTCGCGTACCTCGGCAGCGTCGGCCTCGGCGGCCTTCTTGCCGGCCTCGACGTCCTCTAGCGATCCGCGCAGTTCCTCGGCATCGGCCTCAGCCATCTGCGCACGCTGTGTCAACGCCAGCTCGCGCGTCTTGGCCTCGTCCAGCTCATCGGCCAGGTCGTCGCGCTCGTCGGTCAGCGCGTGGGCCTGCACCTTCCAAGACTTGAGCTGACCCTGCAGTTCCTCAATCTGTTCGCGGGCCTCGGCCAGCGCCTGCTCGGCATCGAGCTGAGCCTGCGTAACCTCCTCCACGAACACGCGGCGGACCTCGACATCAGGCAGATCGGGGCTATCGACCTGCTCTTCCTTAATCTCTTTAATAAACTTAGGCGCCACCGGCTCAGGATGCACACTCTCGAGTTCCTGAAGGTTGCGCTCATCGTCGGTCAAGCTCTTAAAGACGGCGTAGTTGTTGATGAGGTTGGTGTACATCTGCACCATATACTCGTCGTCGAACGCCAGCGACTGCTGCTGCACGTCGATGTTGTAGCCCACCTTGTCGTAGCGCTCCATAAACTGCCACAGCTGATAGCACTTGCGGTAGTTGGGGTCCTTCATGATGAGGTTGGTGCGCTGGATGGGGCTGCGGACCGCGCTGCAACCGCTCATGATCTGGCAAAACGACGCACCGCGCAGCGCCATGACCAGGCGGCGCACGCGGTCGATGCGCATAAAGACGTCCATGTTGTCGGCGTCGTTCTCGGCAAAGCTCTGACGGTTCTTGACCGTCATCTCGACGTTGTACTCGATCTCCTCGTACGCGTCGTCGATCTTGCTGTGCATCTTAAAGCGGTTGCGGATCTCGTTGCCCGTCGACCAAAAGATCACGTCGGTGCGCTTGTCCACAAACGTCAGCAGGCGCTGAATCAGGTGGTAGATAAAGCGGTTCTCGTACAGGTCGTAGGTCTCGACGGTGTTGACGTTGAGGATGCGCGTAGGATGGACCTGGCCGTCCTCGCTCGGCGCCAAAAACTGCGTGTTCTGGCTGAGGTGACGGACGCTGTCGGCGCTGATCTTCTTGGCGAGCGAAACCGGCACCACCTCTTCCTCGGTGGTGATGAAGCGGCGCGGCTTTTCGATAATGGTGTTGATGGCGTCGAGCGAGTCCTCGATCATGCTGATCCATTCCTCGTCCACCACCTTGACGAGCTCCTCGCGCTGCTGCTCGATCGTGGTGCCCGAGGCCTGCGCCATCTCAAAGAGATAGCGGAAGTAGCGGCTGTCCTCCTGGATGGGCTCCATCTGCTCGGAGAAGCTGGTATAGAGGTCCTGAATGGTCTCGGACATGGGTTACTCCATAGGTTGGATCGATCGGGGGAAGGCGCGTGGGGCAAGGACTACTGATCGCCTTATCCCACGCCCCGCGCTCGCACGCGCTTAGTAGAAGTTCTGGATCCG
Source organism: uncultured Collinsella sp. (assembly GCA_934646865.1). Taxonomy (GTDB): domain Bacteria; phylum Actinomycetota; class Coriobacteriia; order Coriobacteriales; family Coriobacteriaceae; genus Collinsella. Next base: position 56 of record CAKUEU010000148.1, on the reverse strand, counting down.
CTGCAGGTACATGACGGAATCGGGCAGGCCGCCCTCGCCAAAGGTCTTCTCGATGT
>CAKUEU010000147.1 GCA_934646865.1 uncultured Collinsella sp. | reverse complement strand
AATCGCGCATAATCTAGCTAAACGTTCACCCTGAACGACATGCAGACAAACGTCGGTATGGACTCCAACGTCTTGTTCCAAGACAATCGAGAAAAGAGAGGGAGCTCGATGACTAACAAGATCGGTAAAAAGCGCAAGATCACATTCTGGACGCGCCTGGGCTTTGGTATGGGCGGCATGCTCAATTCCGGTGCCCTGAGCTTTACGCACAGCTACATGGTGCTGTTCCTGTCCACGGAGTGCGGTCTGTCCGCAGGCGAGGCGGCTCTGATCAGCTCGTTCGCCATCTACCTTAACGCCATCCTTTGCCCGCTGATGGGCTTCGTGGCCGATAACTTCTACGCCACCAAGGTCGGCCGCATCTTTGGCCGCCGCCGTTTCTGGATCTTGCTGGCTATCCCGATGATGGTTGCCGAGCCGCTCATCTTCGTTGCCACGCCGTTTGGCTTCCCGTACTACTTCGCCCTGTACCTGATCTATAACGTCGCGTACACGTTCTGCACTTCCAACCTGTCGCCGCTTACCATCGAGATGACCGACGACTTCAAGGAGCGCACGTACCTCACCGGCTACAAGCACCTCTTTGGTAACGCCGCTGGCTTCCTGATGGCTGCGCTCGTCGGCTTTGGCTTCGGTACCTTTGGCGAGACCAACCCGTTCAGCTACTTCATCATCGCCACGATTAACGCTTCGGTCATGGCAATCTCGCTGCTCTGCGTCTATCTATCCACCTGGGAGCACACTCCCGAGGAGGTCGCTCAGGAGAAGATCGAGAGCGTCGGCGAGGGCATCAAGAAGTTCTTTATCGACGTCATTTCCACCTTCCGTAACAAGTCCTTCCGCAAGGTCCTGTACGCACAGGTTTCCACGAAGCTCGCCGCTGCCTGCTGGTCTGCCTGCCTGTCCTTCTTTATCGTCTACTGCCTGCAGATTCCTAAGTCCTACGAGTCTGTGATGGAGATGCCCGGCAAGGTCGTTGCTATCGTCTGCACCGCTGCATGGGTTGCCCTCATGGCTAAGAAGGGCTTCCACAAGTCTTGGTACCTGGCCAACGTCGGTTGCGCCGCGTGCATCTTCGCCTATAACTACTTCGCTTTCGGTCAGATCAACGGCACCTCTACGGTCGCCATCGCTATGATCGCCTACCCCATCATCTTTGCCATCTGGAAGTTCTTCTATGTTGGCTTCCAGTACCTGCCCGACGTCCTGCTCAACTACATCCCCGATGTCGATGAGCTCATCACCCTGCGTCGTCGCGAGGGCATCTACAGCTCCGCTCAGCAGCTCTGCCAACAGATCGCCCAGGCTGTCGCCGTCAACGCATGGGCTATCGTCCTCGCTGCCTCCGGCTTCATTCAGACCGCCGGCAACAGCGACGCCGTGACCCAGCCCGCAACCGTGCCTCTGTACATCTGCGGCTACATGCTCATCGGCTGCGCCGGCTTCTTCCTGCTCGCAGCTGTCCTTGCCCGCGGCATCAAGATCGACAAGGAGCAGTGCGACATCCTCTGCGACGAGATCAAGCGCGTCAAGGAGGGCGGCAAGATGGCCGACGTCAAGCCCGAGGTCAAGGCGCTTTGCGAGGAGCTCTCCGGCTTTAAGTATGAGGAGTGCTTCGCCCACAACAACGTTGGCTTCCAGGACGGCAGCGTGATCCCCGCCGAGTAGGCGAGTCCGCATCGTCCCAACCACAGGGCCGTGCCACCGGATATCCGCCGGCAGGTACGGCCCTTTTTTACAAATGCGTACAATTAACTCTTAGAGAACTTTTATAGGGAGAGACCCATGGATACGAACGTTATCTGGCGCAACGCCCGCGCGGCCGTTATCGAGCTCGATGATGGAGGTTACTTTACTTGCGCCGATACGTGGGAGATCTTTGTTAACGACGAGCCCGCCGGCACCACGAATAAGGTCGAGACCTATGTCGACGGCCTGGTTCCCGGCAAGCGCAACCTGGTTCGCTTTGTCTGCGGCGAGCGCGAGCTGAGTGTGGGCGTCACCACGCCGGCGGAGTCTTTTACCATTAACGTTCGCGACTGCGGCGCCAAGGGCGATGCTAAGCACGACGACACCACCAACATCCAGGCCGCCATCATGGCCTGTCCCAAGGGTGGTCGCGTGCTGATTCCCGCCGGCAACTACCGCATCAAGTCGCTCTTCCTCAAGAGCCATATCAACATCGAGCTTGCCGAGGGTGCCGTGCTGTTGGCCCGCCACGACCGCGCGGCGCTTGCCTACATCCCCGGTACGGTCAAGGGCGACGAGGGCGCCGGTTACGCCGGTACCGACATGACCCCGCTGGGCCGTTGGGAGGGCGAGAGCTTTGCAACCTATTGCTCCACCTTTACCGGCCTGAGCGTGCACGACGTGTGCATCTATGGCCGCGGTGCAATTGACGGCCAGACCGATTTTGCCGAGGACAACTGGTGGAACAAGGACTTTAAGAACATCTTCCGTCCCGAGGAGGGCCGCGAGGTCGCCCGTCCGCGCATGATCTTCCTGTCCGAGTGCGCGAACGTGAGCCTGGCCGGCTTTACCGTCCGCAACAGCCCGGCGTGGAACATCCACCCCATTCTGTGCGAGCACGTCGATGCGCTCTGCCTGTCCATCGAGGGCCCCAAGAACTCCCACAACACTGACGGCTTCGATCCCGAGAGCTGCGGCTTTGTTCGCATCTTGGGCTGCCAGTTCTCGGTGGGCGACGACTGTATCGCCATCAAGAGCGGCAAGCTGGGCATTGAGCCCGAGCTTCGCCCCGCAACGCACGACGTGCTGATCTCGCACTGCTACATGCACGATGGCCACGGCGCCGTGGTCCTGGGCTCCGAGGCCGCCGGCGGCATCAAGGACCTCACCGTGAG
>CAKUEU010000146.1 GCA_934646865.1 uncultured Collinsella sp. | reverse complement strand
TCGTCGACATGCTCGCGCACGACGCCCGAGCAGTTGTTGAGGATGTGCATAAAGGCTTCGTACTCGCCATGCACGTCGCTCATGAAATGCTCGGTGCCCTTGGGCAGGTTGAGAATGGCCGAGAGGTTAATGATCTCGGTAAACGCGGATTGTTCGGTGGGAAATTGTCTCGACAGCAGGCGCAGATACTTGAAGTCTTGCGGGTTGCGATCGAATGCGACCATGAAACACCTTCCGATATGGTTGGTAAAACTGATAAAGCGGCGTCAAGCGTTTACCAGTATGCGCCGCCTTTGTTTCGATTTTGCGCCGGCGGCTGAATTGTCGGCTGAACGGTTTGCTAAATCGATTTAGTGGAGGTAGATGTGTCGGTTGAGTGGAGACGATGGGGCGTTATTTGTTTCTGTTGGCCCACGGCGGCGATGGAGATGTTCGTGATAAAGATGTTCAATAGGAATGGTTCGAATTGGTAAATAGTGGACATTTGTACCGTATTTAGGCTTGCTGTGCGATAATTTGCGCAGCAATAATTAAGGAGCCTCATATGAGTGATTTTGTCCTGACCTGTGAATCTGGCGCCGATCGAACCCGCGAGTTCTTTGCGTCGCGCAATATTCCTGTCGTGTATTTCCATTACGAGATCGATGGCGTTGTCTATGACGATGACCTGTATCAGTCGATTTCGCCGGACGAGTTTTTTGCCAAGATCGCCGCGGGCGCCATGCCTAAGACGTCGCAGCTGGGCGTGGGCGAGTACGAGGAGTTTTGGGAGCCGTTTGTTGCCGAGGGCAAGGACGTGCTGCATCTGACGCTGTCGTCTGGCATTTCGGGCACATATGGTTCGGCCTGCGTTGCGGCGCAGATGCTTGCCGATCGTTATCCCGAGGGCGGCAAGGTGCGCGTGATCGATTCGCTGGCCGCGGCTTCGGGCTTTGGCCTGCTGGTGGAATATGCCGCCGATGTGCGCGATAGCGGGGCCACGCTGGAGGAAACGGCCGCTTGGGTCGAGGAGCACAAGCTCAACCTGCATCACTGGTTCTTCTCGACCGACCTGTCGAGCTATCTGCGCGGCGGGCGCATCTCGGCCGCGAGCGCGATCATCGGCACAGCACTCAAGATTTGCCCGCTTATGACGGTCGATTGCGAGGGCAAGCTGTCGCCGCGCGAGAAGATCCGTACCAAGAAGCGTGCGATTTCCGAGATGGCCAAGACTATGATGGCGCACGTGCAGGACGGCGCGGACTATTCGGGCAAGTGCATCATGTCGCACTCGGCGTGCCGCGAGGATGCCGAGGCGGTTGCAGCGCTGATTGAGGAGCAGATTCCTCAGCTCAAGGGTAAGATTGAGATTAACAACATTGGTGCCCTGATTGGCTCGCATACCGGCCCCGGCACGGTGACCGTCTTCTTTATGGGCGACAAGCGCGTAGATTAACAAGCAAGGCCCGCCTCACGTTTGTGGGGCGGGCCTTACTGCTGTGCTTAGCGTTTCTTGCTGCGGAAGAAGAAGCCGTGCAGTGACGGCTTGAGGCCACGGTTGGCGCGGCGCTCTTCAATGTGCTCGTGAATCGAGGCGACGCGCTCGATGACCTCGTCGGGAATCGGTACGTCGGGATTCATGTTCTCGACCTGGCTGACCTCGGCGGCGGCGACCTGGTCGATGATAGGCACATCTTCGCGCGAGATAACGGGCGTGGCGTCTTCTTTCATCTTGCGGTAGCGCTGCATCATGTCGGTCTGCAGCTGCTGCGCCGAAGGCGGCGTCCAGATGATGGCGTTGGCGCCGGCGGCGATGGTCTCGCGGATGCTCTCGGGTGTCTTGCCGCCCGGTGCGATGAGCGGCAGGTTGGGATAGTGCTCGCGCAGCTCTCGCAGGACCTGCGGCGTGTTCTTACCGGCGGCGATGTTGAGGATCTTGGCTCCGGCGCGAACCTTGGCATGTGCATCGTCATCGCAGCGCACGACCGTGGCGATGACGGGGATGTCCGCCATGTTGGTGATGTGTTCGACCATCTCGGCGGTGGCGGGGGAGTTGACCACGCAACCCGCCGCGCCCTGCATCTCGGAGACGGCCGCCATCTGAACGGAGCGCTTGCCGGTGGTGGTGCCGCCGCCCACGCCCACGAAGACCGGGCACTCGGCGACAGTCAGCAGCGCCTGCGTAATGGCAGGCTGCGGCGTGAAGGGGTAAACGGCAAAGACGGCATCGGCATTGGAGTTGCGGATGACCGCGACGTCGGTAGTGTAGATGAGCGACTTGATGCGGCGGCCGAAGAGCGTGAAGCCGCTGGCCTCCTCGATCTCGTCGGGCATGCGAAGGGCTGCTTTGCGCAGACGCCCATCGATGGGAAGCGGCTCCATGGGGAGCAGCCCGTTGGGGGTGACGGCTACCTGGGGCTCGGTGAATTCGTCGGCGAGCTCGACCTCGGAGAAGTCGACCGAGGCGACGATGTCCTCGTGAACCTCGGCGGGAACATCGATGGGGGCTTGGTCGTTTGGCGCGCTGGGCGTGTCGAAGGAGCTGGTGCCGACGAAGGCGTCGACGCGCTCGTTGAGGTCGTTGAGGGTATCCATGGAGGCTCGATTCTATGCGATGGTGGCCGGCGTGATGCAGCCGGAGTTGCGAATGCTAAATCGTTTGACGAGTTGATTTTTCCCCGCTGCGCCCACCGTTAGACTCAAAGGCTGGCGAACGTGAAGGAGCTGTGGTGGCGGGCGTCGAGGTGCTATCTTGAATGTCCCGTTTAAAAGAGAGGTGACGCGGTATGGAATTGACGGCAATGTTGGGCTCGATTGGCCTGTGTGTGGGCGCAATCGTTGCCGCCGCGGTCATCTACTTTGTGGTCACGGCCATTAAGGGCAAAAG
>CAKUEU010000145.1 GCA_934646865.1 uncultured Collinsella sp. | reverse complement strand
CCCAGATACTCCAGCGCCCGCGCCACGCCCACGCCCTTATCGATGCCCTTGGGGCTCAGCTCGCGGTTTTCCCCGCCGGTGTTGCACAGCTCAAAGTTGCGTTCGATAAAGCCGTCGTCGTTGGCCACGCGCGCCAGGTTAGGTGCATTCAGGCACACCTTGCCCACGCGCAAACGACCGTCGACGCGCATTTCCTCGACGCTGTGCACCACGCCGGCGCCTAGCAGAAATGACTGTTCGACACCAACTGGCTCAAGTGAATAGGTGGCACCGTTCGTCTCGAACAACGCCTCGCCGCCCGCCACAGAAATGCGACGCGCGAGCTCCGCGATAACATCCTCGTCAAAGCAGTCCTCATGCACCACGCGGCCCTCGACCTCGAGCGTGGCACCCGCCATGGCCACGATACCCGCAGGCTCCAGTGCGCGCAGGCTATCGGCGATGAGCCACAGGGGACGACCCGTGCAAATAAACGCCTTGTGCCCCGCATCGCGCAGACGATGAAACGCCTCGATGACCGCCCGCGAGGGGCGAACCGCCGAAAAGTCCTTATCGGTCATATCGTCGGGATCAAAAAACGTCAGCGTGCCGTCCACGTCAAAAAAGAGCACGGCGGAATCGGGGCACGCATCAATCATATGGGTTCCTTTCGAGGGCGAGAGCAAACGAAGCATCCATCATATAATGGAGCGACGCAACCAGAGAGGTCACCCATGGAATTTTACGCAAGCTGCCCCGAGGGCTTTGAATCCGCACTCGCCGACGAGCTCAAGCGGCTCGGGCTTTCGCATGTCCGCCGCCTGAAGGGCCGCGCTACGTTTGAGGGCGAGCTCGAAGAGGGCTACCGCGCATGCCTGTGGTCGCGCCTGGCCAGCCGCGTGTTCGTAGTGCTCGGGCGCTTTGAGGCGCAGGATGCCGACGAGCTGTACGACGGCGTGTACGACATCGCCTGGGAGAGCATCGTCCGCCCGGGCGCCACCATCGCCATCACCGCCCGCGGCGTGACCGAGCAGCTGCGCAACACACGTTTCTCCGCCCTGCGCGCCAAGGACGCACTGTGCGACCGCCTGGCCGAGACCACGGGCCGTCGCGCCGATGTCGACGCCACCGACCCCGACGTTCACCTGCTGCTTTCGCTGCGCCAGCGCCGCGCGAGCATCAGCCTGGACCTTTCGGGCGACCCGCTGTTCAAGCGCCTGCCGCCCGCCGCGACCCGCGCTGGCGAGGGCACGCACGTGCTGCGCCCCGACTACGCCGCGCTGGTGCTGGCGCAGGTTGGCTGGACCACGCTGTGCGAGCGCGAGCTGACGGCTGACGATTACGAAAACGAGGCCCTGCCCACGCTGATCGACGCCTCGTGCGCCGGCGGCGGCCTGCTGCTGGAGGCTGTAAATATCCTGACCGATCGCGCTCCGGGCGCCGCTCGTGAGCACTGGGGCTTTGAGGGCTGGCAGCTGCACGATGCCGCCCTGTGGGAGCAGCTGCTTGCCGAGGCGCGCGAGCGCGAGACCGCAGCCCGCGAGCGCCAGGCGCGCATCGTCGCCGTGGACATTGACCCCGCCGCCCGCAAAACCGCCGAGCTCATGGTCAAGTGCGCCGGCTACAAGCGCTTTGTCGATTTTTGCGCCGCCAAGTCTGCCACCGTGCTGGATCACGCGGGCGCTGTCGCCGGCGCCGCCATCGTCGCGGACACCACCGAGACCCCGCTGTCGCTCATGCACGATGCCATGACGCTCATCGGCGAGCTGCGCCGTGTGCCCGAGCTCGCCTCGGCACCGGTCGCCGCGCTCACCCGCGACGGATTGCTGGCCCGCGCGCTCCACGCCGAGCCCGAACGCTCCATCGCCGTCATGCCCAATAACGAGGAAGCAGCTATCGAGGTCTGGCCCTCGCTCGACCACGCCGCAGCGGCGTTTGAAGCCGCGACCAGCGCGGATGCCGTGGGCGAGGCCGCAGATGCCGGCGACGCCGACGACGAGACCGGCGCCGTGCCCGCCATGCCTGAGCCCGCTGCCACGCTCGACCTGGGTGACGGCAAGCCGCTGCCCGTGCTCATCCCCGAGTCCGAGCAGTTCGCCAACCGCCTGCGCAAGAATGCCCGCCTGCGCCGCAAGTGGGCCAAGCGCGAGGGCGTGAGCTGCTACCGCGTCTACGATGCCGACCTGCCCGACTACTCCGCCGCCATCGATCTGTACGAGGGCTGCCCGCAGACCCCGGGCCGCTGGCTCGTCATCGCCGAATACGCCGCACCCAAGACCATCGACCCCGCGCTGGCTCAGGCCCGCATGCTCGACATCCTGGCCATCGCGCCGCGCATCCTGGATGTCCCCGCCGAGCACATGCACGCCAAGGCCCGCATGCGCTCGCGCGGCGGCTCGCAGTACGGCAAGCAGGGCGCCGGCAAGGGCGGCTCGGGCGAGCGCGCCAACATCGCGCGCCGCCGCCTGCCGCTCATCGAGGAGGGCGGCCTCACCTTTGCCGTCAACTTTGACGACTACCTGGATGTGGGCATCTTCCTGGACCACCGCGTCACCCGCAACCTGGTACGCGAGCACGCCAAGCAGGCACGCCGTTTCCTCAACCTGTTCGCCTACACCGGCACCGCCACCTGCTACGCGGCCGATGGCGGCGTCGAGGAGACCGTGACGGTCGACCTCTCGAACACCTACCTGGACTGGGCCGAGCGCAACATGCGCCAGAACGGTTTTGTGGGGCCGCAGCATCACTTTGTGCGCGACGACGTGCTCGCCTGGATTCGCGACCAGCGCCAGACGCGCAACCGCTGGGACCTGATCTTTGTCGACCCGCCCACGTTCTCGAACTCGTCCAAGATGGGCCGCCGCACCTGGGATGTCCAGCGCGACCACGTTGAGCTGCTGGCCGG
>CAKUEU010000144.1 GCA_934646865.1 uncultured Collinsella sp. | reverse complement strand
TTCCGTCACGGACAAGAACCGAAACCGTCTTGTATGCTGATAGAACGTGACGGAAGCGACACGCCTTCGAGCCGCTTCGCTCACTCGATCGATCTTTTGGGTGCTTGCCCGCCTTCCAAGCGAACTGCCTCAACATAATCCAGAACACCAAAAGCTGCGGTGCCATCTGGAGGAATCGACCCCTGCTTCCGGTCAGTTCCTCCAAACGGCACCGCAGCTTTTTCTTGCCCGCAAGCCTTACACCCCCACCGCAGTTGCGGTGAAATAGGGACTGTTTAAGCGTTTTACCAGCCTAAACAGTCCCTATTTCACCGCAACTTATAAGGGGATAGATTAGTTGGACGAGCTTTTGGGGAGCTCGAAATAGTCGGGATACAAAGCGATGACCGGGCCCTGCTCCTCGGGCATAAGATGCAAGTGCGTCTCTGCCAGGTAGCTCGCCGTATCGGTGTCGCCGTCCATGATGGCATTGAGGATCCGACGGTGCTGGCGGCGGATCGGCTCCCAGTCCAAGTCCTGTGATACGGCGCGCAGCCAGTTATACCGCTCAAAATGCGTGTTGACGCTCTTCATCCAGTCCCAGAGCATGTGGCGCCCGGCAATCTCAAAGCACGTCTCGTGAAACAGGTTATCCAGGTCGTAAAAGTGGCGCGTTTCGCTGTGGTCGAGCGACTCGGACTCGCTCAGAATCTGCTCCAAACGCTGCTTTTGCTCGGTCGTTGCGGCAGAACAGCACTTAATCAATACGCTTCTCTCGAGCTTCTCGCGCAAAAAGCATGCGTTCTCGGCTCGCTCCATACTGATCTTGGAGACGTACGTGCCGCTCTTGGGGCGCGTTTCCACTAGCTCCTGCTCGCGCAGGCGCACGAAGGACTCGCGGATGGGTGTGCGCCCGATCCCTGTCTCCTTTTCCAAGCCAATCGCCGAAAGACGCGTGCCCGGTTTAAGCTCGGCGTAGATGATCTTGGAGCGTAATGCGTTGTAAGCCTGATCTTGCAGACTCTGATATTGATGGTGCTGGTCCATAAAGCCCTCGGAAGAAACCCTTGGTTTGTCGAATACCACCATGCAATACTATCGCATCCCCCGCCTCCGCAGTTGCGGTGAAATACGGACTGTTTACGCCGCCCGGGCCGAAAAACAGTCCGTATTTCACCGCAACTGCTGGAGGGAATAAAAGGTTTTTACAGGTTGGCGATAATTGCCTGGGCGATCTCGTCGTACTGAGCTGGCTCCAGCGTGACGCGGCCGGGGTTCATGGCAAACACGTCACCGAACTCAAACGAATCGTCCTTGTACTTGGGAACGATGTGGACATGCAGGTGATGCATGGTGTCGCCGTAAGCACCAAAGTTGATCTTGTCGGGGTTGAACGCCTTGTGCAGCGCGGCGGCAACGTGACGGACGTCAGCCATAAAAGCAGCCGCGTCCTCCTCGGACATGCAGGAGATATCGTCAACATGCTGCTTGGAGGCAACGATTACGCGACCCTTGTGGCTCTGCTCCTTAAACAAGATGAGCTTGCTGGCGGGCAGGTCGAGCATGGGAATGCCAAAAACATCGACGAGCGTGTCGTCAGTCCCGCACATGCAATACGAACAATCGGTGTGCTGTTCCATGATGATCCTTTCGGTTTGGATAGTGTTGCAGCCGCCCTTGATCGGGCACAGCCTTCTTTTTGCAGCACTTAAAGACGGGTAGACTCCGTACTCATTCAACCAGTGCGAAATCGGTTTCGAATACGTTATGGCTATCATACAACGAATGAGTTGTTGCCATTAGGTGAACGTTCACCTTTTCTTTTGAAATTATATTTGCAAATGTCCGCAGATGAGTATACTAGGCAGCAACGAAACCGATTTCGTTATGCGTGTGCAATAAGATGCTAAGACGCACCCTACCATCTTGGCATCTTATTGCACACGAAGCCTCTTTGCTTTCCTCCGCCTTGCCAAGCCCTTCAGTCCCATTCCGGCAACGCAAGGCATCCTCACGCGACTGACCAGGGGCCGGCTCTTCTGCTTGCTAAAAGCAGTGCCTCCGATAACCCTCTTCATGCCGGCCCAGGTCAGCCCAACTCCTTACAACCGAAAGGACGGCAGCAGCATGCGACCGCTCATCGTGATGAATGCCGAGAACATCGATTGGCGCCACACTGTGATCAGGATGCTTATGTATCTGGTCGGCGTTGCCATTTTGGCCCTCGGCATGAGCCTCCAGACGGCATCGGGCCTTGGCGTGGCCGCCCTCACCTGCTTTGCCACGACCCTGTCCATGCTCACTGGCAAGACGCTCGGTTTTTGGATCACCGTGACCTACGTCGCTTACATTGCAGCCCAATTGGCTATTCTTCGCCGTGAGTTCCAGCCGCGCATTCTGCTCGAGCTCTTTTTCTCCACGCTTATCGGCGGCTTCACCGACTTCTTTATGGCAGTCAATCCTCTGCACCCCACCGCACTCCCCGCGCAGGTCGCGACTATGCTGCTTTCGCTTGCCGTCACCGCGTTTGGCGTAAGCCTGGTGGTCAATATGGGCGTCGTGCCCAACGCGCCGGATGGCCTGGTGCAGGTAATTGCCGAAAAGCTCAAGCGTCGCTTTGGTGATGTTAAGGTCGTATTCGACTGCTCACACGTCGCGGCATCCCTCGCCCTATCACTCGTGCTCATGCACAACCTGGGCGGCTTTGGTGTAACCACCGCTATCTCGGCACTGTTCCTGGGCCACGTCATCAACGTAGCCAATAAGCTGTTCGCAAAACGCTTTATCCACATGGCGTTTGGGGAGTAGCGCAGTCGCAAGAGCCCACAAACCGCGCTATACGTTGCTATATCTCGCTATACTTTGCTATATCTTGCTATAACTTGAGCGGAGGTGGCGCGTATGCAGACAAATCCGTTTAAACCTACGGCA
>CAKUEU010000143.1 GCA_934646865.1 uncultured Collinsella sp. | reverse complement strand
GATTACGAAAACGAGGCCCTGCCCACGCTGATCGACGCCTCGTGCGCCGGCGGCGGCCTGCTGCTGGAGGCTGTAAACATCCTGACCGATCGCGCTCCGGGTGCTGCCCGTGAGCGCTGGGGCTTTGAGGGCTGGCAGCTGCATGACGTTGCCCTGTGGGAACAACTGCTCGCCGAGGCTCGCGAGCGCGAGGCCACAGCACGCGAGCGCCAGGCGCGCATCGTTGCCGTGGACATCGACCCCGCCGCCCGCAAGACCGCCGAGCGCATGGTCAAGTGCGCCGGCTACAAGCGCTTTGTCGATTTTTGCGCCGCCAAGCCCGCCACCGTGCTGGACCACGCGGGCGCTGTCGCCGGCGCCGCCCTCGTCGCGAATACGACCGAGACCCCGCTTTCGCTCATGCACGATGCCATGACGCTCATCGGCGAGCTGCGCCGCGCGCCCGAGCTTACCGCCGCGCCGGTTGCCGCACTTACCCGCGACGGGCTGCTGGCCCGCGCGCTCCATGCCGAGCCCGAACGTTCGATCGCCGTCATGCCCAATAACGAGGAGGCCACCGTTGAGGTTTGGCCCTCGCTCGACCATGTTGCCGCGGCGTTTGAGGCTGCGACCAGCGCGGATGCCGAGAGCGAGACTGCGGATGCAAACGACGTCATCAACGACGAAGCCGCCGCTCCCGCCATGCCCGAGCCCGCCGCCATGCTCGACCTGGGTGACGGCAAGCCACTGCCCGTGCTCATCCCCGAGTCCGAGCAGTTCGCCAACCGTCTGCGCAAGAATGCCCGTCTGCGCCGCAAGTGGGCTAAGCGCGAGGGCGTAAGCTGCTACCGTGTCTACGATGCCGACCTGCCCGACTACTCCGCCGCCATCGATCTGTACGAGGGCTGCCCGCAGACGCCGGGCCGTTGGCTCGTCATCGCCGAATACGCTGCGCCCAAGACCATCGACCCCGCGCTGGCCCAGGCCCGCATGCTCGATATCTTGGCCATCGCACCGCGCATCCTGGATGTTCCGGCCGAGCACGTGCATGCCAAGGCCCGCATGCGTTCGCGCGGCGGCTCGCAGTACGGCAAGCAGGGCGCCGGCAAGGGCGGCTCGGGCGAGCGTGCCAACATCGCACGCCGTCGTCTGCCGCTCATCGAAGAGGGCGGGCTCACCTTTGCCGTCAACTTTGACGACTACCTGGACGTCGGCATCTTCCTGGATCACCGCGTCACGCGCGACCTGGTGCGCGAGCACGCCAAGCAGGCGCGCCGCTTCCTCAACTTGTTCGCCTACACCGGCACCGCCACCTGCTACGCGGCCGACGGCGGCGTCGAGGAGACCGTGACGGTCGACCTCTCCAACACCTACCTAGACTGGGCCGAGCGCAACATGCGCCAGAACGGTTTTGTGGGGCCGCAGCATCACTTTGTGCGCGACGACGTGCTCGCCTGGATTCGCGACCAGCGCCAGACGCGCAACCGCTGGGACCTGATCTTTGTCGATCCGCCCACGTTCTCGAACTCGTCCAAGATGGGCCGTCGTACCTGGGATGTCCAGCGCGACCACGTTGAGCTGCTGGCCGGCGTGTCGCGCCTGCTCACGCAGGGCGGCCATGCCATCTTTAGCTGCAACCTGCGCGGTTTCCGTCCCGAGACGCGCAAGCTCGCACGTGCGGGCGTGGTATTAGAGGACATCACGGCGCAGACCATTCCCGAGGACTTCGCGCGCAACCAGAAGGTGCACCACTGTTACATCGTGCGCCGTCTGCCCATCGAGGACGCCATGGCCGAGGTCGGCTTTAGCGCCGAGGAGATTGCCGAGCGCGTCGAGGAGCTGCGCAACCCCGAGGCTCGCAAGCCTCGTGCGGCAGCGCTTGGCCACGCGCACGCCGGCGACGGCAAGTCCAACTTTGCCGGCAAACCCTCCCCCGCCGGCAAACCTAAAAAGAAGAAGTTCTACGCCAGCAAGCCCAAGGGCAAATAACAAAGTTGCGGTGGAATAGTTCCTAAAAAGGCCTGATAAAGGCATAAACAGGAACTATTTCACCGCAACTCATATTGGGATAGTGGTTGGCGATCTAGCCTTGGGTAACTAGGCGATAGCCGATGCCTACGTGAGTTTGGATATAGCGCGGGTGCGCGGGGTCGGACTCGATCTTCTTACGCAACGTGCCCATAAAGACACGCAGGCTCGCCAGGTCACTCTTGGTCGCCGTGCCCCAAATCTCGTGCAGGATAAACTGGTGCGTCAGTACCTTGTCGGCGTTATGCGCCAGCAGGCACAGGAGCTTGTACTCAATCGGCGTCAGGTGCAGCTCCTCGCCGTCCATCGTGGCGATGCCGGCGTCAAAGTCGATATGCAGCTCACCGGTATCGAATGTGCCCTTGGAGCTCACACCGCCGGTCTGCGTATACGAAAGGCGCCTGAGCGTCGTGCGGATGCGCGCCAACAACTCCTCGACCGAAAACGGCTTGGTCAGGTAGTCGTCGGCACCGGCATCGAGCGCGCGGATCTTGTCCGCGTCCTCGCTGCGTGCCGAAACCACGATGATCGGCATGCCCGACCACGAACGCACCGACTCCACCACCTTGACGCCATCCATATCGGGCAGGCCCAGGTCGAGCAGTACAATGCTCGGCGCCTGCGACGACGCAGCGGCAATGGCGGCGTGTCCGGTCTCCACGGCCATATGACGCAGGCCGTGCGCCTCGAGTGCGGCTACGATTAAGTTGCGGACGGCGGGGTCGTCCTCAACGACCAAGATCAGCGGTTTCACGGCAGAGTTCGGCACAGCGCTACTCCTTATCAAACGAAACATCGGCGGCAGGAAGTTCAATCGTAAAGACCGAGCCGTGCGGGTCCGCCGCGGCAACCTCTATGCTACCGCCATGCGCCAGCGCAATGGAGCGGCAGAGCGAAAGTCCCAGGCCCACGCTGCGATGGCTGTCGGC
>CAKUEU010000142.1 GCA_934646865.1 uncultured Collinsella sp. | reverse complement strand
GAAAGCGGCATTTCCTCGCGGATCTCCATGGGGATCGGCAGCCTACGTTTGAATTCCATGGCCATACGGGGCCTCCTTGATCAATCGACGGAAACAATTGGCGAATTCTCGAATGCTCGGCATTATCCGCTGTCGCACGCTAAAGTGCAAGCATAGTCGTTTAAGAACGTCCCCAATGACTACTCCTCCGTCCCCGAGGGATTGGGAGTCGTCTGCCGAATGATTGATGCGGCGGCGATGCCGCCATGCCACACTCATAGATGGCCTGACCCAATCCGGAAGGAGCCTCCATGAGCCTTGACAACGTAACCCTGCGCGCCGCCACGCTTGATGACCTAACCGGCATCGCCGCTATCTACAACCAGCTGTGGTGCAATACGCTGCGCAACCGCGGCGACGTCGAAGCCGCCGACTTCTGCGCGCGCTTCAACATAGCCATGCAGCTGCAACGCTCCCCTATCGCCCTTGTTGCCGAAGCCGAAGGCCGCATCATCGCCGCCTGCTGCATCGGCATCTTCGAGGACGGCAAGCCACGTACCAACCCCACCTGGAAACCTTGCTACGACGAGTTGTTTGCCCAGGCGACCGAGATAGCAAAGACTGCCGATGCCAAGCTCGAGGGCTCACTCTTTGGCGACAGTCGCGAGAAGGCAACGGCAGACAGCTTCGCCGCCACGGGAAACGAATACGCCCAGGGCCAGCTCAACCTGATTATCATCGTGCCCGAGTGGCAGGGCAAGGGACTCGGCCGCGCGCTGATCAACTTTGCGCGTGCCGAGCTCGCCAAGGCCGGCTGTACCAAGTTCTTCCTGATGAGCGACTGCAACTCCGATTGGCAATTCTACGAGCACCTCAACATGAAGCGAATCCTTGAGGACCACAGTCAGGACACCGGCGACGGTTTTATCGTCTATATGTATGGAGGCGACACGCGGGACTAACCCGCGCATCGCCTCCTGAGCTTTCTCCAAGACAACCCAAACCATCAAAGGCGGGCCAACAGGGCGTGCTCTCCTCGACAATAGGGACATTCGTGCTGCGAAGTGCTGTACAAATGGCCACGCGGGCACTCGATTGCTTCGGAAAGATACCGGTCGAGCAGGCGCGCCCACGTGCGTGCGTCTAAACGCTCTTCCGGCTTACCAAAGAGCGATCGACGGAATGCCTCGCCCATAAGGCCGCCAAAATCATCGAGTCTAAGGGCGTAATCCGGAATAGCGTATCCAATCGAGGTCCCAATAAACGGACTCTGACCATTGCGAATACAGGTGTTGAGCGACGGTGCCGGCGGAATGTCATCGTCATCCAGATCATAGAAATCTAAGTCCAGATCACCCGAATAGGGGTGAACTCCGCGGTTGAGCATCTTGAAGATATGGACTGCCAGCCCAAAATCGTCCGTCTGAGGCGTAAACACCGGAGCCTTCGTGGCGGCTGCCAAGCCCTCAAAATCGCCGATACCAGTCGACTCCATGAGCTTGAGCACCTCGGGCGCAATAAAGCCGGGTGCTGCGCAGCTGGTTCCATGCGTCTCATCCGAAAGGGTAAAGCTATACGAATCGGTGTCGAGAAGCATCA
Organism: uncultured Collinsella sp.; assembly: GCA_934646865.1. GTDB lineage: Bacteria > Actinomycetota > Coriobacteriia > Coriobacteriales > Coriobacteriaceae > Collinsella. The sequence goes on along the minus strand of CAKUEU010000142.1, from coordinate 1,364 downwards.
GGCTGCCCCTCTCGCCCACAAGGATGTTGCGAGGATTCCAGTCGCCCACAGTAATACCGATGTCGTGGAGCCCCGCGGTGAGCTTGCACAGATCGTCAAAACCCGGTCGAACGCTGATGCGCCCGCCGGTGCTGCCTGGAGAATTGGCTCAGCAGCACGCTCCATCTTGGCAAGATTTGTATAGAGCCGGGTGACCGACTGTTTGTATCCCTTGGCATAATTTGGCACAAGCAGGACTTTATCACCGTGGCGACAGTAGCGCACACCGCCCAGGAGATGAATGAGCTCGGGGCAGTCGCAGCGCAAAAGCTCGACGAGTGCCTTGATGGTATCCATGCCTGCGTGCGCCGAGACCTCGCAGCCCTTCTGCCCGTTGAGCACGCATTCGAGTAGCGTATCGTATGCGCGCTGGGCTTCGGGAGCCAGATGTTCCCTGTTAAACATGCCCTCGAGTCGCACGTTCCCCTTCGAATCGATCATACAAGCCCCCAATCTGGTCTGTTTTTCCAGATTGTGAGCCCGCACGCCCAGGCCGACCGTCCCGCCGTTCAGCTGAAACCACCACCTGCCAGACGATATGAGCAGGACATAAAAACATTGAGAGCCCCTGCTGCATGAAAGACCGCGGATCAGGCCGACAATGGTGAGTGTCTAATCCAGCCGTGGCGGCCACGCCGCATTCATGGAAGGGGCTCCCATGCTCGATACTACCACCTTCGTCGGACTCGACGTCCACGCCCGCTCGATAAAGGCCGTCTCCCTCGACGTCATGACCGGGGAGGTGCGCTGCGCGACCTTCGGCTACGACGCCGGGGCCGTCGCGGAGTGGGTGCGGTCCGTGGACCCAAAGGCCAGGTGCGTGTACGAGTCCGGGGTCACGGGGTTCGACCTGCAGAAGAGGCTCTCCGGCCTGGGGGTCGACTGCGTGGTCGGCGCCGTCTCGAAGATGATCAAGCCCAGCGCGGACAGGCGCAGGAAGAACGACCGCAACGACGCCGAGTTCCTCGCCCGCATGCTGTCGGTCGGCAACGTGGTCGAGGTGTGGGTCCCCGACGACGAGTGCGAGGCCGCCCGCGACCTGACCAGGGCGCTCGAGGACGCGAGGGACGACCTCTCGCGCTCGAAGCAGCGGCTCTCCAAGTTCCTGCTCAGGCACGGGCTCGTCTTCGACGAGAGGACGCCCACCGGCCGCAGGAAGGGCAACTGGACCCGGGCGCACTGGTCCTGGATCGAGTCGATTAGGTTCGCGGAGGGGGCCGACAACGACGTGCTCGCCTACTACGTCGACGCGGTCAGGCGGGCGGCGGAGGAGAAGGCGAGGCTCGAGGGGCTCGTCGAGGCCGAGGCCCGCAAGCCCAGGTGGA
>CAKUEU010000141.1 GCA_934646865.1 uncultured Collinsella sp. | reverse complement strand
TCCAACGTGGGCGCCCGCGAGATCGCGCAGGATGCGAGCGTTGGCTTTGGCACCACGGGCGAGCAGGGTCTTTCTTCGAGCGAGATTAAGGGCCGTGCGATGGGCGAGCTCAAGCGTCTGTTCCGCCCCGAGCTGCTCAACCGCATCGACGACATCGTGGTGTTCCAGAAACTCTCGGGCGAGAACCTCACCAAGATCGCTCACCTGCTGGTGGACGACCTGCGTCAGCGCCTAATCGCTAACGGCATGAACATCAAGCTCACCGATGCTGCTTACGACAAGATCGTGGCCGAGGGTACCGACCTCACCAACGGCGCGCGTCCGCTGCGCCGTGCCATCCAAAAGCTTATCGAGGACCCGCTGTCCGAGGAGCTGCTGGCTGGCGAGTGGGGCGAGGGCGATACCGTCCTGTGCGACGTGGCCGACGGCAAGTTTGTCTTTAGCCACGGCACCGGCGAAATTCCGGCGCCGCGTCCGGCGGGCACGCTCGGCGGCGATACCGCTCCGGCGGCACCGAACACCGGAAACGCCGCACCCGTAGGTGGCGGCGTGAGCTCGGGTCCCGGCGGCATGATGCAAGCCGGTTCCGGCGCGCTGTAGGGCACAACATAGCGTTGTGAAGGGGGCGCTCCTGTTGGGGCGCCCTTTTTTGACGAGTAATCGGTGCTATACTCGTTTTATAAGTATGTATAGCAGAAGGAGCTAACATGCCTACATCGATGCTCAACTCACGGCCGGTCCAGATGAATGTGCGCATTGATCGCCAGCTCAAAGAGGCAGGAGATGCCGTGCTGGCACATATCGGCATGACGCCGTCGCAGGCCGTTCGGGCGCTTTGGGAGTATCTGGTCGTCAACGGATGCATGCCCTCAAGATCGGGGGCTGCGGCTTCGAGTTCTGACATGGCGGTGACTGCGTCAATGGAGTCAAGGGCTGTGCAGGGCAGCCACATCGTGCGCGATGCATGCCTCAAATACGGCATTCCAGTCCCCGAGCTATCGGGTGACTACGATGACCTTTATGAGGAGGTCATGACAGAGCGCTATCCCGAGTGGGTGGAGCTATGAGCGCGGGCGGCATTCTCAAGTTGCTCATCGACACTAACGTATGGATGGATTATTTCTCTGGCAGATCCGACCGTACGGCAAATGTAGTCCGTCTGGTCGAGATTGCTGATGCCTCGGAGCGGATTGTCCTGTTTGCCTCGTCTCTTTCGGTCAAAGATGTCTCGTATCTTGTCTCGGCGGGAATCAAGCGGGAGTGCCGAAGAAAGACTGGCTCACTGAGTGAAGGCGCGATCGCGGCAGCGGACGAGATCGCCTGGGCATGCGTTCGGCAGATGCGAGAGCTCGCCCTTGTTGCGCCTGTCGGTGCAGACGAGGTCTTCGACTCCTTTGTGTTTAAGTATCATCACAACGATTTCGAGGACGACCTGATGCTGGGCGTTGCCAATCGTATCGATGCCGACTACGTGGTAACGGAGGATAAAAACCTCATTAGACATACCAATGGCGTATGCATTGACGTAGAGCAGGCGCTGAGGTTGGTTGGCGAGGCCAAAGACCCCTCTGTGCAGCCCATCTAGCCTGCTTTATCTTGATAAAGTGGCGTTTCCTCGCCGTTAGCCGATGATGCAAGGGCGCTCGGCGTTTTCGACTGGTTTATGCACGCAAAGTCTGGGAATATACAAGTCGCATGTCTTACTGTCTAACCAGTTGCGCCAAGGAGGCACCATGGACTACAAGATTACCGGTTACGAGCCCGCCCAGCTGTTCCATTACTTTGAGGAGATCAGCGCGATCCCCCGCGAGTCTGGCAACGAGAAGGGCATCAGCGATTTCCTGGTCGCGTTTGCCAAGGAGCGTGGCCTCGATGTATATCAGGACGAGGTCTACAACGTCATCATTCGCAAGCCCGCTTCTGTCGGTGCCGAGAACGCCCCGACCGTGATGCTCCAGGGCCACATCGACATGGTGTGCGACAAGCTGGGCTCCGTTGAGCACGACTTTACGACCGACGGCATCGACCTGGTCGTCAAGGATGGCGTTCTTACCGCTAACGGTACCACCCTGGGCGCCGACAACGGTATCGCCGTCGCTCTGATGCTCACCGTCCTCGATGACGATTCGATTGCTCACCCGGCCCTCGAGTGCGTGTTCACCACCGACGAGGAGTCTGGCCTGGTTGGTGCCGAGACGCTCGACAAGTCCCAGATTAGCGCTCGCACCATGATCAACCTCGACTCCGAGGAGGAGGGCGTGGCTACTGTCAGCTGCGCTGGCGGCGTCGTCGTTACCTACACCTGCCCGATCGTGCGCGAGCACAAGACTGGCAGCACCCTCACGCTCGACATCTCTGGCCTGTTGGGCGGTCACTCCGGTAGCGATATCCACCTGGAGCGCGGCAACGGTAACCTCATCATGGCTCGTATCATCGATCGTCTGATGGTCGCCGGCGAGCCTGCCCTTGTCAGCTTTAACGGCGGTACCAAGGACAACGCCATCAACCGTGAGTGCAAGGCCGAGCTGGTTTATGCCGACCACGCTGCCGCCGAGGCCGGCGACGAGATTGCCCGTGGCATCATCGCCGACGTCACCGCCGAGCTCGAGGTCTTCGACCCCGGCTTTACCTGCACCGTCGAGATTGCCGATGACGTAGAGGTCGAGGCCATGGACGAGAAGTCCGCGCTCGCCCTCATTCGCGCCCTGCGCCTGGCCCCCAACGGCGTGATTCGCCGCAACGTCGCCACCGACGGCTCCGTCGAGGTTTCCTCCAACATCGGCGTGGTCGCCACCTCCGACGACCAGGTCAAGATTATGCTATCCCCGCGCTCCTCGATCACCTCGCTGCAGAACGAGTTCAAGGATCGTCTGCAGACGCTGGCCGATGTTTTGGGCTTTGACGCCAAGTTCGAGTTCGAGTATCCCGGCTGGAGCTATGCCGAGCATTCGCCGATCCGCGACATCTTT
>CAKUEU010000140.1 GCA_934646865.1 uncultured Collinsella sp. | reverse complement strand
ACGTTGCCCAGGTGCATGCGGCCCGATGGCGACGGGGCAAAGCGGCCCACGACGGGCGCAGGCGTGCTGGGCGCCGTAGCGGGTGCGGGCGACGTGCCGGTTGCGGCGGGCGTTGCTATGTTGCATGTGTTGATATCCATGCGGACGAGTATAACGCGGGACGCGGTAGGGGAGGCGTTGCCGTCGCTCGCAAGTTGCCAAGACCGTGCGTTGTGCGCGGCGGACACCGACTCAATACCTCGATTGCCGACCGCCAGCCCAACCCCTTAAACGACAGAAACCCCGGCAGCTCTTCGCAACTGCCGGGGTTTCTGCGGAAAAGGGGGACATGATCCTCGAGTGAACGGCAAAGGGGCAAACCGTTTTCGCTCAACTGCTTTATGCCCCTCGTTCGCCGGCTCAATCAGCGCACGCCGCACCCACACAAAGCCGCTACACCTGTGATGGAGCTATGAAGTGGTATCTTCCTCCGGTCGCGGGCTTAGCCAAAGACTGTCCCAAATGACTAGTCGTTTAAGAACGCCCAACGACTACCCGTGGGCGTGACTTTTATCCCGTTTGGCGCTCCACTGACCTAGAAGCTCGCGTCGCAAGCTCGCAAACGTGGGACAATAGCGTTACTGGTATCACAGACAAAGGATGTGCCTATGAACGCCCCCGTTGCCAAACCCTGTCGGCAGCGCCGCCTATTTGCGCGATTCGCTTCCGTCTGCGCGCTTGTTACGTGCGCACTGTTGCTGCTGCCCGCCGCCGCCTATGCCGACGGCTACTCCATGAGCCAAACCTATATCGGTGCCACGGTCGAGGCCGATGGCTCGCTGACCGTTGTCGAGGGACGTCAGTTCGATTTTGACGACGACATCAACGGCGTGTATTGGGATATCAATACAGGCTCCAACCAGCAAGGCGGTCCGGTAAGCGTCGATGTGCTGAGCGTCGAGGAAGACGACACCGCGTTTAACAAGGTCGACAGCGCCAACAAGGGCGACTCTGGCGTCTACACGGTGGAGCAGTCCAGCGACGGCGTAAGGATCAAGGTGTTTAGTCCCCACGAGAGCGGCGACAGCGCGATCTTTTACGTGAGCTATACCATGGTCGGCGCGGTCATGAACTGGTCCGATACCGCCGAGCTCTACTGGAAGTTCGTCGGCGACGGCTGGTCGGCGGATTCCGACGATGTCGAGCTGGAGGTTTACTTTGCAAACGCCGCCGCTGGGACGGCGGCCGTCAAGGGCGACAACTTCCGCGCATGGGGCCACGGCCCGCTGACCGGCGACGTGTCGCTCGATGAGTCCGAGCCCATGGTCACCTATACCATTCCGTGCGTGCACGAAGGCGAGTTCGCCGAGGCGCGTATTGCCTTCCCCAGCGACTGGGTGCCGCAGCTCGCCGCCTCGAGTGAAGAGCGCATGTCGACGATTCTGAGCGAGGAGAAAGAATGGGCTGACGAGGCCAATGCCCGTCGTGAGCACGCGCGCGCGGTCGCCGGCGTGCTCGCTGCGGTGTGCGTTGTCGTGGCGGCGGCCTATACCGGTGTGATCGTGATGCTCAAACTGCGTCGCCCCAAGCCTAAGCCGCTCTTTAAGGACGACTACTTCCGCGACGTGCCCTCGGCCGATCACCCCGCAGTGCTTGCGGCCCTCATGAGCTGGAACGACGTTCCTGACCAGGCATACATCGCCACGCTTATGAAGCTCACCGACGATCGCGTGATTAAGCTGGAAGAGGCGACCGAGACCAAGAAGAAGGGTCTGCTCCGTCGCGAAAAAGAGGAGCAGACGTATCGCATCACAGTGACCGACGAGGCCTGGAAGGCTGCCAAGAAGGACGGCATCGATCGCGACGTGCTCAAGGTCTTCTTTGCCGGCGTTAAGCCCGATAAGGACGGCGTCCGTTCGCGCACGTTTAGCGAGCTGGAGGAGTATGCCAGCGAGCGCACCGAATCTGTTGGCGACAAGCTCGAGGACTATCAGACCACGGTCAAGGGCAAGCTGGAGGCGCGCGAGCTTATCGCATCGGACGGCACTGTCGCCCTGGTGGCCGGCCTGGTCCTTGGCCTCATCATCGTCTTTGGCATTCTGGGCTCCCTGTTCTATACCGACTTTGCGGATGCCAATGTCGGTGCCGCTATGATCTCGATTCCCGTCACGATCGTGGGCTTTGTCCTGAGCTGCACCTTCCGCCGCTACACGCCGGAGGGCGCCGAGGTGGCGGCTCGCTGCAAGGCGCTCAAGCATTGGCTCGAGGACTTTACGCGCCTTAAGGAGGCCGTCCCCAGCGATCTGATTCTGTGGAACAAGCTGCTGGTGATGGGCGTTGCCCTGGGTGTTTCGAAGGAAGTGCTGCGCCAGCTTGCCGAAGCTGTGCCCGCGGACCTGCGCAACAGCGACGACTTCTACGATAATTACCCTTGCTACTGGTGGTATTACCATCACTACGGCAACGAGTCCCCGCTTGATTCGTTCAACGATGTGTACCACGAGACCATCCGCGAGCTGGCTTCGAGTTCCGATAGCTCGAGCGGCGGCAGTGGCGGCGGCTTCTCTGGTGGCGGCGGTGGCGGCGCCGGCGGAGGCGGCGGCGGAACGTTCTAGCGCGCGCTTGCTTTGGGGTGGACCTTTCTGGGCGGTTGCCAGGGAAGATCCATCCCATTTTTGCGCATCGAAACGGGCCGAACTTTCCGCTGCGGACCTTTGCGCAAGGGGCAGTGGGCAAAAAATGCCAAATATGAGTACTGTTGCCTAGACACTAACATTTGTTTGTACGAAATAATGGACTCTTAATGAGATTATTTCTCGTTAGAAGCCCATTTTTTAGTACATTTGGGGAGATACGTTAGTTCGTCCGACGCGCCGAGACGCCACAGAGACCCGAAAAAGCCGAATTGCGCTGCTACTAAAAAGGTAACAGTACTCATATTTGATGTTTTTGCCCACAGCCATTGGTCGCGCGCGCAGACGTGGTGTAAGAGCGTCCTGAGGTCCGTCGCTGCAAGTCCCGATGTTACTCCTTCTTGAGG
>CAKUEU010000139.1 GCA_934646865.1 uncultured Collinsella sp. | reverse complement strand
GACAACCTCGAGCGCGCCGCTTACGATACGGCGCATCCACGCCTGGCTCACGCCGTCACTCACGTAGTGGACCGGCAGAATGGTGCCGGCAGCGCGCCCCTCCTCGAGCTTCTCGAAGTGAGGCGAGGCCATCTGCTTAAAGCCGTAGGCAAACTCGACCTTGCCCATCACGGCCAGGCGGTCGCCCTGCTTGAGCTGCTGGGCAATCCAAGGCTGACGGAAAAAGGCGACCTGTAGCACGCCCGTCTCGTCCACAAGCGAGACCTCGGTCACCTGCATACGCGGACGGGGCTGCTTTTGCACGATGCGATCGACCGTGGAGATAATCGTGCACACGGTACCGATGGGCGCCATCTCGATAGACCAGGAGCGGGTGAAGTCCAGGTACCGATGAGGGATATGGAGAAGGAGGTCCCCCACCGTCCGAATTCCCAGACGGCGAAGGGCCTCCTCACGTTTACCCGAAACATATTTGAGTCGCGCGATATCCTCGTCGAGCGCATTGCTCTGGGCAAAGCGCTCCGAGACGCGCGGCACGGAGCACAGCTCGGACATGGGCAGAGCCTACTCGATCGAGAAGATCACAGGGTAGAGCGGCTGCTCGCCACGATGGGCGTCAATCTCCAGATCGGGCTGAGCCTCCTCGATGGCATCGACGATCTCCTGGAAGGCCTCGTCGGACAGCTCCTCGCCGGCCAGAATCGTCAGCGCGTCGCCCTCCTCTTCCTCCTGCATACGGTTGATGCAGTCGAGCGTAACCTGCTTCACGTCGGAGCCGACCACGTCGATGGAGCCAGCGATGATACCCATGACGTCGCCGGAGTGAATCGGCGAGCCGTCGGAAGCGCTGGAATCGCGCACGGCACGGGTGACCTCGCCATCGCGAACCTCGCTGATGGCATCGACCATAGCGGCCACAGCATCCTCGAGCTCGGAATCGGGCAGGACCGCGAACAGCGCGGAGAAGGCCTGCGGTACGGTCTTGGTGGGAACGACGGCGACCTTCTTATCGGTGCAGGCGGAGGCAGCGGCCTCGGCAGCCATGCGGATGTTGCCGTTGTTGGGCAGGATGATGACCGAGGTCGCGTTGACCTGGTCCACGGCGCCCAGCAGGTCGGCGGTCGAGGGGTTCATGGTCTGGCCGCCCGAAACGATCACATCGACACCGAGGGACTTGAGAATGTCGGCCTCGCCGGAGCCGGCGGCAACGGCGACAAAGCCAAGCGCCTTCGCGGGCTCGGCGGCCTTCTCCTGATCCTCGTGGATCTTAGCGGTGCGGTCGTGGGCCTCCATCTCCATGTTATGGATAAAGACCTCGTAGATCTGGCCAAGCTGCAGCATGTGCTCGAGCACCAGGTTGGGGGTGTTGGAGTGCACGTGGATCTTGTAGTCGGGATAGGCACCCACGAGCAGCTCGCAGTCGCCCATGGAACCCAGAAACTTCAGGCACTCGTCCTCGTCAAACGGGGCGTCGGCCTTAAATAGGAACTCGTTGCAGTAGCGGAACTCCGAGCCCTCCCAGTCGTCGTTGGCCTCGATCTCCACGCGGCCGAGAGCCGCATCGCGGGCGGAGCCGGCGGAGTCAAACGTAGCGGAGAAATCCTCGACCACGGTGCTGCGGCCAAGAGCGGCAGCAACAAAGTTCTCGAGGAAGATGGCAAAGCCAAAGGCACCAGAGTCGACTACGCCGTTCTCCTTGAGGACAGGCAGCAGGTCGGGCGTACGGGCGACGGACTGATATGCCTCGACGACGATGGCGTCGAGCGCGTCCTCGGCCGAGAACTTCTTCTTCTCGCACTCGTCGGCTTTGGTCGAGACGTCGCGCAGGACCGTGAGGATCGTGCCCTCGATAGGCTTACGAACGGCCTGGAAGGCGACCTTGACGGCACGACGGAAGGCGAAGGCGATGTTGGCGGACGTAACGGGTTCGTCGGCAGAGACGAGGCCCTCGGCCACGCCGCGCAGGATCTGCGAGGTGATAACGCCCGAGTTACCGCGAGCGCCCATGAGGGAGCCATGGGTGATGGCGCCGGCGATGGCCTCCATGTCGGCGTCGGCGGGAAGCGCAGAGAGCTCCTTGGTCACCGAGGCGAGCGTGAGCGACATGTTAGTGCCGGTGTCGCCGTCGGGTACAGGGAAGACGTTAAGCTTGTTGATCTCCTCGGCCTTGTCGGAAACGGCAGCCGCAGCGATCGGAAAACAGGTGCGAATGGTCTTTGCAATCATGAGTATTTGAATCTCCGTTTTCGGATGCTAGTTCAGACGGCTCTTGAGCGCGTCGATGTGGATGCCGATCTTAAGGCTGGCAGGATCGATCTGGGCGATCTCCTGCAGGGTGAAGGCAACGGAGCTCGAAAGATTGTGGCAGACGGACTTCATGTTGACGCCGTTCTCGAGCACGACGTGCAGATCGACCGCGAGGCCGTTCTCGTCGGCGGAGACAAGTACGCCCTTGCGGAGGCGCTGGCCGGCAAGCAGGCGCACGCTCTCGGCGCCCTGGAGCTGCTCGGCCATACCGACGACGCCGTAGCACGTCATCGCGGCATAACCGGCAATATCGGCAATTACGTCGTTCGAGACGCTCAGGCTGCCGTTAATGGTCTCAGACACAAGAATCTCCTTTTCTGGTGCTCGCGGCACCATGTCGTGGGAGCAATCATTCCAATATTCTACAACGACCGCGCCATGTTGAGGTGGCGGGGTTCGCGATTACATCCTCGACACGAAATGTTGATATGGCAACGTTGGCACCGAGCGATCGCGGCATGAAAAAACCCGCCGCATAAGCGACGGGTTTTACAACCTGGCTCCCCGGGTAGGACTCGAACCTACAACAGCGCGGTTAACAGCCGCGTGCTCTACCATTGAGCTACCGAGGAATTTAAAGCCCAGCGGAATGGGCTGAGAAATTCTGGCTCCCCGGGTAGGACTCGAACCTACAACAGCGCGGTTAACAGCCGCGTGCTCTACCATTGAGCTACCGAGGAATAGGTGCGTGCTCTCAAGCAACGAAGTTTATTATACGGACGA
>CAKUEU010000138.1 GCA_934646865.1 uncultured Collinsella sp. | reverse complement strand
GTGCGAGTAATCAATATCGCCCTTCGCAACCATGTGGTCAATAAAGGCACGGGCGCATTTGAGCATAGAGCCGCGGAACTTCTTGGTCGCCACGAATTTGCCACCCGTTACCTCAATGCAGGGCTTAATCTTGAGCAGATGGGCACCGAGGAATGCCACGTTGGACAAACGACCGCCGGCCTTAAGGAAGGCGAGATCGGTGGGGACAAAGCCCAACAGCACGCGGTCCATAACGGAATTGGTAAAGGCGAAAATCTCGTCGACGGTGGCATCCGGATGGGCTTCGATATACTTGGCGGTCTCAACGGCGACAAGCGACTGGCCCACCGACACAAAGCGCGTATCCATGGAGAAGACGTAATCGCGGCCCTTTGCCGCAATCTTCGACGACTGATGCGAGCAGGTCGTAACCTCGGAATACGCAAGATGCAAAATGGTCGCATCGGGCCGCTCGGCGTGGATGCGGTCGTACACATGCGCAAAATCCGCCGGCGAGCAACCGCTGGTCTTGGGCATCACACCAAACTCGTTGCAGCGCGAGTAAATCTCAAGCGGGTCGATCGATCCGTCTTCGACGGTCTCGTCGCCAATCGTGACATGCATGGGCACGCGCACGATGCCATAGCGCTCGCAGAGCTCCGGCGTCACATCCGACCCAGACTCAACCACGATTACGTACTTGCCCATTATCATCACTACCTATCTAGCCGTTGGCATTTTCATTACTCAACGCACTGCCGCCACGCCGTTGCGCACCGGCATACAGGCGCCAGAGAGACGCCGCCCTTCGCCTATAACAAAGGACGACGTCTCCCTGAAAAACTCCGTGCTTGGTAAAAGATTTTACACGCTTCAGAAAAATCTGTTGCTTATACCGCAAACGGTAGCTATATGCGATAAACGGTAACCGTCGATTATTTATCCCACTGCACGCAGGCTACTTGGCAAGACGGTAAAACTTCATCGATGCCGTGCCCTCGACGAGCAGCCTTATCGTGGATGCCGCAGGCGAATACGTACGGCTTGTGAGCGCAGTCTCTCCGCCGTTGGCGAAAATCTCTACCAAGGTCGTATCCGACAGAACGCGCAGATCGTGAAGTTCACCGATCTCAACCGACCTTACCTCACGCCCATAGCCCTCAACGCCCATATCGAGCGTGAGCTTGCCGTCTGCAAAGCGCACGGTAACGCCCTCGCGGATCTCGAGCTCGACAGTCTTTGCCCCTTCGCAGGAAATAACGGCATCAAACAGGCGGCCCGGTTCCGCGACGGTCTCGCCAGCATGAACATGCGCGCAATCACCGCGCAGCTTTTCGAGCTCACGGGCAGGCCACTGGCAGAGCTTGCCGTCGTGCATACTCAGCTGGCGCGGCACCGTCAGTGCGCACTGCCAGCCGCGCTCAACCGTCGGATTCTCCACTGTTGCATCGGGACAACCAACCCAGCCGATCATCAGGCGACGGCCCTCATTGTCCTCAAAGGACTGGGGCGCGTAGAAATCAAATCCCGCGTCGACCATCGGCGGCATGCCCTGGTCGACGACCTTAAAGCTCGGAGCCTCCCAATCGGCCTCAATGCAGAACCATACGCACTGGTGCGGGTTGTGGTAACGCCAGCCCTCGGCGGGCACACCCTGTGGACAGCAGACGAGCACGAGTTCGCCATCCAACTCAAACAGGTCGGGGCACTCCCACATAAAGCCAAACTTCTCGTCCAACTCAATGCGCGTCGCATATTTCCAAGATTCCAAATCGCACGACGTGAACACGAGCACGCATCCGCGGTCATCTTTCGTGCGCGCGCCCAGCACCATGTAATAGACGCCATCGTGCTCAAGAATCTTGGGATCGCGCACGTGGGTACCGATGTCGTCGGGATAATCGAGCGGACCGACCGCCAGACGCTTTTCGCCCAGCTCGTCGGGGTTATCGGTAACCATATGAATCTGGTTTTGATCGCGCCCCGTCAACACGTAGTCGTAGTCATCGCGGTCAAAATGCTTGACGTTGCCGGTATAGAAGTAGTGGACCTTGCCGTCGTGCATAAACGCCGACCCAGAGTACGCACCGCTCGAATCTATGTCGGAATCGGGGAAGAGCGCCGGGCCCCGATTCTCGTACGTCACAAAATCCTTTGTCGTCAGATGGTTCCAAAGGACCGGTCCGCCGTGCGCGGCATCAAACGGATCGTACTGGTGATAGATGTGGTAGGTATCGCCAACCTGCACCAGTCCGTTGGGGTCGTTGAGCCAGCCGAGCTCGGGCTCAATGTGAAACACAAGCCTCTCCGAATCGGCGGCAATGCGAGCCGCCGCCTTATCCTGACCAGCGCGCCACTGCTCGTAGCCTGAGCGCGTCACCTTGCTCTTTTGATTGAACATGTCATTTGTCCTTCTCATTGAGAGGAAAGGACGCCCGGCCAAGCAAGCCGAACGCCCTCCCCTAACGGGCCAGCCCGTTGATTACATCGTTGATTTCAACCTAGAAGCTGACATCGAAACCAGCGCCAGCGCCCTCGGCGTCGGTGGTCGGAACACCCTTTGCCTTGTTGTAGGCAAAAATGAGGATGATCGGCACAAAGAAGGCAATGAGGTTGCCCACCACGTACCACACGAGCGTCTCGGGAGTAACGATCAGCAGGCCGAGCACGCCGGTCAGACCCTGGCCGATAGCGCGAACCTCGAAGAGCTTAACGAAGGCGCCACCGCAGCCGGCACCGATGCAGGCGCAGATGAACGGGATGATCGAGTAGCGCATATTTGCAGCAAAGATTGCAGGCTCCGAGATGCCGACCAGCGTCGGGATGAAGGAGGACATGCAGATGCTGCGCTCCTTGGAGTGCTTCTTGTGAATGAGGTACATGCCGATGGCGCCGCCGCCCTGGGCGATGATAGAAACGGACCAGATGGCCTGAATGTAGTTGAAGCCAGTCGTGGCGACGAGGTTGGCCTCGATGCCCTGGATAAACTGGTGCGTACCGGTAACAACGAGCGGCTGCAGGAATGCGGCGAACACGAAGGCGCCAAAGACACC
>CAKUEU010000137.1 GCA_934646865.1 uncultured Collinsella sp. | reverse complement strand
CTCGAGAAGGCCGGTTGCCGTGCGGGCGACGAGGTCCGCATTTGCCAGCGCGCCTTTGACTTTGAGGGCGCCGAGGACTTCTCGGAGTACGAGGAGCTCGAGGACGCTGGCGAGGACGTTGCCGTTGAGGCCCTTGACGTGACCGATGCTCCGGATGAGGGCGTCGAGGTTGTCGATGCGGCGGATGCCGCGGACGATGCCGAGACCTCGGAGGGCGAGTAAGCCATGTCGCTGCGCGGTGGAATCGGTTTGCCCGAGCTGCCCATAAAAGAGGGCAAAGAGTTTCGGCTTGGCATTATGGGCGGCACCTTCGACCCGATTCATTACGGGCACTTGGTGACTGCCGAGCAGGCGCGCGAGTCGCTCGACTTGGACGCTGTGCTCTTTATGCCGGCCGGCTCTCCTGCCTTTAAACTCGACAAACCGGTGACGCCTGCTGAGGACCGTTATGCCATGACGCTTCTCGCCACCGCCGCGAATCCGGCTTTTTTGGCGAGCCGTTTCGAGATCGACCGTCCGGGCGTGACCTATACTGCCGATACGCTTCATGCCCTTCGCGACTTTTACCCGCCGCAGGTAAAGCTCTACTTTATTACGGGCGCCGACGCGATTATCGATATTGTGACCTGGCATGATGCCGAGCGAATCGCTGAGCTTGCTACCTTTATTGCGGCGACGCGACCGGGCTTTGATATCGATACGGCGCGTGCCCGAATCAAAGAGTCGGGGCTGCCGTTCGATGTGCGCTATATTCAGATTCCGGCGCTGGCGATCAGCTCGACGAACATTCGTAAGCGAGTTGCCCGCGGCATGAGCGTGCGCTATCTTACGAGCGAGTCTGTGCTCGGCTACATTCGCAAGCGCAGTTTGTATGTCGATCTGGGTCAAGAAGATTTTGAGTGATGGGGGCTACGTTGTCGGTAGAGGATCAGTTTGAGGGCGATGAGCGCGCGCTGCTCAAGCGCATTCAAGAGCTGCTCGATGTTCGCATGAAAGATAAGCGCAAGCGCTATGTGCATTCGCTGGGTGTTGCCGAGACCGCACTTCATCTGGCCGAGGTCTACGGCGTTGACCGCTTTGATGCCGCTGCCGCCGGCTTGATCCACGACTGGGACAAGGTGCTTTCCGATGACGAGCTCGTGGCCCGCGCGCTTCACTATGGCATCAAGGTTGCCGGCTCTCCTTCCGCCGCGACGCCGCTTTTGCATGGCCCTGTTGCCGCCTATGAGCTTCCGCAGCTTTTCCCCGAGCTGTCGCCGGCCGTTTTCCAGGCTGTCGACCGTCATACCGTGGGTGCCTGCGACATGACGCCGCTCGATATGGTGGTCTTTGTGGCAGATGCCATCGAGCCCAACCGTCACGGCGACTATGCCCATGCGCTGCGCAAGATGGTGGGGAAGTCCTCGCTCGATGAGTTGTTCTTCTCCTGTTTTGCGCAGGGTCTGGTCTATGTGATCCAGTCCGGGCGCTATCTTTATCCCACGGCTATTACGATTTACAACCATTACGCCCAGCTGCGCTAGCTCGGGTGTGTCTAGAAAGAGGTATTCCATGGCCGACGAGACCATGACTGACGAGCAGATTCTTGAAGGTGTGGAGCACAAGAGTTTCGTTGCCACGTCCGACCGCACCGCCGCCTCGCTGTCCGCGAGCGGTGTCGCCGCCGAGGATGTCGCCCGCGCCGCCGCGCAGGCCGCCTACGACAAGAAGGGCGAGGACGTGCAGGTACTCGACCTGACCGAGCTTTCCGACGTGTGCGACTACTTTGTGCTTGCCACCGGTACCAACAACCGCCAGGTCGATTCTATCGTCGACGAGATCGAGGAGAAGGTCGCCGAGGCTTGCGGCGAGCATCCGTTCTCCATCGAGGGCCGTGAGCAGAAGACCTGGATGCTCATGGACTACGGCTCGGTCGTCGTCCACGTCTTCACTCCCGAAGCCCGCGACTTCTACCGCCTAGAAAAGCTCTGGGGTGACGCCCCCCAGCTCCCCCTCAACCTCCTCTAACAGCACATTTGATACGGGGCTTTTTAGCTAGCCTCGCGCATTTCGCCGGGCAGTTGCGGTTTTCCGTACCTGCCCGGCTTTCTTTTTGCCTAAAGGAGGTTAATCGTTGAAGCGGGATTGGCGGCCGTAAGATAGGGCGGTGTCGCCGAATTTGTCTCGGACGGCGTCGATGGCGACGGAGAGGTCGCGTCGGTCGCTCGACTGGGCTCCGCGGTCGTCGACTTCGCAGAACAAGTCGGTCTGGATGCCGCCCTGATGGTCAAAGTCGCTCATGCCGATGCCTGCTAAGCGAACATGCATGCCTTCCTGCCAGATGTTGTCGAGCAGTTCGAGCGCAACTGCCACGAAGATGTTCTCATCGTCGGTCGGATGAGGCAGCCGGCGCTGTGCCGAGCGACCGTTTCCATACGAATACTTGAGCTTGAGCGTCACCGTGGCGCCCGTTAGTCCCTGACGACGCAGGCGGCGTCCCACTGACTCGCCCAGCAGCGCAATCGCCGCTTCGATGTCCCCGCGCTCAGTCAAATCTTTCGCAAAGGTGCGTTCATTGCTGACCGACTTGACCTCACGCTCTTCATCGAGACTTGTGACTTCGGAGATTTCGAGTCCCAGCGCACGCTGGCGCATGCGTTCGCCGTTGACGCCAAAAATAGAGGCCAAGGTGGATTCCGGTGCACGTGATAGCTCGCCGAGGGTGTAGATGCGCATGCGGCGCAGTCGTTCCTCGGCCGAGCGCCCGATGCCGCTCATGGCAGATACCGGCAGCGCGGCCAAAAAGCGCTGCTCGGTTCCGGGGCGCACGATGGTCAGCCCAAACGGCTTATCCCGCTCGCTTGCGATCTTTGCGACCGTCTTGTTGCAGCCCACACCAATGGAGCACGTCACTCCTAGCGCTGCCACGCGGTCGCTTATACGCCGCGCAACCAGTAGCGGGTCTTCGGGCGCAAAGCGACCCGGTGTGATATCGATAAAGGCCTCGTCGATGGACACGCGCTCCACGCGCGGCGTCTCGTCGGCGAGAATCGCCATGACCTG
>CAKUEU010000136.1 GCA_934646865.1 uncultured Collinsella sp. | reverse complement strand
CGCAAGAAGACCAAGCCGTTGACGGCGATAAGGCCGAGCTTTTTACCTGCGTAATCGCGGATGGTCTCATCCAGGCGGCTGATGCCCTCGACGCCACCGTCGGCCAGCGTGACGACCTCGCCGGCAAGACCGCGGCGCGAGAGCTCATCGGTAAAGGCCTCGGCACGCTCGCGACGGACGGGACTGTCGTCGCTTGCCTCGGTGAGTAGGCACAGGCGCTCGCTACCCGCAGCAGCCAGGGCATCGACCAGGCCGGCAACGAGCTCGCGGTTGTTAGACGTCACCAGATCGATGCCGCCGTCCTCGATGTCACGGTCGAGCAACACGACCGGCAGGCGCCCCGCAGCTGCGGCGATCGCCCCGTCGTTGCCGCCGCAGGTGTTGACGACCAAGCCGTCCACGCCCGCATCGATGAGCCTGGTGAGCGACTCGGCCTCCTTGGCAGGGTCGTTGCCGCTAATAGCCGTCATAAGCGAGCAGCCGCGCGCGGCGGCGCTGGCGGAAAGACCCTCGAGCATGGCGCTCGAGAACGGGTTGGCGATGTCGGCCAAGATCACGCCGATGAGGTTGGTGCGCGAGCTGCGAAGGTTGCGCGCGGCGGCGCGGGGACGATAGCCGGTGCGCTCGATGACCTCGGCGATGCGAGCACGGGTCTCCTCGGTCATCTGCCCGGGGCGGTTGTTGAGGTAGCGCGAAACGGTGGCCGGGCTCACGCCCGCCTCGGCGGCAATGTCTTTGATTCTCATCTGCGCCATGGCGCACCCCGTTTCCCATTTGTCGGCAATCTTCGCCATTTTAGGCATTTTTAAAAATCTCGGTTGCAAAACGCTGTAGGTGAGTATACTACAACTCGAAACGAAACCGATTTCGTAAACCGATTTCGGTAAGCGTTGGCACGGAGGTGCAAAGATGCACCCTACCGTCTTGGCACCTCCGTGCCAACGCCATAGCAAAGGTGTACGCACAGACAAGAAGGAGCTACGCGACCATGGGTAAAACGGTTCTTACCTTCGGCGAGATCATGATGAGGCTCTCGCCCAAAGATCACCTGCGTATTGAGCAGGCCACCGAGTTCGACGTCCGCTACGGTGGCGCCGAGGCCAACACCGCGCTTTCCCTGGCCTACCAGGGCGACAAGGCCGCTTACGTTTCCGTCGTTCCGGCCAACCGCCTGGGCGAGTGCGCGCTGCGCTCGCTGAAGGTCTACGACGTCGACACCACGCGCGTCGTGCGCCAGGGCGACCGTCTTGGCTCCTATGTGTTTGAGGTCGGCGCCTCGCAGCGCGGCAACGGCTGCGTCTACGACCGCAAGTACTCGGCCATCAACATGGCCAAACGCGACGTCTTTAACTGGGACGAGATCCTCGAGGGCATCGACGTCTTCTACTTCTCTGGCGTGACCCCCGCCGTCTCCGACGAGATGGCCGCCGCCTGCAAGGATGCTCTCACCGCTTGCCGTGCCAAGGGCATCACCACCGTGTGCGACGTTAACTACCGCGGCAAGATGTGGTCGCCCGAGAAGTCGCAGGCAACCATGAAGGAGCTCCTGCCGCTCGTCGATATCTGCATCGCCAACGACGAGGACGCACCCGCCGGCCTCGGCATGTCCTGCGTCTCCGGCTCCCTTGCCCACGGCATCGAGGAGCGCGACACCTACGTCGAGATGGCCCGTCAGATCTGCGCCGAGTACGGCTGCAAGAAGGTCGCCTCCGTCGTCCGCAACATCTCCTGCGTCGAGCGCTCCATCTGGATGGGCATGCTCTATGACGCCGAGAGCGGTGAGCACTGGTTCTCCCCCGCCCATGACGTGCACGTGCTCGAGGGCGTTGCCGCCGGCGACGCTTTCAACGCCGGCCTCGTCCATGCCCTCATCAACGACTTCGACCCGCAGGACGCCGTCAACTACGCCATCGCGGCCTCGATCCTCAAGCTCACCATCAAGGGCGATTCCAACCTGGTGACCGCCGACGAGATCGCCGCTGTGGCCAACGCCGCCGATGGTGGCACCCGCGTCGCCCGTTAATTCGTTCCCCATTCCGCGGGCTGCAGTTTCCCATACCCATACCCCTGCAGCCCGCTCCCCGATTCCTCCGGTCGGGCAAAACCACCAGTCCCATTCCGGTTTTGCCTGGCATTCCTTCACGACTGGCCGAGTAGCCGGCTTTGGAATTGCTTGTGACCCCAAGCAGTGCCTCCGATAACCATCCCAAAGCCGGCTAAGGCCAATCCACCCTTAGCAATTACGCGCCCTTGCGCGCCGCACATCGAAAGGAACATCATGTTCGATCAGTTCTACACCACGCTTGAGTCCCTGGGCATCGTGCCGGTCGTCGTGCTCGATAAGGTCGAGGACGCCGCTCCGCTCGCCCACGCCCTTATGGCCGCCGGCATGAAGTCCGCCGAGGTCACCTTCCGCACCGCTTGCGCCGCCGAGTGCATCGCCGCAATGGCAAAGGCCGAGCCCGAGATGTGCGTTGGCGCCGGCACCGTCCTGACCGTCGAGCAGGTTGAGCAGGCCCGCGCCGCCGGCGCCAAGTTCATCGTCTCCCCGGGCTACAACGAGGACGTCGTCAAGCACTGCATCGACATCGACCTGCCCGTGCTGCCCGGCACCGTGACCCCCTCCGAGGTCACCGCTGCCGTCAACCTGGGCCTCAAGGTCACCAAGTTCTTCCCGGCAGCCCAGTACGGCGGTCTCAACACCATCAAGGCCCTCGCTGCTCCGTTTGTCGGTCACCGCTTTATGCCCACCGGCGGCGTGAGCACCGCTAACGTCGAGGAGTACCTGAGCGCCTCCGCCATCATCGCCTGTGGTGGCACCTGGATGGTCAAGCCGGCCCTGTTCGCCGACGGCGACTTCTCCAAGGTCGAGCAGATCGCCCGCGAGGCCATGGACGTCGTCAAGAAGGTCCGCGCCTAGGCCTAGCTCTCTATCGTTGGGGGCGCCCAGACCGCGCCCCCATTTTTGAAGCGGCTCGGAAGCGTGCCGTTTCCGTCACGGACAAGAACCGAAACCGTCTTGTATGCTGATAGAACGTGACGGAAGCGACACGCC
>CAKUEU010000135.1 GCA_934646865.1 uncultured Collinsella sp. | reverse complement strand
TTGAAAGGACCCTTCTATGGGCAAAGCACTCAAGCGCTGGTGGCCGCTCTTTATGCTGCCCACGTGCCTGGCGTTTACGATCGGGTTCGTGATCCCTTTTATCCAGGGCTTCTATCTCTCGTTCTGCCAGTTTATTACCATTAACAACGCGCATTTTGTCGGTATCGAGAACTATGTGCGTGCCTTGACGGATCCGCAGTTCTCCACGTCGTTCTTCTTTACCGTGGCGTTTGCCTTCTTGTCGACGGTGCTCATCAACGTGATTGCCCTCGCCATCGCGCAGGCGCTCACCCGCAAGGCGCTCAAGGGCACCAACATCTTCCGTACGATCTTCTTTATGCCTAACCTGATCGGCGGCATCGTGCTGGGCTACATTTGGCAGATTCTGATCAACTGCCTTCTCTCCAACGTGGGCGCCCAGCTCATTGCCCTTAACTCTGCTGCTGGTTTCTGGGGCCTTATCATCCTGACCCTGTGGCAGCAGGTCGGCTACATGATGATCATCTACATCGCCGGTCTGCAGTCCATTCCGTCCGACTACATCGAGGCCGCCAAGGTCGACGGTGCTACGGCATGGCAGACGTTTTGGAAGGTTAAGATTCCCAATCTGATGCCGACGATCACCATCTGCCTGTTCCTGTCCATCACCAACGGCTTTAAGCTGTTCGACCAGAACCTCGCCCTTACCGGTGGCGCCCCGGCGCACTCCACCGAGATGCTCGCCCTGAACATCTACAACACGTTCTATTCGCGTGCTGGCATCGCATGGCAGGGCATCGGTCAGGCCAAGGCAGTTATCTTCTGCATCCTGGTCGTCGCTATCTCTATGATTCAGCTTAAGGCCACGAGGTCCAAGGAGGTGCAGCAGTAATGAAACGCGATAAGGCTATCAACCGCGCGCTCTCGATTTTCTTTACGATCCTGTCGCTCGCGTGGATCTACCCCGTGTTCATGATTGCGCTCAATTCCTTTAAGAAAGCGACCGCAATCAGCACCACCACGGCGTTCGATCTGCTCACGCCCGAGACGTTCAACGGCCTCGCAAACTACGTGCACGCCCTTAACGAGCAGGGATTTGCCTCGGCATTTATGTACTCGCTCATCATTACGGTCACGTCGGTCGTGCTGATCTTGGTGTGCTGCTCCATGTGCGCTTGGTACGTGGTTCGTGTCAACAACAAGATCTCGAACTTCTTCTATTACCTGTTCGTGTTCTCGATGGTCGTGCCCTTCCAGATGCTCATGTTCACGCTGTCCAATTTGGCGGACCGCATTGGCTTTAACACGCCGTTCAACATCTGCTTTATCTATCTGGGCTTTGGCGCGGGCCTGGCGGTCTTTATGTTCGCCGGCTTTGTAAAGAACATCCCGCTCGAGATCGAGGAGGCTGCCATGATTGACGGCTGCAACCCGGTCCAGGTGTTCTTTAAGATCGTCCTTCCCATCATGAAGCCCACCTATCTTTCGGTCGGCATTCTCGAGACCATGTGGGTCTGGAACGACTATCTGCTGCCCTACCTTACGCTCGACTCCACCAAGTACAAGACCATTCCTATCTTGATCCAGTACTTCCGCGGCGGCTATGGCCACGTCGAGCTCGGCCCCATGATGGCATGCATCATGATGGTCGTCATCCCCATCGTCATCATGTACATCTTCTGCCAGAAGTACATCATTGACGGCGTTGTGGCAGGTGCCGTCAAGGGCTGATGCCGTAACTGTTTTGCAAGTTTTGGCGGCGCCCCTCAGCGCGGCGCCGCGTATCGAAAGGTAAAGACATGGCCGAGATCGTTCTCAAACATGTTCAGAAGGTGTATCCCAACAACGAGTCCAAAAAGAAGGGCTTCTTTGGCAAAAAGAAGACCGTGGAGAAGAAGCACAACCTCAAGGTTACCGAGGATGGCGTGCTCGCAGTAGAGGACTTCAACCTCACCGTCCACGACCAGGAGTTTATCGTCCTCGTTGGCCCCTCTGGCTGCGGTAAGTCCACGACGATGCGCATGGTCGCCGGCCTGGAGGACATCACCTCGGGCGACGTGCTCATCGACGGCAAGCGCGTCAACGACGTGGCGCCCAAGGACCGCGACATCGCCATGGTGTTCCAGAGCTACGCTCTGTACCCCAACATGACGGTGTACGAGAACATGGCGTTTACACTCGAGCTCAAGAAGGTTCCCAAAGACGAGATCGACCGCAAGGTTCGCTCCGCTGCCGAGATCCTGGGCATCACCGAGTACCTCGACCGTAAGCCCAAGGCGCTCTCGGGCGGTCAGCGCCAGCGTGTCGCCATCGGCCGCGCCATCGTGCGTGACCCCAAGGTCTTCCTGATGGACGAGCCGCTGTCCAACCTGGACGCCAAGCTCCGTAACCAGATGCGCGCCGAGCTCATCAAGCTGCGTCACGAGATCAAGGGCACTTTCATCTACGTCACCCACGACCAGACCGAGGCCATGACCCTCGGCGACCGCATCGTGGTCATGAAGGATGGCGTCGTTCAGCAGATCGCCACGCCGCAGGAGGTCTTCAACCACCCCGCGAACATCTTCGTCGCCGGCTTTATCGGCGTGCCGCAGATGAACTTCTTCGATGCCCAGCTGGTGCGCTCGGGCAACGGCTTTACCGTCAAGACCGAGGACATGAGCGTGGCACTCGCTCCCGAGACTTGCGCTCAGCTTGCCCTTAACTGGGACGGCGGCGACGTGAAGGAGATCACGGCCGGCGTGCGCCCCGAGCAGATCCTGCTTGCCGACGAAGGCGAGGAGGGCGCGCTCCGGGGCACCGTCGAGGTGACCGAGCTCATGGGCTCCACCGAGCACGTCCACGTGACCGCTCCCGACGGCCAGTTTGTCCTGATCATCCCCGTCGTCGACCTCGAGGCCAAGGGTGCGCTCAAGGCTGGCGATCCCATCTGGTTCAAGTTCGAGAAGAACGCGACCCACCTCTTCGATAAGGTCTCTGGCAAGAACCTTATCTAGGCCCGGTACAACCAGGCCCTCCTTTTGGGCGACTGCGGTATTGCCATCCTTTTGCCGCGGTCACATATAAGGCTCCCCTCCCGTCCACTGGGCGAGAGGGGAGCCTTTCTTTGTG
>CAKUEU010000134.1 GCA_934646865.1 uncultured Collinsella sp. | reverse complement strand
GCGGCTGATCCGGTTCGACCGGGCCGCGCGGCAAGGAGATATATTGCCAGACCGCGAAGCCATGTGGGACGTCAATTCCACTCTTCACAAGTCCTACACAATCTATCACTTTCTATATAGGTAATAGAAAGTCGGGTGCAGTATGACCGCACGTATCAGATGATGACCCTTCGGTTAAGAGGTATATAAAGATCGGTCATCTGTAAATGTCTATCTACCCGTGCTTTTGGCTATGTAAACCAGCGGCTCAGATAAAAAGAGGGAGCGCCGCACGCAGTGCGACACTCCCCTAGCGATTCAAGAGAATCTATTAGGCCTCGAGGGCCTTCTTGGCGATGGTGGCCAGCTCGTTGAAGGACTCGATGTCCTCGTAAGCCATCTGAGCCAGAACCTTGCGGTCGAGCTCGATGCCGGCAACCTTCAGGCCGTGCATGAACTGAGAGTAAGAGATGTCGTTCAGGCGAGCAGCAGCGTTGATACGGGTGATCCAGAGAGAGCGGATCTCGCGCTTCTTGTTGCGGCGATCACGATACTGATACTGCAGGGAGTGCTGGACCTGCTCTTTAGCATGCTTGTAAGTACGCGAAGCGGCACCGTAGTAACCCTTCGCACGGTGCATAACGGTACGGCGCTTCTTCTTGGCGGCAACAGCGCGCTTAATACGTGCCATGTTCTATCAACTCCTAGACGGTAAAACGAAAAACGGGAACGCGAACTTAGGCGAGACGCGACTTGATGACCTTGCGGTCGGCAGCGGCGATCTCGGTCTCCTGACGGAAGCCACGCTTACGCTTGGTGGACTTCTTGCTCAGGATGTGGCTCTTGAAAGCCTTGGCGCGCATAAGCTTGCCGGTACCAGTCTTGCGGAAACGCTTCTTGGTGCCGCTGTGGGACTTCATCTTAGGCATGAAATACTCCTTAATCGGTTACAGAACACTAGTTACTTGGTATCGCTTGCCGCTTTATCCTCATCGAAGGCGCCCTTAATCGGGGCGAGCAGCATAAGCATGTTACGGCCTTCCATCTTAGGCTTGGACTCGACCGTAGCGTAAGGCTTGAGATCCTCGGCGAGACGCTCGAGAACGTTAAGACCCTGCTCCGGGTGAGCCATCTCACGGCCGCGGAACATGATGGTGATCTTAACGCGTGCGCCCTTCTTGAGGAAACGCAGAACGTGGCCCTTCTTGGTCTCGTAGTCGCCAACGTCGATCTTGGGTCGGAACTTCATTTCCTTGACCTCGACCTTGGACTGGTTCTTACGAGCAGCCTTGGCCTTCATGGCCTGCTGGTACTTGAACTTACCGTAGTCCATGACCTTGCAGACCGGCGGCTCCGCGTTGGGAGCGATCTCGACCAGATCGAGACCCTGATCGTCAGCGACGCGCTGAGCATCGCGGATGGCGAACAGGCCGAGCTGAGAGCCATCGACGCCAATCAAACGGCACGAAGATGCAGTGATCTCGTCGTTGATGCGGGTGTCATCAGACTTAGCTATTTTCCCTACCTCCATTCATAAAAAAATAACCCGGCGCTTTTCGGCAACCAGGTCGTACACATAGACATCCTCGATATGAGGAAGGAAATCTAAGTTGTATGACCAGTCAGCTGCTCATTGGCGCCAAAAGGTGGGAACCCTCGGGTTCCTCTTTAGGGCATTGCGGGAACAACGCCTTGCGAATAATAACACGTTCGACGCGTTATCACATTACGTACACGAAAAAGGGGGCCTTGACCCCATTGAAGCGCAGATGCATGTATGGTGCCCGAGGCGAGACTCGAAGGGCCTTCGCTTCGCGAAGTCCCGGGCTTCGGGCGCATGGCGCCCTCGCCACGCTCCGCTACAAACAGGCCACAGGCCTGTTTGCTTAACGCTCCGCGCGCTCACGCGAGTTCGGCACGAAAAAGGGGGCCTAGACCCCCTTGAACGCTCACTTGCATGTATGGTGCCCGAGGCGAGACTCGAACTCGCACGTTGTTGCCAACGGTGGATTTTGAGTCCACTGCGTCTGCCAATTCCGCCACTCGGGCACGTAATGCGTGAGTTAGTTTATCACAGCTTGCTATCGATTAGTCCGAAAATGGAACTTCGAGCATTTCGACGAGTTCGACCGAACGGAGCATCTCGCGCTGGCGGCACCCGCGCCCGTCGACCGAAACCTCGCCCATCTGATTATCATAGGGGTCCTCGCGCATACCATCGAAGACAGGCTCAAACTCCGCCTGGAACCGATTGTTTGCCACCATACGCCATGGATCGAGGTTGCCAAAGTAGTGATGGCGACGCCACTCCTCCCCCATCCTGCGTGCCGAGGAACCAAACGAGACGTCGGCGTTGAGCCAACCGGTCTGCGGCGTATAGAACTCTGCCCAATCGTGCGGCCCGACCGAATCGGGTGCAACATACAGGCCGCTCTGCCAACGGGCGGGCACGCCGGCGATGCGACACATGGTGATAAACGTGAGTGCCATAACACCGCAATCGCCGCGGAGCGAATGCGCACAGTCGTCGGCAATAGATCCCAAAAGCAGATACGGCGGCTGATAGCGATAGTCGATATGCTGCGTCAGGTAATCATAGATGGCACGGGCGCGATCGAGCGGATCCTCGAGCCCGTCAATAACACGGGCCGTCAACTGCTGGAGGTACGGCGTAAACGCAATATGCGGACGGTCCTCGGAAGTGTCCTCGGGCAGTGGCGTGTCCATGCACGGATGCGACGGAAGCGCACCACCATAGACATCGCAATAGGCGGCATCGATGCGATAGCGATAGGTCACCGAGAATGAACGCTCAGTCGAAGATGCCCACGAGGCAGTACGAGCCGAAACGTCTTCGGGAGCAACGGCGCCATCCGGCGTGATGTCGAGAATCTCAACTTGAGACTGCTGACGGCAGGCGGCGGCAACGGGAAGCCACGCGCGAACGGTCTCCCCCTCCAAAGCCCCAGGGACAGATACGGACGCCTTAAGCGTGATGACGCGAGTCAACCCGTTTTGCGACTCCATCTCCTTGAGCATCTGGTTGCGCAGCGCTATGCCGTCCGTAGGATCGGGACGCAAGCCCGGAACCTCCTTGGGATACACGCGAAGCGAATCGAGGAAGTTATCGAGAACAAACAGCTC
>CAKUEU010000133.1 GCA_934646865.1 uncultured Collinsella sp. | reverse complement strand
GTGGTGAGCGCGGCGATTCGCCTGGAGGTGGGCCGCGGCGGTCAGGTGTACTACGTGTCCAACCGCGTCAAGACCATCGATGACGCCGTGGCGCGCGTGCACGAGGCCGCGCCCGAGGCGCGCGTGGGTGTGGCACACGGCAAGATGAGCCCGCGCGAGGTCGAGGACGTGATGATCGAGTTCGCGACCAAGAAGATCGACGTGCTCATCGCCACGACCATCGTGGAGAGCGGCATCGACAACGCGACGGCCAACACGCTCATCATCGAGGACTCGCAGCGCCTGGGCCTGGCGCAGCTCTACCAGCTCAAGGGCCGCGTGGGCCGCTCGGCTACGCAGGCTTACGCGTACTTTATGTTCCCCGGCGAGCTGCCGCTGACCGAGGAGGCCACGGCGCGCCTGACCGCGCTCTCCGAGTTCCAGGACTTGGGCAGCGGTATGCGCATCGCCATGCGCGACCTGGAGATCCGCGGCGCCGGCTCGCTTATGGGCGCCGAGCAGCACGGTAACCTGTCGAGCGTGGGCTTTGACCTGTTTACGCAGATGCTGGGACAGGCCGTGGCCGAGGCGCGCGGCGATGACGACGCCGGCGTGGAGGCGGCGAGCGTGGGCATCAACCTGCCGGCCGACTACTTCCTGTCCGAGGAGTACATGCCGGCGGTGGATCAGCGCGTGCTCGTGTACCGAAAGCTCGCGGCGGCCGAGGACCTGGAGAGCATCGACGAGGTACAGGAGGAAACCGAGGCCGCGCACGGCGAGCTGCCGTTGGCGGGGCTCAACCTGTTCAACCGCGCGCGTATCCGCATTCGCGGCGAGCGTCTGGGGCTCGAGAGCGTCACGCTCAGCGGCGGGCGCATTACTTTCCTGGGTGTCGACGTGCCCAAGAAGGTGGCCTTTGAGCTCAAGACCCGGTACGGTGCGGTCAACTTCCCCAAGAGCCGCAAGCTGTCGGTGCCCTACAAGGCGGGCGCTGGCGCGGGCAGCGGCCTGGGTCGCGGCCTCGACGCCAACGACGGCACCGGCCCCGTAGCAGCCGCGCTTATGCTGCTGCAGCAGCTGGGTGCCAGTGATGACGATTAACAAGTAAGGGGCGTGGTGGGACAATGCCCGCCACGGTGCAGGTTGATTCCGGCTCAATCGAAAGGAAAGCATGTTCGGATACATCTATAAGAGAGATGTCGCCATCATTGCGGTTGTCCTCGCCCTTTGCCTGGGCGTGGGCAGCTTCTTCGATTACCAAATCTCGAGTGTGCTGTTCAACTCGTCCAGCATGTACGGTCGCTTTATCGAGGCCGCTGGCGAGCTGCCGTTTGAGCTGACGGCGAGCGTCGCGGGCATTATGCTCGTGCGCGCGGCGCGCCCCGATTCCAAGGCGAGCAAATGGCTCGCCGTGCTCGGCATTCTCGTCAACGTCGGTCTGGCCGGCTACGAGATCATCTCGTCCCTGCGGGTTGGCGGCAAGCTCGTTGCGGTCCAGTTGGTACTGACATTTGTGCTGGTTATCGCCGCCAACCTCATCGTCTATCGCCTTACGCGCAAAACCTCGCCCGACGAGCTCACGCGCTGGGCGCTGATGGTGCTCGCCGTTTGGGTCGCTCAGGCCATCATCCTCAACGTGATCGTCAAGCCGCTGTGGTCGCGCCCGCGCATGCGTGTGATCGAGGTCACGCCGGGGCTCAATTTTCAGCCGTGGTGGGTGATCGGCAACCCCGACAAGTGGAGCTATATTGCGGCTGGCGTGATCAAGGACGGCTTTAAGTCGTTTGCGAGCGGTCACACCGCACACGCGGCGATCGGCCTGATGCTTGCCGGCCTTCCCGCGGCGGCCTTTACGGAAAAGCCGTCGCGCCGCCGCGTGGTCTTTTGGGCCGCGGCTGTGGTCGCAGCACTCGTCGCCTTTGGCCGCATCGTGATCGGCGCGCATTTTTTGACCGATGTGAGCTGCGGCTTTGCCCTGGTGCTGGTACTCGAGTGTCTTGCCGCGCACATTGCCTATCCGTACGGCGTACAATAGCTCCACCTGAATCATCTGGCCGATATCCGGTAAGAGAGGATTGCCATGCTCGCGTTCAACAACGATTATTCCCACGGCGCACACCCGGCGGTGCTACAGGCGCTCGTCGATACCAATATGGAGCCGCAGCCCGGCTACGGTACCGACGCGCACACCGAGCGTGCCAAGCAACTTATCCGCGAGGCCTGCCAGGCGCCGGACGCGGATGTGTTCTTGCTGGTGGGCGGCACGCAGACCAACGCCACGGTGATCGATATGTTGCTTGCGCCGTACCAGGGCGTTGTTGCCGCCGAGACCGGCCACGTCGCCTGCCACGAGGCGGGCGCCATCGAGTTCGGCGGCCACAAGGTGCTCACCATCCCCGGCTACGAGGGCAAGATGCATGCCGAGGATCTCGAGAACTATATCCAGGTGTTCTACGAAAACGAGAGCTACGAGCACACGGTGTTCCCGGGTGCCGTGTACGTGAGCCTGTCGACCGAGTACGGCACGCTGTATTCCAAGGCCGAGCTGGCGGCGATTCATGCGGTGTGCCAGAAGCGCGAGATTCCGCTGTTTGTGGATGGTGCCCGCCTGGCCTATGCGCTGGCGGCCGACGAGTGCGACATCACCCTACCCGAGCTGGCGCAGCTGTGCGACGTGTTCTACATCGGCGGCACCAAGTGCGGTGCTCTGTGCGGCGAGGCCGTGGTGTTCTGCGGCATGCATGCTCCGGCTCATCCCATTCCGCGCATTAAGCAGCATGGCGCGCTGCTGGCCAAAGGTCGCCTGACGGGCGTGCAGTTCGAGGCGCTCTTTACCGACGGCCTATATTTTGAGATCGGCCGCCAGGCGATTGAGACCGCGCAGGCCCTTCGTCGCGTGCTGCATGAGCGCGGCTACCAGTTCTTCTTGGAGACGCCTACGAACCAGCAGTTTGTGATTCTGCCCAACGAGGACATGGCGCGCATTCGCGAGCATGCAGCGATTGAGTACTGGGAAAAGTACGATGAGATCCATACCGTGGTGCGTTTTTGCACCAGCTGGGCCACGACGCAGGAGGACATCGACGCGTTGGCGGCCGTCCTGTAGGTTGATGTGATGACGAGGGGCCGCCTTGCGCCTTGGTTTGGCGT
>CAKUEU010000132.1 GCA_934646865.1 uncultured Collinsella sp. | reverse complement strand
CTGATCGAGGACGGCGCCGCCGACATCTGCATGATGGGCCGCGCCAACCTGTGCGATGCCGAGTTCTGCAACAAGGCGGCTGCCGGCAACGCCGATGATATCCGTCCCTGCATCGGCTGCCTGCGTTGCCTGAACGGCATTATGTTTGGCAAGCGTATCTCCTGCACCATCAACCCCGATGTTGAGCGCGACGAGGCCGGCTATGAGCCCGCCGCCGAGGTCAAGAACGTGCTCGTTGTGGGCGCCGGTCCCGCCGGTATGGAGGCTGCCTTTATCGCCGCTAAGCGCGGTCACCACGTGGTGCTGGTGGACAAGCAGGACGAGCCGGGCGGCGAGATGCGCATCGCAGCCGTTCCGCCGGCAAAGCAGGAGCTCACCCGCGTCATCAAGTATCAGTATCGCCGTCTGGCCGAGGCGGGCGTGAAGTGCGTCTTTGGTACCGAGCTTTCGGCCGAGGACATTCAGCGTGACTACGCCGGCTACGAGGTCGTCCTGGCCTATGGTGCCGAGCCCATCGCTCCGGCCTTTATGCAGGGCTTTAAGCAGGTCATGACGGCTGACGACCTGCTGGGCGGCAACGCCTTCCCGGGCAAGAAGATCGTCATCGTGGGCGGCGGCACCGTCGGCTGCGAGACGGCAGACTATCTGGCTCCGCTGGTCAACGACCTGTCGCCGGCCAACCGCGACGTCACCGTCATCGAGATGACCAAGACCCTCGCCGCCAACGAGGGCGGCGCCGGCCGCGCGGTGCTCATCACGCGCATGCTCTCCAAGGGCGTCCATGTGCTGACCGAGGCCAAGGTGACCGAGATCACCGAGGACACTATCAGCTACGAGAAGGACGGCGAGATCCACACCATCACGGGCGCGGATACGCTGGTGCTCGCCATGGGCTACCGTCCCAACACTAAGCTCGCCGACGACCTGGCAGCTGCCGGCGTTACCACCCACGTGCTGGGCGACGCCAACAAGTGCGGCAACATCCGCGACGCCATCGGCGACGGCTACACAGTGGCCTGCGCCCTCTAGTCAACCCCTTGCGCCAGTCGATAACAAAAAGTGGCGGTCGTCCCGTGTTGGGGCGGCCGCCACTTGCGTTTAGCTGCGATGGGTCGCGATTAGAGACCCAAGAGCTCCTTGACCTTGGCGATGATGGCCTCGTCGGTGGCGTTGGCGAAGAAGTACTCCTGGAAGTGCTCGCCAGCCAGGGCGCCCTTGACCAGGTCCTGGTCGATCTCGCCCAGGACGTCGACGAGCGGACGCATGGTCACAGCGCGGACGCCGTCGAGGATCTTCTTGTTGCGCTGCTCGGGCTCAACGCGCTCGGCAGGATAGCCGTTGCCGGAACCGAAGCCAAAGAGCTTCTCGAAGGTGTACTCCAGGTTGAGCTCCTGGCCCCAGCCGTTCTTAAGAGCGAAGGGCATGGCGACAGCGTTACCATCGTTGACCTGGGCGAACGTGTAGGCATCCAGAGGATCGGCAACATGGCCGCACAGCACGCCGGGGAAAGAGTTGCAGGCGAGCATGGCGCCCTCGCCGGTGCCGCAGCCAGTCACGACATAGTCGGCAGCGCCGGAGTTGAGCAGCACGGCGGCCAGGATGCCGTTCTGAACGTAGGTGAGCGGCTTGGAGTCGGCGTCGGCATACATACCGTAGTTAAAGACGGTGTGACCCATGGGCTCGACGACCTTTTTGAGAGCAGCCTCGATCATGGGGTTCTTGGAGTTCTGGGAGTTCTCGTTGATGAGAGCGATCTTCATTGCGAAATACCTTTCCTATTTCTAACTTGCGGTGAAATACGGACTGTTTTGCCTGATAGAAGCCAATCAATCCTTATTTCACCACAACTACTAAATGAACCTAAATGTGGGAGCGCGGTGAGCGAGCGGGCTTGAGACGGAGCAGGTTGCCTTGAAAGAGGAGGGAAGCGTACTTGGGTACGCGACCGACGATTGAAAGGCAAGATGCCCGTCTCAAGCCCGCGCAGCGCCTACTGCGGTTGTTTGCCGATGTAGGCTAGGATGCCGCCGTCGACGTAGAGGATGTGGCCGTTGACGAAGTTCGAGGCGTCGGAAGCCAGGAACACGGCGGGGCCCTTCAGGTCCTCGGGCGTGCCCCAACGGGCGGCCGGGGTCTTGGCGATGATGAACTGGTCAAACGGGTGACGGCTGCCGTCGGGCTGCGTCTCGCGCAGCGGCGCAGTCTGCGGCGTGGCGATGTAGCCAGGCCCAATACCGTTGCACTGGATATTGGCCTCGCCAAACTCAGAGCAGATGTTCTTGGTGAGCATCTTCAGACCACCCTTGGCGGCAGCGTAGCCGGCGATGGTCTCGCGACCAAGCTCACTCATCATCGAGCAGATGTTGATGATCTTGCCGTGACCCTTGGCGATCATGCCGGGCAGGCAGGCCTTGGACACGATAAACGGCGCGTTGAGGTCGATGTCGACGACGCGACGGAAGTCCTCGGCGCTCATCTCGAGCATGGGGGTGCGCTGGATAACGCCAGCGTTGTTAATCAGAATGTCGGGCGTGGTGCCAAAGTCGGCCTCGATCTTGGAGATGAGCTCGGCGACGACGGCCTCGTCGGTAACATCGGCCACGTAGCCGTGAGCCTCAAAGCCCAGCTCGCGGTAGTGCTTCTCGGCCTCGGCGACCTTGTCGGCGTGACGAGCGTTAAAGGCGATTTTGGCGCCGGCCTCGCCGAGCGCTTCGGCCATGGCCATGCCGATGCCATAGGTGGCGCCGGTTACGAGCGCGACCTTGCCATCCAAGCGGAAGCTGTCCATAAGATCAGACATAGCGATCCTTTCAAAAGAAACGTTCATTTATATAAGTCTTGCTTCTAATACAAGCTCAGTATAGGAGAAGTGAAGGAATTAACGCCCTATTCTCCTAAAAATAGGTGAACGTTCACTTTTAAAAGGTGAACGGTTGAAATCGGTTGTTGCGAGGCCCTTACTCGTTTTTCGCCATCGCGCCTTCCGCGATCATGTTGCGGTTGTAGACCAGGTGCAGATACATCGCATCGTGCGCGGCGGTGGGGTTGCGCGCCTCGATGGCGTCGGCCACGCCGCGGTGCGTGCGGATGGTCTCCTCGACGAGCTTTTTGCCCGTTACGTCGATAAAGAGG
>CAKUEU010000131.1 GCA_934646865.1 uncultured Collinsella sp. | reverse complement strand
GCCGTAGGTAAAATATCAACTTGTCCTGGGGACGTAGCTCAGTTGGGAGAGCGCTGCCGTCGCATGGCAGAGGCCGAGGGTTCGACTCCCTTCGTCTCCACCCTTGGATTTGATAAGCCGCTGACATTGTGTCGGCGGCTTTTTTTAAAAAGAAAGGGCTGTACCATGGCCGAGCTTGAGTCCCAACCACTGTCTGCCGAGGAGCGCGCCGAGTTGGAAGAGCTCCGCGCCGAGAAGGCCCGTCGCGAGGCCCAAGAGGAGGCCCGTCGCGAGCGTGAGGAGCTTGCTGCCCTGCGTGCCGAGCGCGCGAAGGCCGAGGAGGCCGCTGCGAAGCCCGCGCCCGCACCTGCGCCCAAGCCCGCGCCCGCTGCGCCCAAGCCTCAGCCCAAAAAGTCCGCTCGTCCCAAACCCGCCGAGGCCAAGCTGAGCCGCGACGAGATGACCTTTGCCCAGCGCATGGTCACCTCCAAGGAGCCTACGGGCGAGAACGAGATCCCGGGCATGGCTCCGGCTCAAAAGATCATCATCGTCCTTGCCCTTATTGCCTTTGTCGTCTTTATGGGCTACACGATCCTGACCAGCATGGGCCTGCGCTAGCCGATTTACGCCGGGCGCCACGCCCGCACGCCCGCTTCGCCCAACCCTCAACCTCTGCACAACGCATCCGAAAGGTCGCCCCATGGCTTTGACCGATATCTCGCATCCCACCGACATCGCAATGCTCACCGATCTGTACGAGCTCACTATGGCCCAGGGCCTGTGGGAGAGCGGCAAGGCCAATGAGCAGGGTTGTTTTACGGCGTTTTACCGCGACCATCCCTTTGGCAGTGCCTACGCCGTCATGTGCGGCACCGCCGAGCTGCCCGAGCTGGTCGAGAACCTGCGCTTTACGCCCGAGGATATCGACTACCTCGCGTCGCTTGAGGCCCCGGCCGGTGGCGCGATGTTCAAGCCCGAGTTCCTCGATTACCTGCGCAACTTCCGTGCGCACGTGAACATCGACGCCGTGCCCGAGGGCGAGCTTGTTTTTCCGCGCGAGCCCATGGTGCGCGTCACCGGCCCCGCGCTGGAGTGCCAGCTGCTCGAGACCGCGCTGCTCAACATCGTCGGCTTCCAGACGCTCGTCGCCACCAAGACGGCGCGCGTGGTGCTGGCGGCCGATGGTCGCCCCGTCGCCGAGTTCGGCCTGCGCCGCGCCCAGGGTCCCGATGGCGGTCTGGCCGTTGCGCGCGCGAGCTACGTGGCGGGCTGCTCGTCCACGTCCAACGTGCTTGCCGGGCGCCGCTACGGCATTCCCGTCTTTGGCACGCACGCGCACAGCTGGGTGATGAGCTTCGATTCCGAGCTCGAGGCCTTCCGTGCGTTTGCCAAGTCGAGCCCCAAGAACTGCACGCTGCTCATCGACACGTACGACGTGCGAGAGGGCTGCGAGCACGCCATTACGGTTGCCAAGGAGATGGAGGCGGCGGGCGAGCGCCTGTCGGCCATCCGTATTGATTCGGGCGACTTGGCCAAACTCTCCAAGTATGTTCGCGGCCGCTTTGATGCCGAGGGCCTACCCTATGTGGGGATCTCGGTCTCCAACGACCTAGACGAGTACACGATTCAATCGTTGCTCGACCAGGGCGCGCCCATCGACAGCTTTGGCGTGGGCACCAAGCTCGCGACCTGCTACGATCAGCCGGCGCTGGGCGGCGTGTACAAGCTTTCGGCCCGCCGCGCGAGTGAGACGGACCCGTGGACGCCGGTGGTGAAGCTTTCCGAGCAGCCCTACAAGCGCACGATTCCGGGCGTGCAGCGCGTGCGTCGCTATTACGACGGCTTTGGCGGCCCGGTCTGCGACATGATCTATGACGAGGACCATCTGGCGGGAGAGGGCGCCGCGCGCGGGAACACGCTTGTGGCCGTGAACGACGCCGCTCTGGTGACTAATGTCTCCGAGCTTGAGTATCGTGAGCTGCTGGTGCCGATCGTGCGCGACGGCAGCGCCGTGGCGCCGCGCGAGAGCATCGAGGACGCGCGCGACCGCTGCGCCTGGGCGCTCGACCATCTGGATGCTGCTTACAAGCGTTTCCTGTATCCGCAGACCTACGTGGTGGGTATGGAGCAGGGCCTCGCCCAGGTGCGCGACGAGCTCGTGCGTAAGAACATGGCCGCGGCGTCCGCCTTCCCCTGGGCAAAATGATCCGCATGCGACGGAGGAAAACGGATCATTTTCGTCCGTCCCGCACCAGCTGCCCCGCTCGCCCGAACGCTCGACATTCGATTGGTTTGACGTATGACGACTTCTTATAAAACGATGGTGGTAAAGATCGGCTCGTCCACGGTGGTGGGCGCCGACGGCAAGGTCAATCGTGCTTTTATCGGCGGCCTGGCCGACCAGGCGGCCGCTCTGCGCAAGATTGGCTGGCGCCTGGTCGTGGTGAGCTCGGGCGCCATCGCGTGCGGATATCCCGTGCTGGGCTTCGACCGCAAGCCGGTGGGCGACCTGCCGAGCCTGCAGGCCTGCGCCTCCGCCGGTCAGTGCATCATCTCGTCTGCCTACGACGAGGAGTTCCATGCGCGCGACCTGCTCACCTCGCTCGTGCTGCTTACGCGCCACGATACGGCGCGTCGCACGTCCTACCTGCACGCGCGCGATGCCTTGCTGCGCCTGGTGGAGCTGGGCGTGGTGCCGGTCGTCAACGAGAACGACACCGTTACCGTCGACGAGATCAAATTCGGCGACAACGACACGCTGGCAGCGCTCGTGAGCTGCCTGGTTTCGGCCGATCTGTGCGTGACGCTTTCGGATATCGACGGCCTCTACACCGCCAATCCGCATGAGGACCCGACGGCGGAGTTCGTGCCGGTCGTGCACAAGATCGATGCTGCGATCATTGCCTCGGCGGGCGATTCGTCCACGTCGGTGGGTACGGGCGGCATGATCACCAAGATCCGCGCGAGCCGCATTCTGATGACGGCGGGCATTCAGAGCGTGATTTGCTCGGGCGAGGAATCCGATGCGCTGGTGCGTCTTGCCCGTGGCGAGAGCGTGGGCACCCTGTTCGATCCGCCGGCGGAGCGCTTGGACATCGCACCCCGCAAGCTGTGGATTGCGCTGGGCGATAAGGCCCATGGCTCGGTGACGGT
>CAKUEU010000130.1 GCA_934646865.1 uncultured Collinsella sp. | reverse complement strand
AACACACGAAGTCGCATCGTCAGCATCCTGCTGGTGCTTATGATGCTACTGACAATGGTGCCCATCACCGCCGTGACAGCAAATGCGGCGGATGGCTTTGTGGAAGTCAGCACCTATGAGCAGCTGAGAAACGAAGTCGATAAGGGCTCGGCTAAGATCAGGCTCACAGCAGACATCGACACCACCAACGATAACGGCGGTGCCGGTGTGACGGATCAAACGGCATTGAAGTTTTTCGGCAACGACAATATTCTTGACCTGAACGGACACACTCTGAAACTTGTGTCTAATACAGGTACTACATTTATTAATGTTAACAAGGATCTGACGATCCAGGACAGCGGCACCAGCGGTCGGATCGATTTTGTGTATGGCCCAGGTGTAATGCACAGAACGACCGCAATCTATGTTTCTCATGCTTCTAATGAAGATATTGCACATCTTACCGTGAAAAGCGGTACGCTTAGCAGCACTAAGGGTGGCATTACCTTAATTGAGAGCATAGGTAACCTCACGATCAATGGCGGTAAGTTCTATGCGCCGTATAGAGAAGGACATGGCAGTACCTATGCTATTCATACCATCCACCAGTATAATGACAACGCTAAAACAATTATCACCGGCGGCGAGATTGATGGCGTAGTGCTTATCCAAAGAGATGATTCCGCTGCCACGGGAACTCCGAACTATGGCGATATCCCCGTGCAGATCAAAGGCGGTACTTTCAAGCAGCACGTGCTATTTCGATGGACGGAGAAAGGGAAACCTTCCGGAAATCCGACCGAGTTCTCTCCGGCTGTTGAAATTGCCGGAGGCATTTTCGAAAAACCGGTTAACAGACTAAGCGGTATTTGGGGGGAGGATCTATCTACCAAGCTGACCGGTGGCACCTTTAAGGATTTTCCGAACAGTTTTGGATTGGGAAGAGGCGGTAAATCCGATCATGAATACTATTCAAAGTCTCTGGGCAACAGTATAATTGTGAGGGGAAACGAGATTCGGACATCTTGTTATTGGTCTGAAGCTGATTGGTTTAAAATCTATTTTGATGTTATTCACTTTGATGGCAGGGAATCCGACCCCGTCACCGTCATCCCCAACGCATGGGGCATGAAGTCCGTCACGCTGGACGGCAACCCCATCAACTACGCCAAGGACTGGAAAGGCGCAGTTGAGAATATGGACAACAGCACGGCGCATACCCTCAAGTTCGAGTGGTATCCTCTGGCGCAGGAGCTGAAAGACGCGGGCTATAGCTATCAAACCAAGTGCGAGCATTATATCTCCGGTTCTACCGCAGTACAGCAGACAGATACCATCGCTGCCGATAAAACCTCGCATACGATCACAATTCCCGCGGGCGTAGACCCCAAGGTCTATTCCTATGATTTGCAGCTGAATCTGCAAAAGGACGGCAGCTTCGTCGGCATCATGAGCAACGAGCATATCGTCAAGCTGGTGGTAAGCGAAGCGCCGGTGGTTGAACCCGATCCCACTATCGAGGGCAGCGTGTACTACACCAGCGGCATCGTTTTCGGCCGCTCCATCTCCACCGCTGCCAGCGTGACCCCCGCAGAAGCCACCAAGGCGTACCAGTGGCAGCGCAGCACGAACGGCGGCAGCACTTGGACGAATATTGACGGCGCGACCAGAGGCAGCTATACCCCTGTGGCGGCTGACATGGGCGAGAATGTCCGCATCCGTGTAGTAGTCACGGCAGAGGGCTATCTCGGCGAGATCGTCGGCGCGGCGGTGAAGGTCAGCAAGGCTGCCAACAACAATTATCCCGAGGTTATTCAGCTGGAGGCCGTGAAGAATGGCGCAGGCAATTACACCGGCTTTGAAATCAAGCACTTCAACTCCGACTACGAGTATGTTTACAGCATAACCTCTGCGCCGGATTGGGGCACAAATCAGATCACTTCCGCTACCGTAACCGGTCTGACGAGCAACACCACCTATTATGTTTTCGCCCGTTTCAAGGAGACCGCCACCCATACGGCAGGCTCCATTGTGAGCAGCAACAGCATCAGGCTGTATGACTATGTTCCTTTGGATCGCGTGTTGCTGGAAGGCTACGGCAGCTCCGGAACGATCTATATCAAGCAGGGCGAGAGCGTAGAGCTGAAGGTCAACGCAGACCCCAGCAACGCCAACTCCTGGAAGGAGATCACCTTCAAGGATGAGGGCGCGACAACAAGCAACATCGCTATCTCCAATGGAAAAATTAACGCAAGCACCGGGACGGCCACACCGTTCCCCAATGGCCATACCATCACGATCACCGGCGTTTCTAAGGGCAGCGCAAATCTGAGAGCCAGCTACCCCAGTGCCACATCAAGCGCCTACGGCACATGGTATGTGGTTGTATACGATGATTCCACTGTGGCCAATGCTTTGAGGCTTGAGAGCGTTTACGCATACGAGGATATTACCCTGAGCAAAAACGACACGGCAAAGCTTCCGACCAATCTTCCGAAGCTGCTGCCCGAGAACAGCGGCTATCATCTGGAATGGCGCATTCTCAAGAGAGGAACCTACGGCGCTTCGTATGTGACGGAGAATGATAATATTAAGCTGGAGGACGGCA
This sequence comes from uncultured Collinsella sp., assembly GCA_934646865.1. GTDB lineage: Bacteria > Actinomycetota > Coriobacteriia > Coriobacteriales > Coriobacteriaceae > Collinsella. The sequence goes on along the minus strand of CAKUEU010000130.1, from coordinate 581 downwards.
AGATCAAGCCGAAAGCGGCTCATACCGGATCGGAGAAAACCCAACTGGAACTGGTTGCCGTCAAGGATGGCAGCGACACATACAAAACGCTACCTAAGACTTCCCACTTCTATGTCACCGTGACTGAGGCTCCCGTCATTGAGCTTACCGGTGTTACCGTTGCCCCGACGAAGGTAAATCTGGAGCTTAACGCGACCTATCAGCTCTCCGCCGTGAAGGAGCCTGTCAACGCAGCGGGTAGCCTGAACTGGGAGAGCAGCAATACCGGCGTGGCAACAGTTGACAACACCGGCAAGGTGACCGCTAAGGCACAGGGCACGGCAATTATCACAGTCTCCTGCGACGATAAGAAGGCTACCTGCACCGTTACGGTCGACCATCAGCATGACTACTCCGGTCAGCCGTACCTGTATCTGGATCCCGGCAATCACTATCAGGAGTGCAAGGCAGGCGACGGCTACAACATTCAGGCTCATGAGTTCTCGGCTTGGACGGACAACGGAGACGGCACACACAGCCGCCACTGCACCGTCTGCAAGATGACGGACGGCTCCACCTACACCGAAACCGCCGAGCATACC
>CAKUEU010000129.1 GCA_934646865.1 uncultured Collinsella sp. | reverse complement strand
AAGCCTGTGCTTATTGCTACAATTCGTACAAATATGCTTTAAACGCACGAGGAAGGAACCACATGTTTGGTTTTAAGAAAGAGCTCTATACGCCCGAGTACCAGCTCGCCGGTGACGAGTGCGCGGTGATCGAGACGTCGAAGGGCACCATCAAGGTCAAGTTTGACGGTGAGGGCGCCCCCATTCATGTGGCGAACTTCTGTGAGCTTTCCACGATGGGCTTCTACGACGGCCTTAAGTTCCATCGCTATGTCCCCGGCTTTGTCATCCAGGGCGGCGATCCCAATACCCGCGATATGTCCGGCGCCGACGTCGCTGCCGGTCTTGAGGGCCCCGACGGCATGCCCGGTACCGGTGGCCCCGGCTATTGCATCAAGGGCGAGTTTGCTACCAATCCGCGCAACAGCCATGTTGACGGCGCGCTTGCCATGGCTCGCTCCATGGATCCCGATTCCGCGGGTTCTCAGTTCTACTTCTGCCTGGGCGCCCAGCATAACCTTGACTCCGGTTACACCGTCTTTGGCACCACGGTCGAGGGCCTCGATGTGATCTCGCAGCTGCGTGCCGGCGATGAGATCGTTCACGTCGAGATCGTTCACGAGTAAAGGGGACTTCCTTGAATAGCCAGCTGATTCAACAGGGTCGCGCGGCTTACCGCGCGGGTGATTTTTCCGCTGCCGCCCAGATGCTCTCGGCGGCAAAGACCCCCGATGAGATTATGGGCGAGGCCGACCATCTTCGCGGTAACGCCCTGATGCACCTCGGCATGTATGCCGAGGCCGCCGAGGCCTACGCTGCCGCCCTCAACGACGGTACCTATGGCAAGCGCGGCGCCCTGCTCACCAATCGCGGCAAGGCGCTCGCGGCGGTGGGTGACTACACCACGGCCGCCCAGGCGTTTTCCGCTGCAACGCAGGACGCTTCCTATGCCACGCCGTTCAAGGCTTATCTGGGCTTGGGCAACGCGCTGTTCCAAGCGGGCGATTATGCCAACGCCGGCACCGCCTTCCGTCAGGCCGCTATCGACGGCGCCAATCCGGCTCCCGCCGCCGCGCTCGGCGAGCTCGGCCGTTGCTTTATCAAGCTCGGTCGCCCGGCAGATGCCGTGGAGACCTATCGCACGGCTATCGACTTTGCCGGCCCGCGTGACGATACGCGCGCACTCAATGCCGACATGGGCCAGGCGCTTTCCGCCGCCGGTCGTCCCTCCGATGCGCTCGACGCCTTTAACGCCGCTACCGCCGACGGCATCTACCAGCTCACGCCCGAGCAGGCCGACGAACTTGCCCGCGTTCATGATTCGCTGGCTGCGCTTTCCGCTCAGACGGCCATGGCTACGGCTCCGGCGCCCGCGATGGACGCTCCTGCCGTCGACCCGCTCGATCCCACGGGCGCAACTGGTCAGTTTATGCCCGACCCCTCGGACACCGGCTTCTTTACGCTGTCTGAGTCCGAGATGGTCCAGCAGGACCGTCAGGATCGTAAGCAGGCCAAGGTCCGTCGTCGCCATCGCCACACGGGTCTCAAAGTCTTCATCGTGCTGCTTCTGCTCATTTTGATCGCCGCGGGCGGTCTGGGCTTTGCCTACACGCGCGGCTTTGGCTTCCCGTCTCAGGAGTCTGTCGTTACCGATCTGTTCCAGGCTGCCGGCGACGGTGACACCGCAAAGGCCGAGTCTTGCCTGGCCTCGAACCTGTCCGAGGACGCTAAGTCGATGATCATCTCCTCGATTCCGCAGGGTGCCACCGTGTCCGTCGAGGGCATGGATCAGTCCATGACCGAGACGACCGCTAAGGTGAAGGCATCGCTGTCCAAGGGCGGCGAGCAGGAGTACACCGTCAAATTCGTGCGCTCCGACAACCATATCGGCTGGGCCGTTTCCTCCCTCGATATGGATTTCTCGGCTGCTGACAACCAGTAGTGACCTTATGGGATTTAGCTTTGCCCGGCGCTTCACCGCAAGTGAGGCGCCGGGCTTGCGCTAGTATGATGAGCTAGTAGTTTTCCAGCAATCATCCAACACATCAGGAGTTGCGTTGTTTTCTTTGATGGATATGTTCTTCGGTAGCTATGCGGGCGATCTTGCCATCGACCTCGGCACCGCAAATACGCTTGTCTCCGTGCGCGGCAAGGGCATCGTCATTCGCGAGCCCTCCGTTGTCGCCATCGACAAGAACGACGAGCGCATCCTGGCGGTCGGTATCGAGGCAAAGCGCATGCTCGGCCGTACGCCCGGCAACATCGTGGCCGTTCGTCCCCTCAAGGACGGCGTCATCGCCGACTTCGATGTTACCGAGGCCATGCTTCGCTACTTTATCGACAAGGCGTCCGAGAAGCGCTATCCGTGGACTCCGCGTCCGCGTGTTGTCGTCTGCGTTCCCTCCGGTGTCACGTCGGTCGAGAAGCGCGCTGTCTTTGAGGCTACGATCCAGGCCGGTGCCCGCCAGGCCTATCTGATCGAAGAGCCTATGGCCGCCGCTATCGGCGCCGACCTGCCCGTCGAGGAACCCACCGGTTCCATGGTCATCGACATCGGTGGCGGTACCACCGAGGTTGCCGTTATCGCTATGGGCGGCATCGTCGTCTCGCAGTCCATTCGTATTGCCGGCGACGAGTTCGATCAGGCCATCCTTACGCACGTTCGTGATGCCTACAACCTGGCCATCGGCGAGCGTACGGCAGAGGACATCAAGATCAAGGTCGGCTCCGCCGTGCCGCTCAAGGACGAGCTCGACGTCGAGGTCAACGGCCGCGACGTGATCACCGGTCTGCCCAAGACCGTGCGCATCGAGAGCGAGGAGATTCGTCGCGCGCTCAACAAGCCGCTCGACGAGATGGCCAAGGCCGTCAAGGACGCACTCGACGCTACGCCTCCCGATCTTGCCTCGGACCTTATGTACTACGGCATTTTGCTGACTGGTGGCGGCGCGCTGCTGCGCGGTCTCGACGTGCGCCTGCGCGATGAGACCGGCGTTTCGGTCAACGTCAGCCCCACGGCGCTCGATAACGTTGTTAACGGCTGTGCCCGCGTGCTCGAGGCCAATGCGTTTGATGGCGGCTTCGTCCAGACCAATGCTTAATTTCCAAAAGGTGGATTCCATTTGGCACGATCTTCGGGTTTCTCCACAAATCTGAATACCAAGCGACAATCAACGGGTATGCGCCCGTTGATTGTTTTCAGCCTGATTTCGGTGTTGCTGCT
>CAKUEU010000128.1 GCA_934646865.1 uncultured Collinsella sp. | reverse complement strand
TCGTCGACCGTCTGGAAGGTCGGGGCGGGCTGCTTGCCGCAGAAGATGGCGTTGACGCAGTCGGTGGACTGGTAGACACGCTCGGCCACGGCAAGGGCCATGTTGGCATCGGCCGGGTAGTAGGCGTTCACGATATGCGTATCGTTAGCCTTGTTGAGCAGCAGGTCGATAAAGCCGGGGTCCTGGTGCGAGAAGCCGTTGTGGTCCTGACGCCACACGTGGCTCGACAGCAGGATGTTAAGACCACTGATGGGGGCACGCCACGGAATCTCGCGCTTGGTGGCCTCGAGCCACTTGCAGTGCTGGTTGACCATGGAATCGACCACATGGACAAAGCTCTCGTAGGAGCTCCACACGCCGGAGCGGCCGGTGAGCACGTAAGCCTCGAGGAAGCCCTCGCACTGGTGCTCGGACAGCTGCTCGACGACCTTGCCGGAACCGGCGAGCAGCTCGTCGTTGGCCTCGTCCTCGTAGAAGCCGGCGTCCCACTGCTTCTTAGTCACCTTGTAGGCAGCCTGCAGGCGGTTGGACGCGGTCTCGTCGGGGCCGAAGATGCGGAAATCGTCCATGTTCTTGGCCAGGACATCGGCGGTGTACTCACCAAAGACACGGGCGGCCTCGGTGGAGCCCCAGCCGTGACCCTTCTCGGCAACGGGAATCTCGTGGGCGTGGATGTCGGGCAGCTCGAGCTCGCGACGGACCTTACCGCCGTTTGCGTTGGGGTTGGCACCAATGCGCAGCTCGCCGGTCGGCATAAAGGCCGTCACCTCGGGGCGCACCTGGCCCTCGGGCGTAAAGAGCTCCTCGGGCTTGTAGGAACGCAGCCACTCGCGCAGCACTCGGAAGTGCTCGTGGGTGTCCTTGGCGCTCGCCAGCGGCACCTGGTGTGCACGCCAGGAGTCCTCGGTCTTCTTGCCGTCGATCTGCTTGGGGCAGGTCCAGCCCTTGGGCGTGCGGAACACGATCATGGGGTAGGCCGGACGAACAACGGTCTCGCCCGCGGCGGCCTGGGCCTGAGCGGTGGCCTTGATATCGCAGATCTCATCGAAGACCTGCTCAAACAGGGCGGCGAAACGCTCGTGGATGCTCGCGTGGCTCTCGTCGTCAAAGCCGGCGACAAAGAAGTGCGGCTTATAGCCCATACCCTCAAAGAACTTGGTGAGCTCCTCGTCGGACACGCGGGCGAGGATGGTGGGGTTGGCGATCTTGTAGCCGTTGAGGTGCAGGATCGGCAGAACGATACCGTCGGTTGCCGGGTTCACGAGCTTGTTGGACTGCCAAGAGGTGGCAAGCGGGCCGGTCTCGGACTCGCCGTCGCCCACCACGGCCACGGCTAGCAGGCTCGGGTTGTCCATGACGGCGCCGTAAGCGTGGCTGAGCGTGTAGCCAAGCTCGCCGCCCTCGTGGATGGAGCCGGGCGTCTCGGGCGCAAAGTGGCTCGGAATGCCGCCGGGGTAGGAGAACTGGCGGAAGAACTTCTGCAGGCCGGCCTCGTCATCGGTGATGTCGGGACGAATCTCGCGGTAGGTACCGTCGAGCAGCGACTGGGCGGTACCGGCGGGACCGCCGTGACCAGGCCCCATCAGGAAGATGGCGTTCTGGTTGTGATCGGCGATGAGGCGGTTGACATGACCGAACAGGAAGTTGATGCCGGGCGTGGTACCCCAGTGGCCAACCAGGCGGTGCTTAACGTCGGGGCGGCCAAAGTCACGCGTCTCGCCGGTCTTCTCGTCGACAAAGTCGGCACGCATCAGCGGGTTGGAGCGAAGGTAGATCTGGCCGACGGACAGGTAGTTCGAGGCACGCCAATATAGATCGACACCCTCGAGCTCGGAAGCCGGAACCTCGTGTCCCAGTTTTTGCCACGGCGTTCCCAGTGTTTTAGCCATTGTTTATGTCCCTTCGCTGCGCGGTCGCCCTCCGATACGGCAACCTTTCGTTGGGACTAGTATATTTGCTAAAACGTTTTATCACTGTGAAAAAACGTTTTATCATCGCTATCCCTCCTGCTGCCCGGCAAAACTGGATACTCACCTGCGGCATTGTCTGTCACAGGTACTCCACATTCGATCTATACGAATTGGTAAACGTGTTTAGTTGTGTTTAGTAAGATTGAGCACGCTGCCCTTTACGATGAGCGCAGGCTCCAAAACCACTTCTTCGGCACGCCTACCGCCCTTGCCGGCAAGTCGCTTGGACATGCAGCTAAAAGCATGCTCGGCAAGCACGCCCGGATCCTGCTCAATCGCGGTCAGCGCCGGCTCAAAGAGCACATCGGCTGCCGAGTTGTCATAGCTCACCACCGAGATATCGCCCGGAATGTTCTTCCCCATCTCGTGCAAGCGCTTGAGCAGGCCCAGCGCAATGTTGTCCGAACTTGCGAACACGGCGGTGGCATCGGTCGCGAGCACTGCCTCCGAGGCCTCGTAGGCACTCGGAATGTAATACTCGCTCTCAAACTCCAAGCGCGCGTCGATGGGAAGGCCTACCTCACGCAGCGCGCGCTCGTAGCCGGCAAGGCGTTTACGGCCCGTGTTGGATCGGCGCGCGTTAACGAGACAGGCAATGCGACGATGGCCCTGCTCAACCAGATAGCGTGTGGCCATATAGCCGCCCATCTCGTGATCGAACATCACCTTGTCGCACTCGAGCCCCTCAATGGCGCGGTCGACCATCACGGCCGGGATGGGAAGGTGGCTGACCTCTTCGCGCAGGGCACGGTCGTCGGAAAACTCATCTCCCACGACCAGGAACACGCCGTCGACGCCGCGCGTCACCAGCTGGCGTAACAGCTCCAGATCGTCCTCGGCACTTCCGCCCGAGCTGGTAATAAAGAGCGCATAGCCGTCCTCGCGACAGCGCTTTTCCAGGCTCCCGGCGAGCGAGGCAAAAAAACGGCTCTCGATGTTGGGGACGATAAGGCCCAGGGTGCGCGACTCGCGCATAACCAGGCTGCGCGCAATCTGGTTGGGGACATAGTGGTTGCGCGCCGCGACCTCCTTGATGAGTTTGCGGTTTTCTTCCGAGATGCGACAGGGCCGATTGTTGAGAACAAGCGAGACCGACGAAGGGGAAAGCCCCACCTCCTGGGCGATCTGCTTGAGGGTGACTTTGTTGGCCATCTCGCTCCTTCCGGGTTTACGCGCAATCTCTTGAAAGTATAGCGACCGCCCATCTACCTCGATGATAAACACTTTACCAATCCGGTAAACGGCATCTTTATCGCCGCCAGCGCAAGCCGATCGGTGCATTGGGGTCAGGTTACTTTGCACCAAATCCATCCAGGTAGGGTATATTGCATTCGATTGATGAAAACGACCA
>CAKUEU010000127.1 GCA_934646865.1 uncultured Collinsella sp. | reverse complement strand
GACCCGCACGATGCCGAGCTGCACGAGAAGATTCTTTCGGAGGAGTGCGCCTGGAAGGGCAAGATCCTCGACGTCCACCGTCTTGAGGTCGAGCTGCCCAACGGCCATCGCAGTGCCCGCGATGTGATTCGCCATCCGGGCGCGGCGGCCGTTGTGGCACTGACCGAGAGCGGCAAGATCGTGCTGGTGCGTCAGTACCGCACCGCCATCGATCGCGTGACGGTCGAGATCCCCGCCGGCAAGCTCGATCCGGGCGAGGATCCGCTCGATTGCGCCAAGCGCGAGCTGCACGAGGAGACGGGCTTTAGGGCCGGCCGCATCCGCTTTTTGACGTCGATCGTCACGACCTGCGGCTTTTGCGATGAGATCATTCATATCTACCTGGCTACGAAGCTCGAGTTTGATGCACCCAACCCCGATGATGACGAGTTCGTCAACGTGGACCTGGTGCCGCTGCACGAGCTGATCGATGCCGTGCTCGACGGCAAGATCGAGGATGCCAAGACCGTCGTGGGCGCCTTGGCCTGCGACAGTATTGCGCACCGTTTAGGTGGCGCGGAACTGTAGCGAGCGAAATAACCTCGCAGGTTTGTATAAGTCAGCGAAAGTGCTCCATTTGAGGCAAGGTGGCCTGAAAGAGGAGGGAAGCGTATGGATATGCGCGACCGACGATTGAAGGCCAGATTGTCCAAATGGAGCACTTGCAGCGTCGAGATGAAACGCGGTTTGGTAAAACCGCGTAAGGTGATTATGCTGAAGAGGTTTTTGTCTTACTACAAGCCCCAGATGGGGCTTTTTGTTGCCGATACTGTTTGTGCTCTGGTGCTTGCCGCCATTGACCTGGCGTTCCCTATCATTCTGCGCAATCTGACCGGCGGGCTCTTTACCCAAGGTCAGGCTGCCATTATGCAGGCGCTCGGCATGATTGCGGTGGGCCTGGTACTGATGTATGCCATTCGCTGTGCCTGCCGCTACTTTGTGAGCTATTGGGGCCATGTGATGGGCGCGCGCATGGAGTCCAAGATGCGCGAGGACCTGTTCGATCAGTACGAGCGCTTTAGCTTTACGTACTTCGATCGCAACAGCTCGGGCGACATGATGAGCCGCGTCGTCAACGACCTGTTCGACATCTGCGAGGCGGCACATCACGTGCCCGAGTGGATCATCATCTGCGGCATCGAGATTATCGGCTCGTTTGTGATTCTGTTTACTATTGCCCCGGTGCTGGCGCTCGCCATGGCTGTGGTGACGGCGGCGTTCGCGGTCATCATGTTTTGGCAGAACATGCGCATGCGCGAGGTCTTTAGCGACAACCGTAAAAAGATCAGTGGCATCAATGCGCAGCTGCAGGACTCGCTGGCGGGCATGCGCGTGGTCAAGAGTTTTGCGAACGAGGAGACCGAGCGCTCCAAGTTCCGCGTCTCCAACAATCGCTACCTTTCCTCCAAAGAGAATATGTACCACGCCATGGGCGTCTATACCGCGACGTATGGCCTGCTCTCGGGCGTACTGTACGTGATCGTGGTGCTGCTGGGCGGTTGGTTGGTGGCTCAAGGCCAGCTGCAAGCGGTCGATATGGCGACCTTTGCGCTCTACATTTCGCTCTTCTGCACGCCGCTCGAGACGCTCGTCAACTCGGCCGAGATGTATCAGAAGGCCATTGCCGGGTTTAAGCGCATGGACGAGGTACTTTCGACCGCGCCGGATATTCAGGACAAGCCGGGCGCCACGGACCTGCAGGTGACCGCCGGCGCTGTTGAGTATCACGACGTGTGCTTTAGCTACGAGGATGTTGAGCTGGGCGAGGGCGGTGCCGACGAGCGACCTGTGATCGACCATATGGATCTGTCCATCAAACCCGGTCAGACTATCGCGTTGGTCGGCCCCTCTGGCGGTGGTAAGTCCACGACCTGCTCGCTGCTGCCGCGCTTTTATGACGTGGCTGCCGGATCCATCAGCATCGACGGTCAGGACGTGCGTGATGTGACGCAGCAGAGCCTGCGCCGCGCCATCGGCCTGGTGCAGCAGGACGTCTACCTGTTCGATGGCACGATCGGCGAGAATATCGCCTACGGCAAGCCCGGTGCCACGGCAGAAGAAATCGCCGAGGCCGCTCGCCGCGCCAATATCGACGCGTTTATCGAGTCGCTGCCGCAGGGCTACGACACCGTGGTGGGCGAGCGCGGCAGCCGTCTTTCGGGCGGCCAGAAACAGCGCGTCGCCATCGCACGCGTGTTCCTCAAGAACCCCAAGATCCTTATCTTGGATGAGGCGACGAGTGCTCTGGATAATGAGAGCGAGGAGGCGGTGCAGGAGTCGCTTGAGGAGCTGGCGCGCGGCCGCACCACGATCATCATCGCCCATCGTCTGTCGACCATTAAGCATGCCGACGAGATTGCGACCGTTGAGCATGGTCGCGTTGTGGAACGTGGCACGCACGAGGAGCTTCTCGCTCGTGGCGGCACCTATGCCCGTTACTATCGAATGCAGTTCGAAGGTGCGCGTGCGCACGAGCTCGACTGATTGATATGACAGGAAGTTTATGGCTGATAAGAACCCTTTGACTCCGGAAGAAGTGACGGAGTTATTCTCCGAAATCGACGCATCCGGCGTCTTGGATCCTACGCTCGCCAAAAAGCGTACCGAGCGCATGCGCGAGAAAGAGGCGGCGGTCAAGCGCGGCGACAAGGCGGCGCTGGCGCGGCTGCGCAGCGAGGATCGCGCGAGTCAGGCAAAACATATCGACCCGCTGTCCGAGGACGATCCCTCGGGCTCGCAGGTGAGTCATACCATTACAAAGACCGCCATGGCCGTGGTCATTACCATCTTGGTGCTGATTGTGGGCATGCAGATTGGCTACGGCGTGATGCGTCGTCTGAACACCGCGAACCTTTCCGAGAGCGTTTCGGTGGATACCGTCTCAACCGCGCTCAAGGGCGGACTTGAGTGGGGCAACGGCTTTACGCAGTTCCCGCTCGACTTTACCGTCGATGAGGCCGATGAGCGCACGGGCACGGTTGAGGTGACGGTGCTGGACACGTCTTCTGCCAATGAGCTCGAACTGCTGTCCAACGGACAGATTCAGGCGGCAGCGCTTGCAACCAATGCCCTGCTCAACGACAAGATTGACCGCGTCGTGTATAACGTTCACGCCTATATCGACGAGGACAGCAACATTCAGCACGATTCGTTCTTTGGAATGTTCCCCGCTCAGGGCCACCAGAGCGCCATTCTGACGTTCGTGTGGACCAAGAGCTCGTCCAATGCCACGAATATCGACTGGAAGATGCGTATCGTGAGCATGGACGACACCATTGCCGAGCGTATTCAGAAACAGGTGAACTCGGTGTCGTCGCTGATCGAGGACCCGGTGGTGAGCCAGACCAAGATCACGGAGGAGAAGGCCGAGCGCGATCTTGAGCATCGCCTGCACGGCCGGGAGATCTTCCGCGGCGGCAAGCCCGACCGCAC
>CAKUEU010000126.1 GCA_934646865.1 uncultured Collinsella sp. | reverse complement strand
GACTTTGCCGTCGATGTCAACGCCAACGTGATCCACGGCTCCGACTGCCTGGAGAACGCCGAGATCGAGATCAAGCGTTTCTTTGGCTAAACCAGCTTTGACTCCTTAGAGCTGTTAGCGTGTGGCTTGGGCGCCGCGGAACTCCATCCGCGGCGCCCTTTTTATATCAGTAGATTTCTAGGCATGTCCCAAAAATCTACAAAGGGGCCCGCCCGGATGTGTGTTCCGAGCGGGCCCCTTGCTGTTAGCTTGTGGCGCTGAGTAGTTTAGGCTTCGTCGACGATCTTAAGGCCGCGGGTCTGGTCGATCTCGTTGAGGAGGTTAACGCGACGCTCGTGACGGCCGCCCTCAAATTCGGCGTCGAGCCACTCGTCGACAATCATCTTGGCGAGCTCGGAGCCCACGACGCGGGCACCAAAGGCGAGCACGTTGGTGTTGTTGTGCATGCGGGAGAGCTTGGCGCTGAAGGGCTCGGAGCACACGACGGCGCGTACGCCCTCGACCTTGTTGGCGGCCAAGCTGATGCCGACGCCGGTACCGCAGATCAGGATGCCCAGGTCGACGTCACCGTTGGCAACGGCCTTGCCCACCTTGTAGCCGGCGATGGGGTAGTCGAAGCTCTCGGAGGTGTCGGTGCCAAAGTTCACGACCTCGCAGCCGCGCTCCTTCAGGTGCTCGGAGATGATGTTCTTGAGCTCGACGGCGGCGTGGTCGTTACCGATACCGATCTTCATGGATGGTTCCTCTCTGGTCTGTGCGGCGCAAATGCTAAATGTGTTTACCGCGTTCGACTGCATGATAGCGCGACTTTTGTGTAAACGCTCGGGCGTTTTTTGGTCAAACGCTTTAGCAGGCAACAAGACCCGCTTTTCATGAATGAGTGCCGCCAGTTTGTGCTTGAGCGCCGTCCGCCGGAACTATGGTTGCGGTTTTTGATGCATTGTTATCAAATAAAAGGGCTAATTATTTTCGAGAGCCCAGCCCGTTATGCAAGCAGGAGATACCTATGCCTACCGATTCCCTTCGTGATGCCGCGTTTTGCGATGTTTTGAACCGCGAGCTTGTCTGTGCGCTCGGCTGCACCGAGCCTATTGCCGTTGCCTATGCAGCGGCGTTGGCGAGCCAGACGCTCGGTTGCGAACCCGATCATATGGACGTTGCCTGCTCGGGCAACATCATCAAGAACGTTAAGAGCGTGACCGTGCCCAACTCGGGCGGTATGCACGGTATTGAAGCTGCGGCCGTGCTGGGTGCCGTGGGCGGCGACTCCAAGAGCTCGCTTGAGGTGCTCGAGAGCGTTAACGACGAAGATCGTGCTCGCGTGACCGAGCTCCTCGCTGACGCCGGCTACTGCGATGTGTCGCTTGTCGAGGGCGTGCCCAACCTCTACATCAAGGTGACCGCCACGGCCGGGGGCCATACCGCGGTCGTCGAGATTACCGACCACCACACCAATGTCACGTGCCATACGCTCGACGGTATTCCGGTGTGCGGCAAGTCGGCGGGGGAGTGCGCCGCCTGCGCCGAGCGCGTCGTGGCTGAGCGGGCGGCGGATAAGGCCGACACGCCCATGTCGATTGAGTCCATCATCGACTTTATCGAGGGCGGCGACATTGAGGGCGCCCGCGCTGCCGTTGAGCGTCAGATTGAGCTGAACGGCGCGATCAGTGCCGAGGGCCTCGCGCACGCTTGGGGCGCCGAGGTGGGCCGTACGCTGCTGGGCGCTCGTGCCGATGACGTCGCCTGCCGGGCCCGTGCCCGTGCGGCCGCCGGGTCCGACGCTCGCATGAACGGCTGCGCGCTGCCGGTCGCCATTGTGTGCGGCTCGGGCAATCAGGGCATTACCTGCGCCTTGCCCGTCATGGAGTATGCCGAATACCTGCGCTGCGACCATGAGCGCCTGGTGCGCGCCGTGATGCTGTCCGATCTTATCGCCGTGCATATCAAGAGCTATATTGGTGCGCTCTCGGCGTTTTGCGGTGCTATCTGCGCCGCGTGCGGCGCCGGCGCTGCGATTACCTGGCTGTGCGGTGGCACGCGCGAGCAGATTGGCGCGACGGTTTCGAACACGCTCGGTAACGTTGGCGGCATCGTGTGCGATGGCGCCAAGGCGAGCTGTGCCGCCAAGATTTCGGCTGCCGTCGATGCGGCGATTCTGGGACATGACATGGCCATGCAGGGGCGTGGCTTCCGTGCCGGCGAGGGTTTGATCCAAGATACCGTTGAGCAGACGATCGCCAGCATGGGCTACGTAGGCCGCGTGGGCATGAAGGACACCGACGTCGAGATCCTCAACATCATGATCGGCAAAACCCAGGTGTGTTAGTTACGCGGGTTTACCAACCCGCGTAACGGGTCGACGCTGCAAACGCCCCTAAGCGGCAATCTGCCTTTCAATCGTCGGGCATGACCAAAAGGTCAATGCCCTCCTCTTTCAAGGCACCTTGCTCACTTAGGGGCGTTTTCGCTGACTTATGCTCAACTTATGACGTTGTTTTGCTCGGGCGAGAAGGTGGCCCTACGACAGCTCGTCCGCTACTTGGTGCTCGTAGAAGGCTTCTACTACGACGTTGAAGTTGTGGGCGAAGTCTTCCATGGTGCCGCGCCAGGTGGCTCGGCTCGGTTTGCCCTGGCCCACGTAGGCGGTCTGGATGCCGCAGTCGGGGCTGGGGAAGTCGCGCTTGGGGTCGTTGCCCACCATAAGGACCTCGTGCGGCTCGAGCCCCATGACCTGCAGCTGCTCAAGATAATACGTAGCGTCGGGCTTGCAGCGGGTGGCGTTGCCCATGTGTGTCACGAGTTCAAAAGGCGCGTCGGTTAGTTCGCCCCAACCCATGCGGCAATCGATGGCGCCCTGGGGAAAACTGGGGTTCGTAAAAAGCGCACAGCGCAGGCCCGCGTCTTGCACGGCCTGAAGTGCGGCATGCGCGCCGGGCATGGCCTTCGCGTTGATCGTGTCGTCGTTCTTGTGCGGCAGCACCTCGCGCTCGTAGTAGGTAAATGCCTCGTAGATGGTGGGGTCCGAGAGGCAGATGCCACACCGGCGCTCGACCTCTTCCTGATAAAACGCAAGGTTGGTGCGGTTGTCCGTGCCGCTTCGGCGGTTGGCGTTGAGGTCGACCAGGATGGTGCCGAGGCGTGCCATCGTGCCACCGCGGCTGCGGCGCCCGATATCCGCGAGCATCGACGAGACATCCTTAAAATAGCGAAGGATGAACGCGTTGAGGTTGATGCTAAGAAGCGTCTCGTCCATATCGAAAACGACTGCTTTGAGCACGCGGGCACCTTTCTCGAAATAACGTTCCAGAATCGTTGGTTCCGGATACTTTACCCCAAAGCCGTATGCCTAACGGCCAATCGTCAACTTACGGAGACGGTCGTCCACAAGATTGCGAAAAAGTCTCCATACGAGTAAAAAATCGCAGTTCGCGCTTGAAATCGAAGTAATTTCCCCGTAATCTATACGAACGTGATTGCATAAGCGTCACATTAGTATCTGTCGGCTCCCGAGTGTTCCTAAACGTTGTGTGCTTGTC
>CAKUEU010000125.1 GCA_934646865.1 uncultured Collinsella sp. | reverse complement strand
CGCTCCTGCACATCGCGGAAGGCCCAAAAGCCGCGACCGACGTGGTTGAAGACGGCGTCGAGCACCACGCGGATGCCATGGGCGCGCAGCGTCTCGCACACGGCGGCAAAGTCGGCATCCCCACCCAGGCGACGGTCGATATGACGCAGGCTGCGCGTGTCGTAGCCGTGGCTGTCGGACTCAAGGGGCGGATTGATGAGCACAGCGCCAATACCGAGCTCCTGCAGGTAGTCGGCCCATTGGGCGATCTTCATGATGGGAGCATCGGGGTTGGGTGCGGCATCGGCGGCCTGAGCGAGCTCATCCTCGGCAACAGGCGCGGCGTTTTCGCGCGGAGCTCCGCAAAAGCCCAGCGGATAAATCTGATAGAACGTCGTCTCGTATGCCCACATAGCACCCTCCCGGTACGCCTCACACAACGACATCCATTGTATGCCCAGCAGGGTAGCTAATTTGGGACGGGGCTCTTTTAGCGCATGGTCTGGTTGCGTTTCCCAGTCACCAGCAAAAATCGAGTTGCGCGGTCGTCCGGAGCTCTCTCACTAACCAAAAATGCCACCTCGGGACCATTTACCCCCTTTGAGATGCTTGATTCTGCGGAGAAAGTTCGCAAATGGACGCGAATATGCCCAAAATGAAACAAAATCGCTCGAATTGTTTCGACGGCAATCGCGTGGAATCAGTGGTAAAACCGCGCAACTCGAAAAATGCTGGTGGCGGTTCGGCAGCGATGCCGAACACGGCAAAAAGGCCATCCTTCTGCCGCATTCCAAATAAGTTGCGGTGAAATAGTTCCTGTAATCGGGCTTGGGCCGCTATCCGGGAACTATTTCACCGCAACTAAAGGGTGGAATGTGGCTAGGCAACGGCTTTGGCGCGGCGAATGGCTGGGAACATTACCGTGATGGCGAGGATGACGCCTACGACGGCGATCGCACCGCCTGCGTAGCCGATCCAGGCAATACCGGGGCCCGAAACCACGGCGCCGCCGATCGCGGTGCCCGTGCCAATGCCGAGGTTAAACAAACCCGAGAAGATCGACATAGCAACGGCCGACGAATCCGCCGGCGTGTACTTGATGAGCTCGGCCTGGAACGCCACGTTAAAGGCCGTGGCGCAGCAGCCCCACAGCGCGCAGACGGCGAGGACCGCGGCGAGCGACGCTGCAGCCGGCCCCATGAGCAGCAGAGCCAGCGGCACGCCGGAGAGCGTGATCGCAAGAAACGGGAAGCGGTGCCCGTCGAACAGACGGCCGAACAGCCAGCTGCCCAGCAGGCCGGAGCAGCCGAACGCCGTCAGCGTCATGGTGATGGCGCTCGCATCGACATGCGCGACCTGAGCCAGGAAAGGCTCAATATAGCTGTAGCCCGCGTAATAGCCGGTCGCCATGAACACCGTGACCACATAGAGCGCGATGAGGAACGGGTTCTTGAGCAGCTCGGGCAGCTGCTTGAGCGTAAAGCGCTCGCCAGCCGACATGGCCGGGAACACGGCGGCCTGGTACACCACCGCAGCGGTGGAGAAGGCTCCGACCACGGCAAACGTCATGCGCCAGCCCACGGCCAGGCCGATGGCGCGGCCGAGCGGCAGGCCGAAGATCTGCGCGATAGATGAGCCCGTGGCGATCATGCTGATGGCAAGCGCGCCGTGGCGCGTATCAACCAAACGCGAGGCCATGATCGATGCGACTGACCAGAACACGGCGTGCGCGCAAGCAACCACCAGGCGCGCGCAGACCAAGATGGGATAGGTCGGCGCCAAGGCGGACAGGAACTGGCCAAGCGAGAACACGGCCAGCACGCCCAACAGCATCCGCTTAAACTCAAAGCGCGAGGCGAACACCATGAGCGGCAACGACAGCAGCATGACGCCCCAGGCATAAACCGAGATCATGATGCCAGCTTGGGCCTCGGTGAGCGAGAACGACGCGGCGATGTCGGTCAGCAGGCCGATGGGCATGAACTCCGACGTGTTGAACACGAACGCGCAGCAGGTGAGCCCGATGAGCGGGAGCCACTGCTTGAGTGCGATGCCGTCTTGCCTTGCCTGACTCATATATAACGTCTCCAATCATTTTGAGCGGAGGCGATTATATAGCAACGGTCCCGCATCCGTCAGTAACGGACACGGGACCGAAAACAATTCGACACATGGAGGTCTACGCGGTCGGCAGCTCCCACCCGCGGCAGACGTCGACCCAGCCCTGGGCGTCAGATGCCGCCTCGAGCTCGGACACCGAAAGCGCCACGCCGCTGTGGTCGTCGCCGCAGGCGGGATAGACGGTATCAAAACGCTTGAGAGACTCGTCCAGATAAACCGCCACATCCTCGTTGATGCCGAAGGGGCAAACGCCGCCGGGCGCATGGCCCACGGCTTCTTCCACCGCGGCGCTGGGAATCATATGCGGCTTGCCGTGGAAGAACTTTTTGAACTTGGAGCTGTTGACGCGCGCATCCCCGGCGCACAGCACGAGCACCGCCGCGTCATCGACATCAAACGCCATCGTCTTCGCGATCTGCGCCGGCGCCGTCCCCAGCGCTGCTGCGGCATCCTCGACGGTCGCTGTCTCCTCCTGGGGCACGATCACACGATCGCCAAAGCCTTTCGCCTTTAAATGTGCCATCGCCTTGTCGAACGCCATAACAAAAAACTCCTCCGCCAAACGAACTGTTTGACAGAGGAGTATAACCCGCGGTCTCGCTCTAAACAGGAAGGCTTTACTCGCAAGCCGTTCGTTTACAAGCCGATCAGAACGCCAACACCGTGGACCAAGAACGCCACGATCCAAGCAACCGCCACCTGAAACGCGAACACCGCCACGGCGTAGCGTCCGCCCAGCTCACTCTTGACGGCGCCGATGGCCGCCACGCACGGCGGATACAACAGCGTGAAGACCAGGAACACGTAGGCGGTAAACGGCGAGAACATGGTCGAGAGCGCCGCAGGCGAGGTTGCGCCTAAAAGCACCGTAAGCGTCGAGATAACACTCTCCTTGGCGATAAGCCCCGTGACGAGCGCCGTCGATGCGCGCCAATCGCCAAAGCCGAGCGGCGCCAGCACCGGCGCGATAATGCTGCCCAGACCGGCAAGCAAGCTCTGCGACTGGTCGGCAACCACGTTAAAGCGGATATCGAACGTCTGCAGGAACCAGATCACGACCGTGGCGGCAAAGATAATGGTGAAGGCCTTGGTAATGAAGTCCTTGGCCTTATCCCACGCGAGCATCACCGTCGTCTTGACGCTCGGCAGACGATAGTTGGGGAGCTCCATGATAAACGGCACCGGGTCGCCCTTGAACGCCGTGCGGTTGAGTACGAGCGCCGCGATGCAGCCGACCACAATGCCCAACACATAGAGCGAAACCATGGCGGGGACCGTCGCCTTTGGGAAGAACGCTCCGCACAGCAGGCCGTAAACCGGCAGTTTTGCCGAGCAGCTCATAAACGGTGTGAGCATGACCGTCATCTTGCGGTCGTGCTCGGACGGCAGCGTGCGCGTCGACATAATGGCCGGCACGGTGCAGCCAAAGCCGACGAGCATGGGGAC
>CAKUEU010000124.1 GCA_934646865.1 uncultured Collinsella sp. | reverse complement strand
GCGACCGCGGCAGCCGAGGCCGGCCTCACCGGCATGGAGCCCATCTCGGGTATCCCCGGCTCGGTCGGCGGCGCCTGCTACATGAACGCCGGTGCCTACGGCGCCTGCATGGCCGATGTTCTGGAGTCCGTGCGCGTCTATAAGCCCGCCCGCGTACTCGACGACGGCACGCGCGGCAGCGGCAATATCATCGAGTTCGATGTCGACGAGCTCAACCTGGGCTATCGCAAGAGCCGCATCGCCGATGACGGCTTTATCGTGCTCTCGGCCACCTTCAACCTCGTCCCGGGCAATGCGGCGATGATCAAGGCCGACATAGACGACTACCGCCAGCGCCGCGAGGACAAGCAGCCGCTCGACATGCCGAGCGCCGGATCCACCTTTAAGCGTCCCGAGGGCCACTTTGCCGGCAAGCTCATCATGGACGCCGGCCTGCGCGGCCACGCCATCGGCGGCGCCCAGGTAAGCGAAAAGCACTGCGGCTTCATCGTCAACGCCGACCACGCCACCGCAGCCGACGTCGACGAACTCATCCGCCACATCCAAACAACCGTTAAGGACCAGTTCGGAGTAGACCTAGAACCCGAAGTCCACCGAGTAGGCGAATTCCTCTAAAAAAGAAGGCCCCGAAAGGGGCCTTCACTTTCTTTAATTCAGACAACCAGTCCGGAGCGTAGCGCACCGGACCCGAGAGGTCCGCGGCTGTCCGAAAGGTATAAGGTTGATCGCGAGTTCCGCACGAGCCGGAGAGCACTTAATGTGCTCTCCGTGCGAGCAGGACTGTCCGAGCAGGCAACCTTATACCTTTCGGACAGCCGCGGACCAACTGGCGTCAAACAGCCGCTACGACAGCACAACGCCGCCAAGCCAGCCCCAACGCACGCCAGAGCCCGTACCGTAGAAGCTAATAAACGAATCAAGCGACTTAGACGTAATGGCACCCTCGTTGCTCATAACGATGCCGCCACCAACGTAGATGCCCACGTGGCCATAGATCAGGCCCGGAGCACCAGTACCACTGTGCGACGAGTCGGCAACGATCATGCCAACCTGCAGCGCCGAGCGGTCGGAGCTATAGCACCAGGCGTTGAACATGTCGCAGGCGTTGCCGCCAAAGTAACCGACGCCGGCATTGCGGAAGACGTTGGTAACCCAAGCAGCACACCAGCCCTGACCAGGCGAGGGCGTGGAGTAGCATGCGTTGACGACAGCCTGCTGCTTGCCCGAGCCGCCCGTCTGCTGCGGGGTGCCACCGGCATACGAGCCGCCACCCGAGCTCGAACCGCCCGAAGAAGAGCCAGTATTCGCAGAGGCTGCGGCAGCCGCAGCCGCCTTCCTGGCAGCCTCCTCGGCCTGGGCGGCAGCGAGGATCTCGGAATCACGCTGGGCCATGAGTTCCTTGACGTCGTCGGAAAGACCGTTCAGCACGGTCTGGACCTCTTGCTGCTTGGCCTGCATATCCTGCATCTGGGCCGTCTGCTGATCCTTGAGTTTCTCCAGGTCGGCCTTTTGTGCCTCGAGTTCGGTCTTCTGCGCGTCGAGCTCGGCCTGAATCGCCTGGATGTCCTCGATGGCGTCGCGGTCGCTCTTGTTGATCTTCTCAACATAGTGCGCGTTGGCAACAAGCTCCTCAAACGAGCCAGAGGCCAGCAGCAGCGACAGAATGTTGGTGCCGCCCGACTTGTAGCTGGCTGCCACGCGATCGGAAAGGTCGTTACGCTTCTTCTTGAGCTCGGCCTTCTTGGTGTCGATCTGAGCCTGCGTATCGTCAATCTTGCCCTGGACGCCCTCGATATCGTTAAGGGTCTGGGCATTCTTGTTTGCCAGCGCCGCATACTCATTTGCGATGCTGTCGAGCTGAGCCTGGACCTCATCGAGCTGGGCCTGGGCGGCATTCAGTTTATCGGTGGTCTCTTTGGAAGCCTCCGCCGCATGGGCGCGGGCGGGCAGGCCAAAAAGAACTGCCGCAGAAGCAGCGCCGAACAGGGCCTTGAGGGCAGCGCGACGCGAGAGCTCCTGGGAGAGGATGGAATCGCTGTTTGGTGACATATGTACTCCGTTACATGCTTATTTATATGTCGCTCAACTCATACATATTAGCGTACATCGCGCGCATCCCAACGATTTCCACGAACGGCAGGAAACGACAAGGTCGGCGGCTCGCAAGCAATTGGTAAAGTTGGGGTAACAATTCGGCAAACTCAGTTATGAGTACGTTAACATAATCCTCTGCTTTTCCTGCCCTGCGCGTTTTGAGCGTCCCCGCCTGCGCTATACTCCCCTCTAGAAGTGTTCCTGATTCGATAGGAGACTACATGTCCAAAGCACTCGACCCCAAAGACACCTGCGTCCTCGTTACCGGTGGCGCCGGCTTTATCGGCTCGCACACCGTCGTTCAGCTGCTCGAGGGTGGCTACCAGGTCGTCATCGTCGATGATCTCTCCAACTCCAGCGCCGTCGCCGTCGACCGCGTCAAGACCATCGTGGGCGACGAGGCCGCCAAGAACCTCACCTTCTACGAGGCCAACGTGCTCGACCGCGATGCGATGAACAAGATCTTCGATACCCATCAGATCGACCGCGTCATCCACTTTGCCGGCTTTAAGGCCGTCGGCGAGTCGGTGAGCAAGCCCGTCGAGTACTACCACAACAACATCGAGAACACCCTGGTGCTCATCGACGTCATGCGCAACCATGGCTGCAAGTCCATCATCTTCTCGAGCTCCTCGACCGTCTACGGCGACCCGGACAACCCGCCCGTCACCGAGGAGGATCCTAAGAAGCCCGCGACCAACCCCTATGGTTGGACCAAGTGGATGATCGAGCAGATCCTTATGGACGTCCACACCGCCGACCCCGAGTGGGACGTCGTGCTGCTCCGTTACTTCAACCCCATCGGCGCTCATCCGTCGGGCCTGATCGGCGAGGACCCCAAGGGCATCCCCAACAACCTGGTACCCTATGTCGCCCAGGTCGCCGTGGGCAAGCTCGAGGCCGTTCAGGTCTTTGGCAACGACTACCCCACCCCCGACGGCACCGGAGTGCGCGACTACATCCACGTGTGCGATCTGGCCTCTGGTCACGTTGCCGCCCTTAACTGGATGAACGGCAAGACCGGCGTCGAGATCTTTAACCTGGGCACCGGCACCGGCACCTCGGTACTCGAGGTCGTCGCCGCCTTCTCCAAGGCCTGCGGCAAGGAGCTGCCCTACGTGATCCGCGAGCGCCGCGCCGGCGACATCGCCGCCAACTGGTGCGATGCCTCCAAGGCCGAGCGCATGATGGGCTGGAAGGCCCAGTACGACATCGCGGACATGTGCCGCGATAGCTGGAACTGGCAGAGCCACAACCCCAACGGCTTCGCCGACGCCGAGTAGAAAAAACCTACATACCGTTCTTGCCCCGATCTCACGTTGTGAGGTCGGGGCTTTTTCATGGCATGTAGCCATTCGCCGAAAATCGACCAACTTTTTTATCTTGCCTGTACATGTTTAAACAACATGTTTTACAATAGGCGTATCGAATCAGAACATCGGAGGCGGACTGCATACCCATCGGCAGGCCGACCCCACAACAAGAAGGTTGGTGAGCGCATTCATGGAGCGTGCAAGCGGCGTCCTCATGCCCGTCTCATCTCT
>CAKUEU010000123.1 GCA_934646865.1 uncultured Collinsella sp. | reverse complement strand
TTCTGCAGCTCCTCGTCGGAGCCCAGCTCGACGGTGACCTTCTTCTCTTCCTTGCCGCGCACGAGCGTGATCTCGACCTTCTCGCCCACCTCGTGGCTGCGCAGCGCGATGATCAGACCGTCGGCACTCGTGATCTCGTCATCGCCCAGCTTGGTGATGACGTCGCCTTCCTGGATGCCGGCCTTGGCCGCGGGACCGTCCTCCACAACGCTCGCCACATACGCGCCGCTATCGGTGCTCAGCTTGTTGGTGCGGGCGTTGAGCGCATTGACGCTCGAGAGCGTGGCGCCCAGGTATGGATGAACCGGCGTCTTGCCGTCGATGATCTGGTCGGCGATGTTCTTGGCATAGTTGACCGGAATGGCAAAACCAACGCCCGAGCTGGAGCCCGAATAACTCTCGATGAGCGAGTTGATTCCCACGAGCTCGCCGTTGTCGTTGACGAGCGCGCCGCCGGAGTTGCCCGGGTTGATGGCGGCATCGGTCTGGATCATGTTGGCGTAGATGGTGTTGCCGCTGGTAGAGCTCATGGCCGTGGAGCGATACAGCGCCGACACGATACCGGTGGAGACGGACTGCTCGTTGCCGAACGGCGAGCCGATCGCCATGACCCACTCGCCCACGTTGAGCTTGGAGGAGTCACCGATCTCGATCGGGGTGAGCTTGGAGGAGTCGGCATCCTTGAGCTTAATGACGGCGAGGTCGCTCGAGGCATCGTTGCCCACGAACTCGGCCTCGTAGGTGGCGCCGTCGTCCATGGTAACCACGTACTGGTCATAGCCGTCGACCACGTGGTTGTTGGTGAGAATGTGGCCCTCGGTATCGAGCACCACGCCCGAGCCGACACTACCCGAACTATCCGACTCGTCAGCGGACTGCGAAAGCGTGTTGCCTTGGCTGCCACTCGAAGTGGCGGTGATGGAAACTACGGAGGGCAGCGCCTTGGCGGAAACGGCCTCGGCCAGCGTGGTGTCCTCGGAGTCGATCGTGATCTTTTGCGTCGACGAACCCGAAGCGCCCGCCGTCACGGCGTTCTTGCCGCCGCCGATATCGAGCGTGCCGCTCATGATGAGCGCGATGACCAGCAGGGCGCCGCAGGCACAACCGGCGAGTGCCGTAATAAAGATCGGCAGCTTTTTGGTCTTGGTCTTGACCACCGTATGCTTGTTCACGACCTGCGCACCACCCAGCGGCTGGCCGGTCTGCGTGTCGTAGGCCTGCACATAGGGAATGTTGTTGCCGCCAGCAGGCGTCGACTCCACCTGCACGCGCGGCTGTTGCTGAGTCTCGCCGGCGTTGCCCGCGTCCTGGGGACGCTGGGAATCGTACTCGCTCATAGCTGCGATCCTTTCGTCTAATAACCAAAGGCCCGCCAAACATGTGGCGGGCCATCATTGTTCACGTTGAGTTGTACCCCAATATGCGGGTGCGCGTGTATGAGAACGCAATCTTTTAGGAAGGCTTAAGTTCTGTTGCAAACCCGAAAGGCACCCGCACCTGCGGCAATACCGCCACAAAGGTGCCTGTCCCCTTTGTGGTGGAAATCTAGTCCTTAAACAGGTAGCCCACGCCGCGGACGGTGGTGATGTGCGCTGCGATCTGCGGACCCACCTTGGAGCGGATGCGTCGGATGTGCACGTCGACGGTACGCGTGCCGCCGCAGTACTCAAAGCCCCACACGCGGTGCAGCAGCACTTCGCGGCTGTAGGCGCGGTTGGGGTGCGTTGCCAAAAAGCTCAGCAGCGAGTACTCCATCAGCGTCAGGTCGATGGGCTCATCGTCGAGCGTCACCTGGTAGGTAGCCAGGTTGATCTCGAGGTTATCTATGTTGAGCACGTCATCGGCGGTGACGGTCTCCTCCTCGCCCATGAGGCGCTGCGCACGAGCCTTGAGCTCATTGGGCGTCGCCGTGGGGCATACGAAGTCGGCGTGGGCGTGATTCGGCAGGCGCAGGGTGCCGAGCGCCTCGTCGTCAACGATCACCAGCATGGGAACGCCGCCGCGATCGTCGAGCCACTTGGCAATCTGATCGATGCGGTCGCTGCGGATGCCGTCGGAATCAAGGATCAGCAGGTCAAAGTCGTGCGCCGCAGTCGGCGAATCGGGGGTGGCCAGGCTCACCTCGACACCCAGGGTGGTCGTCAGGCTGCGGGCAAACTCGTGGAAGCGCGTCGTGCGCGCCATGAACAGGGCACTCTTTTCGGACATATCGGCCTCCAAAGAAATGAGCTCAATCGTACTGGGACAAGCCAGCGCGATTAGGAGTTCGCCAGGTAGTGCTTGATCTCCCACTGGGTGATCGTGGACTCAAACTTATGCCACTCGTCGCGCTTCTTTTTGAGGAAGAAGCTGTGGATGTGCTCGCCGAGGGCATCCTTCATAAACTGCGAGTCCTCAAACACGTCGAGCGCCTCTTTGAGCGAGCGCGGCAGCGGTGCGTAGCCGGCCTCGAGCATCTGACGGTCGGTGAGCTTGAGCGTCTCGGCCGTGGCCTCGGGCGGAAGCTCCAGCTTGCGCTCGATGCCGTCGAGACCAGCAGCCAGCGTAACGGTGTTGACCAGGTACGGGTTGGCCATGGGATCGGGACTGCGCAGCTCGATGCGCGTGGACAGCTGCTTGCCGGGCTTGTAGACCGGGATGCGGACCATGCTCGCGCGGTTGCGCAGGCCCCACGTGGCGTACTGCGGCACGGAGTCGCCACCGGTGGTGATGCGCTTGTACGAGTTGACGGTGGGGTTGGTGATGGCGCTGATCTCGCGCGCGTGCGCAAGGATGCCGGCCATATAGTGCTTGGCGACGTCGGAGAGATGGTACTTCTCGTCGTCCTCGCCCCAAAAGACGTTGTTGCCGTCGTGGTCGAACAGCGACTGGTGCAGGAACATGGCGCTGCCATCCTCGCCCGCCAGCGGCTTGGGCATAAAGGAGGCGTGGCAGCCGCTCTCGTAGGCCTGCTGCTTAATGATGAGCTTGGCCGTGGTGATGGCGTCGGACATGCTCAGGGCCTCGGCGTGACGCAGGCTCATACCGTGCTGCGAGCGGCCGGCGGCGTGGAAGGTGTACTCCACGGGCACGGACATCTTCTCAAGCGTGAGGACCGTGTTGCGGCGAAGATCGCGGGCGGCGTCGCTCACCGAAAGGTCGAAGTAGCCCACGTTGTCGAGCGGCTCGGGCGTGTGCTCGTCGGGGAAGTAGTAATACTCCAGCTCGGCACCCACGTTGAGCAGGTAGCCGGCCTTCTCGGCCTTGTGGAACATGCGGCGCAGGGCATCGCGCGGGTCGCCGGCGAAAGGTTTGCGATCGGGAGTGCACACGTCGCAGAACACGCGGGCGACGCCGTTGTGGCTCGGGCGCCACGGCAGGATCTGGAAGGTCGAGGCATCGGGGAACGCGAGCATGTCGGCTTCCTCGGGCGTGGCAAAGCCCTCGATGGCCGAGCCGTCAAAGCCAATGCCCTCCTCAAAAGCGACCTCGAGGTCCTCGGGGCTGATGGCAAAGTTCTTGAGGCGACCGAGAATGTCGACAAACCACAGACGCACAAAGCGGATGTCACGCTGCTCTACAGAGCGGAGTACGTAATCGATGTTCTGCTGGTTCATGTCGCTCCCCTTTCTTTCGGGCGGGTTTCGACTGTTCTATATCGCAGATACTATCGCAGAAAAATGTTTCCGCAGGGTTAAAGCGTGTCAGGCGCTCAAAAAACGTGCG
>CAKUEU010000122.1 GCA_934646865.1 uncultured Collinsella sp. | reverse complement strand
TGCTTGCTCATCGGAGGATCCTCACCTTCTTATCGATGTAGTTGCCAATGTGGCTCACCACAAAGGCCGTGCCCAGATAGCCGAGCGCCGAGATAAAGAACGCGGCGACGCCGCCGAGCGAGCGCGTGTTGATGTAGCTCACCACGCCGGTGAGCTCCTGCGGTTTAAGCGGCACCTGACTGCCGAGCGCGGTGGTGAGCATGACGGCGATAAAGAGGTTGGTCATGGGCAGCACGCTCGAGCGCAGCGCCTGCGGAATCACGATCTTGGCGAGGATGCGGTTAAAGCTCATGCCGAGCGAACGTGCGGCTTCTACCTGGCCGACGCCGACGGTGTTGATGCCGCTCATAAAGTTCTCGGAGCCAAAGGCTGAGCCCAAAAGGACCGTGGCGACGATAACGCAGGTGCGGTAGGGCAGGACGACCTTGAGCGGTGGCAGTGCGTAGACGACGATGATGAGCAGCGCGATGCCGGGGATGTTACGGAAGACCTGAACATACAGGTCGCCAAAGACGCGCAGCGGCTTGAGCGGTGACACGCGCATCACGGTGACGGCGACGGCCAGCACCATGGCGATGACAAACGACTCAAGTGTCATGCCCCAGGTTGCTAACAGGGCGTCGATATAGTTCTGGCCATAGAGCGACCAGAGTTCGGAGAGACTCATGCGGACCTCCCGCCGGTAAGGAAAGGGGCTCCCGTGTGTACGGAAGCCCCGACAACTCAGTGAGGAAACAGTTTAGCGCAATAAAGCGCATCATGCGTTTCCATATGGTTTCGTTGCGGCCGTTACCAGGCTCGCTGCCTAGGCGCCGATCTCGGGTAGCTCGGGAACATTGGTGTCGCCCGTACGGTCGCCGATGCAGATCTGCCACAGCTCAGTCCAGGTGCCGTCGTCCTCGATCTTCTTAAGGAAATCGTTGACAAAGGCGACGCCGTCGGAATCGAGCGGCAGGCCGATGCCATAGGGCTCCTTGCTGCCGAAGGGCTTGCCGGCGATCTTGTACTTACCGGGCTCGCGGACCAGGGCGCTCTGCTGCATGTTGTTGTCGATGACGTAGGCGTCAACGCGACCCTGCTGGAGTGCCTGGCGGGCCTCCTCGTCGGTCTTGAACTCCTGCTGGCTGGCCTTGGGGGCAAACTCCTCCAGGATGGCGGGGCCGTTGGAGCCGGACTGAACGGCGACGTTCTTATCGGCCAGGTCGTCGACGCCCTCGATGTCGTCGTTATCGGCGAGCACCAGGATAGCCTGCTGGGTGTAGTAGTAGGGGCCGGCGAAGGAGACGAGCTTCTTGCGCTCGTCAGTGATGGTGTAGGTGGCAAAGACAGCGTCGACCTGGCCGTTCTGCAGGACGGACTCGCGCGTGTCCGAGGTCACCTGGGTGATCTCGACCTTGTTCTCGCCCAGGATGTAGTTGGACAGAAGCTGCGCGATGCCGGCATCGAAGCCGCGGGTCTGACCGTCTTTCTCGTTGAGGAGGGAGAAGAGCGTGGAGGTCTGAACGCCACCGATCTTAAAGACGCCTGCGTCCTTGACGGCCGTGGCCCAGGTACTGGCGGCGATGGCATCGTCATCGGCTTTGGGGCCGTTGTCGACGAGCTTGTCGAATGCCTTGGCGTCGAGCGTGGTGGAAGCCTCGGTATCCTCGGAGCTCTTGGAGGAGCCGGCGGCGGAACCCTTGTCAGCCTCGGCGCTGGTGTCGGAGCAGCCGGCAAGACCAAGGCCGGCGACGGTTGCGAAGGTGGCGGCAACGAAGCCGCGGCGGTCGAGAACGACCTGCTGGGAGAGGTTCTTGCTCATGGTAGAACACCTTTCTCAATAAAATCCCTAGCGGTTGAGTAGAGTTATACCCCATCGCGCTCAAATGGGTCAACACGAAATAACTCAGAAACATACTTACCTTATGGGTTATTCTACCTACCAAAAAGGGACAGGTTTATTTTGGCAGGTTTTATCTGGGGAAACGTCGGTTATTGCTGCTGAGATAGGGTTTTGCAGACGGCATGATCGCTCGCAGCGGTCGCTATAATGGCGGCAGCGCGACACATATATAAGTAAGGAGATCGCGTATGAACGGTTATTCGTTTTTCGCACCGACCAAGGTGTTGTTTGGCGCGGGCAAGTTAGGCGAGTTGGGCGCACAGAAACTGCCCGGCACCAAGGCTCTCATCGTCACGACCGGCGGCAACTCGGTCAAGCGCTTTGGATATCTGGGGCGCGTGGAGGCCGAGCTCGATCGTGCCGGCGTGGCGCACGAGCTGTTCGATCGCATTGAGCCCAATCCGCTGCGCGAGACCGTCAACGCAGGTGGCTGGATGGCGCGTACCCATGGCTGTGATTTTGTGTTGGCGCTCGGCGGCGGTTCGGTCATGGACGGCAGCAAGGGGATCTGCGCGGTGGCGGCCAACCCGCATACAGACGCCGAGGGCAACGAGTGTCCCGGTGACATCTGGGACTTTGTCAATGGCGGCACCGCACTCGGGCTGCCTATCCCTAACGATCCGCTGCCGCTGGTGTGCGTGACCACCACGGCGGGTACCGGCTCCGAGGTCGATGCGGGCGGTGTCCTGTCCTGCGAGGACAATGACGAGAAGCTCCGTCTGGGCGATCCGCGCCTGTTTCCGGTGCTTTCGGTCGTCGATCCCGAGCTCATGGTGAGCGTCCCGGCGCGTCTGACCTCCTATCAGGGATTCGACGCCCTGTTCCATTGCGTTGAGTGCTACATCTCAAATACCAACACGCCCATGGGCGACATGGTTTGCCGCGAGGGCATCCGCCGTGCTGCAGCCGCGTTGCCTACGTGCGTCAATAATGGCGATGACCTGGAGGCGCGCTCGAGTCTTGCGTTTGCCAACACGCTCGGCGGTTATGCCATGGATGCCTCGGGCACCACGGGCTCGCATGGCCTTGAGCACGGCATGAGCGCCCACCATCACGACCTGCCGCACGGCGCCGGCCTCATTATGATTGCCCGCGCCTACCATACGTGGATGATCGATCACGGCGCCGCGCCCGAGCGCTATATCGACATGGCACGCCTGATGGGCGATGCCGCCGCGGATGATCCGCACGATTTTGTGATTGAGCTCACGCGCCTGATGGAGGCCTGCCATGTGGCCGACCTTGCCATGAGCGAATGGGGGATTACGGCCGAAGAGCTGCCCGCCATCGCGCACAATGCCTTAACGACCAACGGCGCCCTGTTCGGCCACGATCCCATCGCCCTGACCGAGCCCGACGTCGTCGAGATCCTCAAGCGAAGCTATTGCTAACTACCTTGCTGCTTTGTCTCGATCTGTAACATCTGCAGCCGTTTTTGACGAGTAACTGTTACAGATTGAGATTTTCTCTTCAGGGGAATTCGAATGTCTCAATCTGTAACGGTTAGACGAGGATTTGGCCCCTAACTGTTACAGATTGAGATAAACATCAGGGGCTTAAACGTCTCGTCCCAATCTGTAACGTCTAGATACAAATTCTGCCTCTAGATGTTACAGATCAAGATAATTGCGTCGCGAAAATAAAAACCTCCGCAAGGGCGTTTCCCTTTGCGGAGGTTTTTCTACTCGTTTAGTAGCCTTACGGCCTCTGCGGCCATGTTTTCGACCGTCATGCCGTTCTGCGCGAGCAGTTCGTTGGGGTCGTAGCGGTCGGGGAAGCCCTTGGCGATGCCAAAGGTGCGGGTGCGCAGCGGCGTGCAAGCCAGATA
>CAKUEU010000121.1 GCA_934646865.1 uncultured Collinsella sp. | reverse complement strand
ACGACGACGGTGTTGTCCTTGGAGATGGTGACGGACTTAGCGGTACCGAGCATATCGGCGGTGATGTCAGCGACCTTCACGCCCAGCTCGTCCAGAGCAGCCTGACCACCGGTGAGGACGGCGATGTCCTCGAGGATACGCTTGCGGCGATCGCCGTAACCCGGAGCCTTGACGGCGCAGACGTTGAGGGCGCCACGAATCTTGTTGAGGACGAGGGTGGGCAGAGCCTCGCCGTCGATGTCCTCAGCGATGATGAGCAGGCCACGGCCGGCGCGCTGGACAGCCTCGAGAACAGGCATGATGTCCTGGACGCTGGAGATCTTCTGGTCGGTGATGAGGATGTACGGATCCTTCATCACGGCCTCCATGCGGTCGTTGTCCGTGACGAAGTAAGCGGAGACATAGCCCTTGTCGAACTGCATGCCCTCGACGGTGTCGATCTGGATGTCGAACGTCTGGGAATCCTCGACGGTGATGACGCCGTCCTTGCCCACGACCTCCATGGCCTCGGCGATCTTCTCGCCGACCTCGGGGTCACCAGCGGAAATGGTACCGACAGAAGCAATCTGCTCCTTGGTCTCGACCGGCTTGGCCTGCTTCTTCATCTCGGCGACAGCGGCGTTGACGGCCTTGTCGATGCCGCGACGGATGGCCAGCGGGTTAGCGCCAGCGGCGACGTTGCGCAGACCGTCGTTGACGATGGCCTGGGCGAGCAGGGTTGCGGTGGTGGTACCGTCACCCACGGTGTCGTTGGTCTTGGTAGCGACCTCCTTCACGAGCTGAGCGCCCATGTTCTCGATGTTGTCCTCGAGCTCGATCTCCTTGGCGACGGAAACGCCGTCGTTGGTGATGGTCGGGGCGCCGAACGTGCGCTGCAGAGCGACGTAGCGGCCCTTGGGGCCCATGGTGACGGTAACGGCGTCGGCCAGAGTGTTGACGCCCTTGGCGAGCTTAGCGCGGGCATCGGTGTTGAACGTAATGTTCTTTGCCATGGTAGGTAATCCTCCAAAAGAAATGTGACTCGCGTCGCCGCTTCCGAGTCCTATGCGGCGAGCGCGTTCAAAGACGAATCAGAGATTCTGACGAGACTAGGCCTCGACGACAGCGTAGATGTCGTCGGCGCGCATCAGCAGATACTTCTCGCCGTCGACCTTGACCTCGTTGCCACCGAACTTACCGTAGATGACAACGTCGCCGACCTGAACGTCCATGGGGATGCGCTCACCCTTGTCGTTGACCTTGCCAGCGCCAACGGCAACGATGGTGCCGCGCTGCGGCTTCTCCTGGGCATTGCTGGCGATGTACAGACCAGAAGCGGTCTTCTGCTCGGCCTCGTCGGGCTTGACCAGGACGCGATCTGCAAGCGGCTTCAAAGACGACATGCTTGTTTCCTCCTTTTTGGGCCGCGCGGTTGGGCCGTGCGGGTTTCCCTACTTTGTTTGCGTACGCGTTGAATGGTACCCACGAATGGCGGGTTATACAACACGGAGTCAAAAAATCTTATTTTTTGGCACTTAGATTTTCTGAATGCCGGGGGATAACTTGTGCGCGGCTCCCGTGTGGCTCCGGAGGGGCGGGGCATAAGGTTTCCTGCTCGGGCAGTCCTGCTCGCACGAAGGCCACATTAAGTGGCCTTCGGCTCGTGCGGAACTCGCGATAAACCTTATGCCCCGCCCCTCCGGAGCCACACGGGAGCTGGGGTAACGTTATCGGGCCCGGCATTCAGAAAAGTCAGTGCAGCAAAATGGCGATGCGGATGGGATGTACAAGAAAGGGGCACGTTGCTGGAACGTGCCCCTTTTAAGTTGCGGTGGAATATGGACTGTTTTTGGCTGTTGAGGCGTTATTTAGTCCGTATTTCACCGCAACTGATGGATGGGGTATGGGGTTAGCGCTCGAAGATGAGGTTGCCGGATAGGTAGGTGGCTTGGACTTTGGTGGTCTGGAGCTCTTGGGGGTCGATGGTGAGCGGGTTTTGGTCCAGAACTACCAGGTCGGCGTATTTGCCGGGTTCTAGGCTGCCGAGGTTTTGCTCGTCGCCTGCCGCGTAGGCACTGCCCAGGGTGTAGTTGCGCAGGGCCGTTGCTGCGTCGATGCGCTCGCTGGGGAGCCAGCCGCCCTCGGGCCAGTGGCTGCGGGGGTCTTGGCGCGTAATGGCCGTGTAGAGCACATTCATGCTGGTAACGGCCGTGATGGGGCTGTCGGTACCGAAGGCTTGGCGGATACCGCGCTGCTTATAAGTCGCAAACGGCCACATGATGCGGCTACGCTCCAGACCCAGGTCGCGCTCCGGGCCGCCCGGGTCCAAAGTGATGTGGCAGGGCTGGCTCGAGGCGATCACGTTGAGCTTGCGCAGGCGGTCGATGTCCTGGGGCAGGAGGTTCTCCAGATGTTCGAGCGTGTTGTGGCCGTGCTGGGGCAGGCCATAGAGCTCTGCCGCCTCCTCAAAGATATCGAGCGCGGCATGGATGGCGCCGTCGCCGATGACGTGAATGCGCACGGTATGGCCACGCTCTGCCGCCGCGAGGACCAGTTTGCGCATGCGCTCGGCAGGAACCGTCAGACGACCCTGGTCGCCCGGGAAGCGCGGATTGGTGTAGGGCTCGGTGAGATACGCCGTATGCTCGCTCGACACGCCATCAAAGAACTGTTTAAAGCCCGGCGCCGAGAGCAGCGCATTGTTCGTGTAGCGGGCTTGCAGCTCCTCCAAGCGCGACTGGTCATCCAGCAGCGTGGGGAATAGATGGGCGCGGATGCCCAGCTTGCCGGCGGCCTGCAGCTTGTCGTAGACATCGTCGCGGATAAAGTCGCAGCCCGGCATAGGCATGAGCGACATGTCGCAGATTGAGGTGATGCCCTGCTCGGCCATGCGCTTCATCTGGTCTGCGTAAGCGCTCGCGATGCGGTCCTCGCCCAGCCACTCAAGGCAGCGCGGTAGCAGCTGCATGGCAGCCGCCTCGTGCGCGATACCCGTGAGCTCACCGTTTGCATCCTTGTCATAGCTGCCGCCCGCTGGCGGTTCACTGTCGCGCGTCACGCCGAGGGCCTCGAGTGCGCGGCTGTTGAGCCACAGCGTGTGCCCGTCGCCCGAATACATAACGCAGGGGCGATCGGGGAAGGTTGCATCGAGTGACGCCTTAGTGGGGTGCTCGGGCGGGTCCCAGCGGTAATCGCGCCAGCCCTGGGTCACGACCCAGGCGTCATCGGGCAAGCCTTGGGAAAACTCGAGCGCATGCTGTACCAATGCTGCCTCGGACGTGCCCATATCCATGAGCATATACGGCGAGGAGCCGACCGAGGTATGGAAGAAGTGCAGGTGAGCATCGTGAAAGCCAGGGCAGACAAACTGCTCGCCATAGTCGATGACCGGCGTGGCGGCCGGCGCGGCGGCGATCACGTCATCGGGCTTGCCGACCGCGACGATACGGTCGTCCGCGATGGCAATCGCCAGCTCGCGGGCGGTATCGATGCCATCTTGTGCGGTAAAGACGTTCTTGGAGCGGATAATCCGATCGATATGTTGCATGGGCGTCCCCATCTCTGGCAGGAAATTCAACACCCCCGAGTGTACTCCCCCGCCCCTGTTACAAAACGCCAAGCGGCAAACGGCAACTTTGCCACGCCAAGTGGCAGGTGGCATACTGAAGAGAGCCTGTACGATTTTGCGATACAACCAGCAAGGAGCAAATCGACCATGACGAAGACCAAGGCACAGCAGATTATGGCGGC
>CAKUEU010000120.1 GCA_934646865.1 uncultured Collinsella sp. | reverse complement strand
GACAACAAGGTCTATGGCGCCGACGAGACCGTGACCTTCCCGGCTGGCTACACCGAGATCGGCCCCGTGATGAAGAAGCTCCGCGAGACCCTGACCGGCATCCAGTCTGGTGCCGTTGAGGATAAGCACAACTGGGTTTGCGTCGTCGCGTAACCTGCTTTTACCTGTCCGGCCCGAGGGCAACCTTCCTTTCCGGCGCGTCCTCGGACATGAAAGAACCTCCGCTGCGCACTTCGTGCGGCGGGGGTTCTTTCGTCCTGCGGCCCTTGGCCGTGCATTTGGTATGGGTAAGAAAAGGGCCCAAGGTTTGTGCCTTGGGCCCTAAAGGGTTGAAGTGCTGACTTAAGACTCGGCCTTGTTGTTTAGAACTTGACGGTCGGTGCCTGGCGGGCGGCCTCGGCGGCTTCGAAGCCCTGACGCTCCTTAAACTGGAAGATGCCGGCAAAGATGACGGCCGGGAACGTCTGGATGGCGTTGTTGTAGCTGAGCACGCAGTCGTTGTAGCTCTGGCGTGCGTAGCTAATCTTGTTCTCGGTATCCTCGAGCGATGCCTGGAGCTGCGTAAAGTTTGAATTCGCCTTAAGGTCGGGATAGGACTCGGCAACGGCGAAGAGCTGGCGCAGGGCACCGGTCAGCACGTTGTCGGCTTCCATCTTGGCCTCGGGCGTGGTCGCCTTGACGGCGGTGTTGCGCGCGCTGATTACGGCGGAGAGCGTCTCCTGCTCGTGCTTGGCGTAGCCCTTGACGGTCTCGACCAGGTTGGGGATCAGGTCGTTACGGCGCTGCAGCTGCGTGTCGATGTTCTGCCACGCGTTGTCGATGCGGTTGCGCTTGGTGACCATGTTGTTGTAGATGCCGGCGATGGCGCAGACAATCGCAATGACAACAACGATGCCGATGATGACGGTAATCATGATGTCTCCGTTTCGAATGGCCGCGGCGGCATCCGCCAGCTGCCGTTGGTATAACGCTACTAGTATACCCGCAACGTTTTGCCGTGCCGAACTTTCCGGTAAGCGTTATGTTTTCGGTAAGGTCGACCGCTCAGCGAGGGCGGGGTACAGGTGTAAGATATGCGACAGATTAACGAGCGTTGTCTTGCCCTGAGGATGCGATGCAGATGGACCTGCGCATTAAGAAAACCTATCGTGCCTTGTTCGATGCCTTTACCGAGCTACTCGAAGAGCATCGCTTTGAAGACCTTACGGTTGCCATGCTGTGCGAACGTGCCATGATTCGTCGCACGACGTTCTACAAGCACTTTCGCGACAAGAACGATTACTTTGCCTTTTATGTCGATGAGCTTATGTCGGGGCTGCCGCAAAAGCGGACCGGTAAGGGGGGTGCAGCGTCGGCTGACGACGTACGCGTGCTTCGCCATGAGGTATTTGCCGACGCCATGGACATGATTCTGGCGCATGAGCAGCTCATGGATAACATCCTAGAGAGCAGCATGTCGGGCATGCTGACCAGCATGATTTGCGACCGCATTGCCCACTCCATTCGCGAGCGCGTGATGAGCACGCTTGACGAGGGCGCCTTGGCCCCCGTATCGCTCGAGACGACATCGGAGTTTATCGCCGGCGGCATTATTCGACTGTTCACAAAGTGGTGGGAATCGGGTCACGATCTTGAGAGTCGACCCGAGATTGCCGACGTGGTCGATGCGCTGTTTGAGCGGACCATGACGCCGGTACATCACTAAGAGTGGCGGAGAGAGGGGGATTCGAACCCCCGGAACGCTCTCGCGCTCAACGGTTTTCAAGACCGCCGCATTCAACCGCTCTGCCATCTCTCCGTGAGTCGTAATGATAGCATCGTTTTGAATTTGCAACAGGGAAGGCGAACGATGACGATCACCGAAATCGACGAGAAGTTCATGTGCGAGGCGCTGGCTGAGGCACGCGCTGCCGCGGCGGTGGGCGAGGTGCCCATTGGTGCCGTGGTGGTGTGCGCGGGCGAGATCGTCGCGCGGGCGCACAATCGTCGCGAGCTCGATCAAGACCCTTCGGCGCATGCTGAGTTTGCGGCGTTGTGCGCCGCCGCTCAGGCGCTCGGCCGTTGGCGCCTTTCCGACTGCACCGTCTATGTGACGCTTGAGCCCTGCTGCATGTGCGCGGGCCTTATGGTCAACGCGCGCGTGGGGCGCTGCGTGTATGGCGCGGCCGATGCCAAGGCGGGCGCGCTGGGCTCGCTATACGACCTCAATGCCGATTCGCGCCTGAATCATCGCTTTAATGTGACGGCCGGCGTGCTGGCAGACGAGTGCCGCGCGGTGTTGAGCAGCTATTTTGCTGGTTTGCGCGGTGCGGATGGCGGCGGTTGCGGGTCCGATCTTGAGGCGCATGCTGCTCATGCCGCGGCGCTGGCTGATGCCGACGAGGTTGCTGGTGCGGCGCTCGACTTTGGCCCCGTGCAGCGCCGACCGCGTCGCGTGCTGCTGGCGATTGATTCCTTTAAGGGCAGCGTGTCGAGTGCGCAGGCGGAGTCGGCGGTTGCCGAGGGCGTTCGCCGCGTGTGGCCCGATGCCGAGGTGAGCGCGCTGCCGTTGGCGGATGGCGGCGAGGGAACGCTCGACGCCGTTGCCGCGTGTGACGGTGAGATCGTGACCTGTGAAGTGGCAGGTCCCTTGGGCGATCGCGTGTCTGCTCGGATGTTGGTGGACGGCGAGCGCGAATCTGCTGTTATTGAGATGGCTGAGGCTGCGGGCATTGGGTATTCGCCCTGCACGGAGTCGGCGGCACTAGCTGCTACGACCTATGGCGTGGGCGAGCTCATACTCCGCGCGGTTCGCGCGGGGACGAAGACTCTATATATAGGACTGGGCGGCAGTGCCACCAACGACGGCGGCGCTGGCATGCTACAGGCGTTGGGCGCGCGTCTTGTCGACGACCGTGGCTGCGATATTGCGCCGGGGCTTGCGGGCCTTGAGCAAGTGGCCGGTGTTGACCTGATGCCGGCGGTGCGGGCGTTGGATGGCGTGCGCATCGTCGTGCTTTCCGATGTCGAGAATCCGCTTGTGGGACGTCGCGGCGCACTGGCGGTGTTCGGCGGGCAGAAGGGCCTGCCGACGGGTGACGCCGAGGCGCTGCATAAGTACGACAGCTGGATGGTCAGCTATGGTCGCCTGCTTGATGCGGCGATTGCCGAGGTACGGACCCAGGGGTTGTTGCGTGTGCCCGAGGGTGCGCGGACATTTGGCTCGGTACTCGGTGTGCCGGGCGCGGGCGCTGCCGGTGGGCTGGGGGCTGCCTTGTTGGCACTTGGCGCCGAGCTGCGCTCGGGCGTGGAGACGGTGCTCGATCTCGTGGGGTTTGACGAGCGCGTGCGCGATGCCGACCTGGTCATAACGGGTGAGGGCAATATGGACGAACAGTCCGCCGCCGGTAAGGCGCCAGTGGGCGTGGCGCGTCGCGCCAAGCGCTATGGCAAGCCGGTGGTCGCCGTCGTGGGCGGCCGCGCCGACAACCTGGATGCGGTATACGGGCAGGGCATCGACCTGGTGCTACCCATCTGTCGCAAGCCCATGCCCCTCGACCAGGCGCTCGATCAGCAGGAAGCCACAACCAACCTCATCTGCGCCGGCGAGTCAGCCGCCCAAGCCTACGACCTCGCCCGCCTCTAAACCCCATCCCCCAATAAGTTGCGGTGAAATACGGACTGTTGGGTGGCTTGGAGCCGGAAAACAGTCCGCATTTCACCGCAACTTATTGATCGGGTGGGTGGATGCGGCGA
>CAKUEU010000119.1 GCA_934646865.1 uncultured Collinsella sp. | reverse complement strand
CGCTTGTTGTAGCCGTTGGTCCAGGAGAACTGGTCCTGCAGGCTCCACAGGAAGTAGCCGCCCACGTTGACGCCGACCTCCATGGCCTTGAGCAGCCAGCGCAGGTGCTGCTCGATGTAGTCGATGCGCGGCTGGTCGTCCACAAAGCCGTCCTTGTAGGGGTCCTTGTAGCCCATGCCGTTCTCGGTGATGAAGATCTGCTTGTAGTTGGGGTAGCGCTGCTTAATGTAGACGAGCAGGTCGAACAGGCCCTCGGGATAGATAATCCAGTCCCAGTCGGTGGTGGGGATGCCGGGCTTGTTCACGTGCTCGCCAATGCCCTTGACGCGCCAGCGGCCGGTGCCCTTCTCGCCCGTACCATTGTGGTGCAGGTCGTTCTCGCCATCGTAGGCCTTCAGGAAACGGCACTGGTAGTTGTTAACGCCCAGGTAGTCGTTGTAGAGCGCGGCCTCGCGCATGATCTCGAGGTCCTCGTCCAGGATCTCGATGGTGCCGCCCGAGACGGCAGCCAGGCGGTTGGCGCACTCGAGCGTATCGGGCGCGTAGTCGCCGCGGAAGGTGGCGTCGAGCAGGAACTGGTTCTGCAGCACGTGCTCGTTGTTGGCTGCCTTGATGTCGGCGGGGTCGTTCTCGTTGAGCGGGTACTTAAACTCCAGCGACTGGATGACGCCGATCTTGCCCTTAAAGCCGCCGTTGTGGAAGGCGAGCACTGCCTTGGCGTGGGCGAGCATCATGTTGTGCTCGCACTGGAAGGCCTCGGCCAGATGCGCCTTGACACCGCCGGGGAAGGTGCCCTCGATGTAGGTGTTGGAGGCGTCGGCCCAGATCTCGTTAAAGGTGAACCAGTAGGTCACCTGGTCGGCGTACTCCTTAAAGCAGAAGGTGGCAAAGTCCACAAAGGCGTCGATGGTCTCGCGGTTGAGGAAGTCGCCCTTCTCAAAGAGGGACAGCGGCGTATCGAAGTGGTGCAGCGTGACGAACGGCTCGACGTGGTGCTTGTGGCACTCGGCGAAGAGGTCGTGGTAGAACTGCACGCCCTCGGGGTTGATCTCGCCGGTGCCGTTGGGGAAGATACGGCTCCAGGCGATGGAGAGGCGGATGCCGTTGATGCCGAACTCCTCGCACAGCTCCAGATCGACGGGGTACTGGTTGTAGAAGTCGGAAGCGGGATCGGGGGAGAAGCGGCCCTGGGCCTCCAGGAAGTCGTCCCAGGCAACCTTACCCTTACCGTGGGTGCGGGTCTCGCCTTCTACCTGGTAGGCAGCGGTGGCGCCGCCAAAGACAAAGCCCTCGGGAAACTGCGCGGGCGGGTTGGTGACGCTGGCGGGGTTAACGGACATGATGAAGGATCCAATCATTTGAGCGATGGCAATGGTGCAGAGCGGGTCAAAGTCAGCGAGCGGCGTCCAGGCGAGTCAGATTGCCCCGGAACAAGGCGGCGCTGACCTTGTGGTCGCGCCGCCGAAGTTGAGCGGCAATCTGGCCGGCTGGGCGCCGCGCAGCGTCGAGCCGGCCGCTGTTCGTTAGAACAGCGGACTAAAGGGAGAGCTGCTCGGAGACGAAGGCGAGAGACTTGTCGCCGTTCTGGGAGAGCTCGATGTACTGCTTGCCGCGGCAGGCGACGCACTTGTTGCCCACGCGCTCGCAGTCCTTCTGCAGGTCGGCGAGGTAGCTCGCGGCCTGCGGGGCCAGGACGACCAGGTCAAAGTCAGGGAGCATGTCGACGTGGTTGCCGTAGGCGTCGGCAGCGGTCTCCAGATCGATGCCGCGCTCCTTGGCGGCCTTGGCCAGCGCGTTGGCGAGCAGGCCCGAGGTGCCGCCGCCCTGGCAGAGCACGAGCACGCGCTTGCCGTTGAGGTCGCTGGCGGCCGTGGCCTCGGCAGCGGGGGCTGCGGCGGCGGGGGCGTCGGCCTTCACGGCCTCGGCGGCAGCGCCGTCTGCAACGCTCTTGGCATCGGTCTTGCCCTGGAAGGCATCGTTGAGCTTGGCAGCCTTCTCGGCGTTCTTGGCGGCGAGCTCCTCCTGGGAGATCTCGGCCTCCTCGGCGCACTTCTGGGCGTCATAGGCACGGAAGAACGGGTAGTACAGAAGGAAGTCGACGACCAGGATGATGGCGAGCATCACAAAGGCGAGCGGCTGGAAGCCCAGGCCCATGATGGTGCCGATGGGGCCGGGGACGGTCCAAGGCAGGGTGTACATAAAGCCGTTCATGCCCAGGAAGTCGATAAAGACCTTGAGGATCCAGACGTTGGCGATCGGGGCAAAGACAAACGGGACAAAGAAGACGGGGTTGAGCACGATGGGCGCGGCGAACAGCAGCGGCTCGTTGACGGCGAAGCAGACCGGGACGATGGAGGCCTTACCGACCGCACGCATCTCCTGGGACTTAGCCAGGAAGCAGAACATAAAGACGAGGACGAGCGTGGCGCCGGTGCCGCCCATGCAGACGACGAAGTACTGGGCGCCCTGCGTCAGGACGGCAGAAGCGTGTTGACCGGCCTGGTAAGCAGCCAGGTTGTCGGTCATGTTGGCAACGAGGGCGGCGGCGATGGCAGGCTCGACGATCGAGGGGCCGTGGACACCGACGAACCAGAAGAGGCTCATGGCGCCGTAGATCACAGCGAGGCCGATGTAGCCGTCGGCAGCGGTGAACAAGGGCTGGAACACCTGGATGACGCCCTGGGCAAAGCAGAAGCCAAAGGCAGAGCGGAAGACGATGTCAAAGACCCAAAAGACGGTGATGCAGACGGAGAAGGGGATGATGTCCTTAAAGGTCTGCGAGATGTTGGGCGGAACCTGCTCGGGCATCTTGACGGTGATGTTGCGCTTAATGAAGAACTTGTAGATGATGCCAGTCACAAACGCAGCGATGAAGGCGGTCAGCAGGCCCTTGGAGCCAAGGTAGGTGGTGTTGAAGCCGCTGGCGGCATCCGTGGCGATGGTGTCGCTCGAAAGGAGCAGGAAGCCGATGATGGCCGCGCACATGCAGGAGATGAAGTTGATCTGGTTGTTCTTGGGCAGGTCACGGTTCTGAGCGTCGGCGAAGTGCTTGGCGGTGGTGGCGGCGCAGGCGATGGCCAGGATGCCCATGGAGTAGTTGTAGCACTTCCACAGAGCGTTGTTGATGTCATCGGGCCAGTAGAAACCCCAGATGTTGGGGACCGAGGCCACCAGGCAGAAGATGGACGAGAAGATGATGATGGGGATGACGGAGATAAAGCCGTCGCGGATCGCCTTGAGGTACTTGTTGCGGGCGA
This sequence comes from uncultured Collinsella sp., assembly GCA_934646865.1. GTDB lineage: Bacteria > Actinomycetota > Coriobacteriia > Coriobacteriales > Coriobacteriaceae > Collinsella. The sequence goes on along the minus strand of CAKUEU010000119.1, from coordinate 554 downwards.
TCGCGTTGAAAAGGGGCTGGCCCTTTTCGATGGTGGCGATGAGTTGCTCCATGCAAAGCTCCTAAGAGTCGGTGGGTTAGCAACGATGGTAACGTTTGGACCTTGTTTGCCAAAATGTTGACGTTGCCATTTTGTGACACAAAAAAAGACGCGAACCGGTGGCCCCTGTGCCTGTGGACCGTCGATTCCTTGCGCGTAAACGTTTGAGCCGCCCGGTGGCTCTGTGTTTGCACAATGGCAACGTTAACATTTGGGCGACAAAAGCCGTTCGGGGACGCAGGATTGTCGGTGAACGGTAGGTTTTGGGTGGTGAGCGTATGGCGGGGGAGGCGTTGGATATACTTGGAGGCGTTCATTTTGTCTGTTGGGATGCCCGCGATGGCATCGTTGACATAGAAAGATCGACCTATGGCGGCTGTTAAAAAATCGGTATCCGTTAAGGACGTGGCACGTCTTGCGGGCGTCTCGGAGCAGACGGTCTCGCGCACCGTGCACGATTCACCCAGCGTGCGCCCCGAGACCAAGGAGCGCGTGCGTGCCGCCATGCGCGAGCT
>CAKUEU010000118.1 GCA_934646865.1 uncultured Collinsella sp. | reverse complement strand
TCATATAGTCATGGGGGTTTATCCTAAAGGGATTCAAATTTATACCCCCATAACTAAGGAATTTTCTATTCCCACTCTTTCGCGCCCGTTTGCTGCGGCGCCATTCCAGTTGATTCTAGTTTGGTCGTCGGCTTCAACCGTCATACCGCCGAATCCTGCCGCGTGTCTTCGCGTGGGCGTTTGGGACAAAACGTGGGACAACGCAGAAAACTTTTCGACGGCCGAAGGCCCGCAGTTTCGTTTTTGTCCCGGGGACAAAAACGAACGAACGCCAGAACCCTAAAACGCACGAATGGGAGCAACGATCGGCAAATTCGCCGCCTTGGTGCTCACTGCGAGAAGCGAATCGTTGCGAGTGGTTTTGCAAGCTCGTATTTCCGCAGGTCACAACTGGTACAAATCATTCATGAACGAAGGAATCGTCACCGGAGGCTTTGTTCTTGCCGATGCATGCGCTTTGTTGGCCGCATGTTTGAATCCCGGCAATTAGCGGTTCTCAGTCCTTTCGTCGCGTTTTTCATTGGCTGCGATGGGTCATGGCGATACCACCCGGGTCTCGTTATCCGAGAAATTGAGTTGAGGTTGAGGTTCGGGTTTCGCCGACTTACGCAGCTTGGCGGACGGAGTGCCCGGGCTCGTTGCGCCTAGGGCGCGGCGGGGCCGGCGACGTCGGAGGTATCGATCTCGCCCAGATTGGCGAGCTGGCTGATGAACGGGATGCTCTCGGGGTCGTCCGCCTCGACGCCGCCGAGCACGATGGTGCCGTCACGCATGTCGATTTGGGTCGCGAACACGGCCGGATCGAACCCCGAGGCGATAAAGCCGATGCCCGCGAGGACGACGCCCGCGGCAACGAGCCCGCCCGCCACGGCGAGGTAGATCTTCTTCACGCTGGTCATGGTACTCATTCCTTTCTACACCGCGAGGTGCGCGGCAGCGCCGGCCTTCTCGCCCTTGCCCTTCCAGAAGGGCGAGGCGGCCTTCCTCGCCCAGAACGCCGAGAGGCGCGCAATCTGCTTGGATGCCTCCCAAGCGCCCGCGCCCACGAGGAGAGCCGCGCCGACGAAGGCGAGCCCGCAGCCCAGCATCGCGATCACGTAGGGCGCATGGCCGACGGCCACGCCCGCCGCCACGAGCGCGAGCGATACCGCGCCCACGGCGCCGAGGGCGGCGGCGATGACCCACACGCAGAGCGCCAGCACCCAGATGCAGATATAGACCGTGACGGCCACGGCGGCGAAGGCGGCGAGCAGCGGCGCCCACACCGGGGAGCCCACGATGGTCAGCACCCACAGCAGCGCGGTGCTGCGCCGGCGCGTCCTCGCGATCGCGCGCGGCACGGCGGGCAGGTCGTCGAGCGCGGTCTCGGCAACCTCGCCGGGGGTACCCATTGCGGCAACGGCCTCCTCCTCGTTCATGCCGTCCTCCATGCGGTCGGCGATGGCCTCCGCATAGAATGCTTTGGTCTCCTCTACCTGCTCATCCGGCAGGCAGGCGAGCAGCTCGCCCAACCGGCCCAAGAACTCATCGCGCGTCATGGTGTGCCCCCTCAACGTATGCATAAATCTCTCGTACGGACGGCCACTCGGCCAGGAACTCCTCGATGCGGGCGCGTCCGGCGTCCGTGATGCGGTAGTACCGGCGCAGCCGCCCGTTGTGCTCGGCGGAGCGTGCCGTGATGCACCCGGCCTTCTCCAGGCGCTTGAGCAGCGGGTAGAGCGTCGACTCCGTGAGCCCCATGCTCGCCGGCACGTCTTTCACGATCTGGTAGCCGTAGGACTCCTCGCCGGAGACGGCCGCAAGCACGCAGGCCTCCAGGAAGCCGCGCTTCATCTGGGCCTCCATCCGCACACCTCCCTTCGTCATATACTGTGCTACGCACACTATATGACGCAAGGTATTAGACGTCAACTCCCATCGCGAAGATTCTCAGGTCCCTGCACGATGCTGTGCTCAAACATCACGGCATACACGATAAGGTTCGAAAAAAACGAGGGAGACCGCATTCGACCTCCCTCGCAAAGAGCTATTTACTATCCCCGCTTAGTAACAGGAGCCGCTGGTCAAAAGCTCATTATCTTCAACACGAGCTCTCGGCCTGCCGATTCCAAGTGAATCAATGGTCCTCATGCAATACTCACGCCGCTCATGCACCGAGGAGCAAAGAAATCCGGCCGTCGCTCAAATAAGGTCGCCGTTATCTTTCATAAACGACACCATGTTAAGATGCCTGACACCATCTCTCTCCTGCAACAGGGGATCAAGCGTGAAAAGGTAGCGCGGATACCCGTCCCTGATGTAGCCGAACGGCCTGTACTCACGCTCTTCCACGTCCCTATCGGCGATTGTCATCGAGACCTGGATGTAGGCATAGGCGTTGCGCCTGCGAGCGATGAAGTCGCACTCCAGCTTCCCGATGCGGCCTACGGATAGCTTATATCCCCTCGAGCGGAGATAGATGTACAAGGCGTTTTCCAACGAGGGCCCGTAGTTCAGCCGGACATCGACGTTGCGCGCAAAATAGATACCCGGATCCGCAAGGTAGTACTTCTCCTCGCCACGCAACGATTTGCGGGACTTAAGGTCGAATCTCTCGCATCTGTAGAGCACCTTGGCATCAACGAGCATCTGGATGTAGGAGGCGATCGTCCGCCGCTCGACGGCAATGCGCTCCGTCTTGGTGAAATAGTCATGAAGGTTGGTGAGGCTCGTTGGCGCACCGTAGTTGTTGATGACGTAGGTCATGACACGGTTGAACGTATCAATGTTCCGGATCTTGTTGCGAGACCTGATGTCCTTGTCGACGATCTGCCCAACAACATCCTCGATGTAGCGAGCCTTTGCCTCGGGATCTTCGTATTCCAGGGACCGGGGAAACCCGCCATACCGTAGGTATTCGTCAAATTCGATTCGCGCATCACCGACCTCCTTACCCATGAACCTCTTCATATCGAGGAACTCGGAAAAGGATAGGGTGAACATCTCGAACTCCACGTATCGGCCCGTGAGCTTGGTCATCAGCTCGCCAGACAGCAGATACGAGTTGGAACCAGTGATGAATATCGAGAAGCCGCCATCCGAGTTGTAAGCGTTCACGACCTCCTCGTAGCCTCGGACGTTCTGCACCTCGTCGATGAAGAGGTATTTGAAGTCGTTGTCGGCCAGAAGCGACTCGATTTTTTTCTCCAGCTGCTCAGGCGTCTTAATCGAGCGGTTGCCGCGCTTATCGAGATCGAGGTAGATGATGTCCTTATCTTCGACGCCGCGATTTCTCAGTTCTTCGGCAATCGTTGCCATGAGACACGATTTGCCGCAGCGACGAATACCTGTGATTACCTTGATCAGATCGTCGTCGTAGAACGGCCGGATCTTTTTCAGATATTGCTCGCGATGGTACAGTTTCATGTAAATCGCCTCCTCTGCCTAGCTTATCAGAGGAGGCGATAATCGTCAGTTAAGACACCAATAATTTTGATTTTACGGAATTTGGTTCCTTAAACCTTACTCCCACTCGATGGTCGCGGGCGGCTTGGACGTGATGTCGTAGCACACGCGGTTGGCACCGGGGACCTCGGCCACGATGCGACCGGAGATGCGGGCCAGCACGTCGTAGGGCAGCTTGGCCCAGTCGGCGGTCATGGCATCGGAGCTCTCAACAGCGCGCAGGATGATCGGGCGCTGATAGGTGCGCTCGTCGCCCATGACGCCAACGGACTTGATGTCAGGCAGGACGGCAAAATACTGCCAGCAGCTGTGCTCGGAGTTGCGCTCGCCGGTCTGCTCAAACAGACGCTGGTTGTAGGCGTCGAGCTCCTC
>CAKUEU010000117.1 GCA_934646865.1 uncultured Collinsella sp. | reverse complement strand
GACGAGCATAAACTGGTCGAGTACTTTGCCGACGCCCCTGCGGGCGTCGGTTTTTCCGACCTTGACCTCAATAATATCCCGCGCCATATCTCGTGCATCATGGACGGCAACGGTCGTTGGGCCACGTCGCGCGGTCTTGCACGCACCGAGGGTCATAAGGCAGGTATCGTCTCGCTGCGCGAGATCATTACCGCCTGCGTGCGCCTGGGCGTCGACGTGCTTTCTGCCTATGCGTTTTCTACCGAAAACTGGAACCGTCCGCAGCATGAGGTCAACGTCTTGATGCATCTGTTTGCCAAGACGTTTATCGACGAGCTGCCGCTTCTGAAGCGCGAAAACGTGCGTGTTGTCTTTTTGGGTGACATTTCCGCGCTGCCCAAGAAGACCCGCGACGTTTTTGAACGCGGTCTTGCCGAGTGCGCCGATCACACCGGTATGACGCTGGCGCTTGCCGTCAACTACGGCGCGCGTGCCGAGATTACCCGCGCTGTCCGTCAGATCGCACTCGACGCTGCCGCCGGTAAGATCGATCCCGCTGCAATTGATGACGATATGGTGGCTTCCCACCTCTATACCGCCGGTCTTCCCGATCCTGAGCTTGTGATTCGCACCTCTGGTGAGCTGCGCCTTTCGAACTATCTGCTGTGGCAGGTGGCTTATTCCGAATTTTACGTCACCGATACCTATTGGCCGGACTTTGATCGCTGGGGCCTTGTCAACGCCATTTTGGCCTACCAGGGCCGCGACCGTAGGTTTGGCGGACTGAGCAAGACCGAGGAGGCTTAATCGTGTCCGATCGTCCCAAGGCAACTGCTCCCAAGACGCCTGAGCGTAAGGCTGCCACTGCGGGAGCGCCTGCAGCGAAGAGCGGCACCGGTTCGTGGCTGGCGGGCTTTATTACCCGTGCCGCCGCCGGTATCGTCTACGCCGTTGTCTTTATCCTGTGCCTGGTTTTGGGTATCGTGCCCACGGCCATCTTTGTTTCTGTCATGAGCGGTCTGTGCTGCTATGAGTTTTTCCGTATGACAAGGCTCGATGGCAAGATGGCTAACGAGCGCATGGGTATCGCTGCCGCCGTACTCTTTCCGCTGTCGGCGTTGGGCGATTCGATGTTGCTGAATGCCCTGCTTTTTGCCTTGATGCTCGCTGTGGGCATTTGGTATGTCTGGTCGCCGCGTACCCGCATCTCTGATGTGGCCGTGACGCTCATGGGTCCCATCTACACTGGCTTTATGCTGTCGGCTATCGTGCTGCTGCGCGATGCCGTGCCCGGTTTTGCCGGTGCCCTGCTTTCAGTGGGCGTTTGCGCGTCCCTTTGGGTCTCCGATTCGTTTGCCTACATCGTGGGCAGCCGTATCGGCAAGCACAAGATGGTTCCCAAGATTTCTCCCAAAAAGAGCTGGGAGGGGTTTGTCGGCGGCATCCTGGGCTCGGTTTTGATTTGGCTCATCCTGTGGGCGACGCACTTCTACAAGCTCAGCCTGCCCTATGCGCTGCTGTGCGGCGTGGTTGTGTCCATTCTGGGCGTTATCGGCGACCTCATCGAGTCGCGCATCAAGCGTGGCGTGGGCGTCAAGGATTCCGGCAACCTTATCCCGGGCCATGGCGGCATGCTCGACCGTAGCGACTCGCTTATCTTTGGCTGCATTACCGCGCAGCTGTTGCTGATGATCGGAGGCGTGCTGTAATGTCCTTCCAGACGACGTATGGCCCCGATGGACGCCTTCGCGTTGCCATCCTGGGTTGTACGGGCTCTATCGGCACCCAGGCGCTCGACGTGTGCCGTCAGCATGCCGATCGCCTGCAGGTGACGGCGCTGTCCGTCAACTCCAGCACTTCCGAGCTTGTTGCGGCTGCCCGTGAGTTCTCGGTTCCGGCGGTTGCCGTGGCCGATGCCGCTCATGGCGATGACGCCGTGCTGCAGGAGCTGCCGGAGGGCACTGAGCTCGGTATCGGCGCGCAAGCGGTTTGTGAACTTGCGCGTCGCGATGACGTCGACTGCGTGCTCGTGGCCATTGTGGGCGCAGCCGGGCTTGAGGCGAGCCATGCCGCCTTGACTTCGAACAAGCGTCTTGCGCTTGCCAATAAGGAGTCGCTCGTCGTTGGTGGCGATCTGCTTATGCCTCTGGCAAAGCCGGGTCAGCTTATTCCGGTCGATTCCGAGCATTCCGCCATCTACCAGTGTTATCTGGGCGAGGATCCGCGCGAGGCCCACTGCATTTGGCTCACTTGCTCGGGTGGTCCGTTCTTTGGCCGCACGCGCGACGAACTTGATCTTGTGACCCGCAACGATGCCTTGGCACATCCCACGTGGGCCATGGGGGCCAAGATCACCATCGACTCCGCCACCCTTATGAACAAGGGTCTGGAGCGCATAGAGGCCATGCATCTGTTCGGCTGCGACCTCGACTTTATCAACGTGGTCGTGCAGCGCCAGTCTAAGATTCACTCCATGGTCGAGTTTGCCGACGGTTCTGTGATGGCTCATCTCGGTGCCTCCGACATGCGCATTCCCATCCAGTTTGCCTTTTCGTATCCCGAGCGCTGGGATACGCCGGCACCGCGTATCGATTTCCGCGAGCTGGGGCAGCTCACCTTTGATGCTGCCGACATGGATACGTTCCGTTGCCTGGCGCTCGCCGAGCGTGCCGGCAAGACGGGCGGCACCATGCCGTGCGTTCTCAATGCCGCCAACGAGGTCGCCGTCGATGCATTCCTGCACGATGCCTGTAGCTTTACCGATATCGACCGCATTGTGGAGTCCTGCATGGATGCCCACGATACGCAGGCGGTCGCTTCGTTTGAGCAGCTCCGCGAAATCGATTCCTGGGCGCGCGCAAAGGCTGCACAGGTTCTCGCTGCAACCCGTTCCTAACCCATAAGGATTGCTATTTCGTTTTATGGATACCGTTCTGAGCGTTCTCTCATCGGTCTTTTGGGGCCTTCTGATGCTTTCCGTCCTTGTGTTTTTGCATGAGGGCGGCCACTTTTTGGCGGCGCGTGCCTGTGGCGTCCGCGTGACCGAGTTCTTTTTGGGTCTGCCGTGCCGCTTTGACATCCATCACACGTCGCATCGTATCGGCACCAAGTTCGGTGTGACCCCGCTGTTGCTTGGTGGCTATGCCGCCATCTGCGGTATGGACCCGACCGACGTCTCGTGTGCCGATCGCGTTCTGGCGGCCATTTATCGCCATGGTCGCGTGACGGTGGCCGACCTTGCTGTCGAGCTCGAGCTGTCCGAGGAGGAAGTTCTCGAGGCTTGCGCGCTGCTGCTGGGCTGGGGCTCCATCGCGCCCTGGTACGAAGAAGGAGAGAAGCCTTCGCCCAGTTACTATCCAGCCAAGTACCAGACTCTGCCGCGTGACGCGGCGGGCTATACCACCTTTGACGGCCGTCGGTTCGACCGCGAACATGCGACTGCTGAGGGAGATGTGTGGGAACTGCCATGCGGCGAGGCTGAGTTCCTCGCGCGTGAGCGCTCGCATACCTATCTTGGCCAAGGTTTTCTTAAACGCGCCTTTATGCTTCTTGCGGGCATTATCGTCAATATCCTGACGGGCTTTTTGCTTCTTATGAGCATCTATTCCATCGCGGGTGTCACCGTACCGGTCGATAGCAACGTGATCGGTCAGGTCGACGAGGGCTCAATCGCCGCCAAGGCGGGTATCGAGGCCGGCGACGCGATTCTTTCAGTCGATGGCGTGTCCTGCTCTACCTGGATGGACGTGTACGACGCCATCGGTAACGCTGCGGGCAAGGACGATATCGCCATTGAATATGAGCGCGATGGTAAACAGCTTTCTACGTCGGTTGCGCTCAAAGAGGATGAGCGCTTTGGCGTTTATGCCTCTAC
>CAKUEU010000116.1 GCA_934646865.1 uncultured Collinsella sp. | reverse complement strand
CTCTTTGTACGTGGCGAGCATGTTGAAGTCGGTTTTTTGGCCCATGGGCACGTCGAATGCCACCTGAAGCTTAGTCCCCGGCGTTATCTGTTGCTCTGCCATGTATTCTCCCCCAGTCGCGGGCGCCGATATCATCGTCGTGCGCGATGCGCATTGGGCTATTGTACCTGCTTTGCTGCAGGTTGCAGCGCAGGGTGCGCGAAATGGCGGGATGGTGAGGGCAAGGGTGCACGGAATGCAAGGCCACCGCCGCCAGCAACCGCTAGCACATCTGCTCTGCGCGCTCTGACAGTCGATACTTGCGGTTGCGACTCGTCGCTGGCGCCGTGGGCTCAAGCTCGCCCTGCGCAATGAGCGCGTTGACGCGCGACCTAACCTGGGAAATGGTGAGCCCCGTGCGCTCTGCCAGCTCGCGCGTCCCCAATTCGCCATAACGCTTGAGCGCCGTCACGATTAAGTCCCCGCCGTGATCGACCGGCTCGATCTTTGAACGGTAAAGTACGACCTTGAACCGATCGAATCCCGGGCAGAACAGGGGCTCGGCCAAACCATGCGCACGCATGGCATCGATCATCATCGGAATGCCCGAGCCATTGCCCTCAGCCGGCGAACCTGCGCCATCCGGCAGCGGGACAATCGACATGAGTTTCACGAGCGTCGCGTTACGGCATCGAGAGCTGCCGTCAAACAAGTTCTCGCGAGTCTTTCCTCCGTATAGACCGCCGGGGTTTGTCACTTCGACACGATCGTCAAAGACGTCGACGGCAATCGACTGCCCGCAAAATCGGTCCCCGTATTCCCTGTGAATCACCGCGTTGGCGATTGCCTCGCGCAGGACCTCCTCGGGGATCTCCAGCGAGTCAGCACGGGAGACGCCCTGGACGGTCGAGGTTCGCCGCAAATTCTTGGCGACAGCCGCGACAGCATCCGAGATCATCTCGCCCAACGTTCCCTCGCAGATTGTGCGGTCCATGAACCTCAGCGATCCCGCCGCGCCTTTCTGGGTCCCGACATGGACGGCCACATCAATAAAGAGCTTGGGATAGAACTGCTGCGGGTAGGTGCCCACAGCCAAGAGTCCGGCCTTAGTGACGTTACCTTGGAAATCAAAGATATTTAGGCGCTCCAGCTTCGTTTTCTCGTCCGACGCGCCGCGCATTGCCCGGGGCGTCAATGAGAAAGCGCGCTCTATCGTGCGGTCGACCAATGGTTCGTCGAGGTCATCTGCGCCCGCACCCGGCACCGCGTCGCGATCGCTCGGGCTCGTCCGTTCGTATGACGCCAACGCGAGCACCTCGGTCGATGAAAGCGGCACGTCTTTGTCGTCGATGCGCTTGTAGCTGCCGCCCTGGGCGCCGCGCTCTATTACATAGCAGGGCTTGCTCGACGGATCGAGCTCCTCAATCGTGATAACGAGAACAATGGTGCCCTGGAGCTCCACTCGCTCAATCGTGTATTTGGGCGGATTGGCCAGCTTTCCTCGGCCGCCCGCATCGCCCATACCTGCGACAAATTGGTTGAGCACCTTCTCGGTCTCGAAGTTCTCAGCCGGGACAAAACCTGCGCGCTCGCTCACGCCGAGCACGATGATTCCGCCGGCAGTGTTTGCGAACGCGCTCACTGTTTCCCACACATCGCGAGAAAGCGTCGTGGCGCTCTCCTTCACTTCGACGTTAAGGTCATCCGAGCCCATGCGCCTTAAAGACTCGAGCAGATTAGCCAGCTCGTTTTCGTTCATCTGCATGCCCTTTCGTCTCGACTCCGCGGCGAGTGTCCCAATGGGCTTCTCTCGTCTCTCAGTTATCTCTCGTAATTATCTCTCGTCTTTCTCTTTATCTCTCGTCTCGGAGATGAGTGAGAGATGAGAGATAAACTATCTACTATTTGCTTTATTAAAACATGTTTTGGCTGGTAGAACAATCAGTGTTTGAAGATTCGATTCGTTATTTGTCTCTTAGCAGCACCGTTATCTCTCGTGATTATCTCTCGTCTATCTCTTTATCTCTCGGCTTAGAGACGAGTGAGAGATGAGAGATGTATGGGTGACGGATGAGCGTGGATTTCCACGCTCATGCGGCGGACGACCGGCGACGCATCGGCTTCCCGGCGGCATTACCTCCAGTTCGTCGCGGTCGCTCGGCCCCATATGGGTATACTCTCGGGGATTCGACTCGATTCGCCCCACCGGGCGTCAAAGGAGACTGCATATGTCCACCACCCCAACCGATCCGCGCACCGCTGCCGCAGCGCTGCTGGTACCCGGCACCACTTGCCACGGCTTTGCCGTCGAGCGCTGCGAGGCCGTGCCCGAGCTCGATTCGGACGCCTACGTGCTGCGCCACACCGCCTCGGGCGCGCGCCTGCTGTACCTGGCGTGCGACGACGAAAACAAGGCTTTTGCCATTGGCTTTAAGACGCCGCCGGCCGATTCCACCGGCGTGTTTCACATTCTTGAGCACTCGGTGCTGTGCGGGTCGGCCAAGTTTCCCGTCAAGGAGCCGTTTGTCGACCTGATCAAGAGCTCCATGCAGACGTTCCTCAACGCCATGACCTACCCCGACAAGACCATCTACCCCGTTGCCACCACCAACGAGCAAGACCTGTACAACCTGATGGACGTGTACCTGGACGCGGTGTTCAATCCGGCCATCTACACCAAGCGCACTATTTTTGAGCAGGAGGGCTGGCACTACGAGCTGGACCTGCCGGAAGGTGCCGAGGGCTGCGAGGACGACGGCGACGGCAGCTCCGCGAACCTGCGCGAGGGCACCCTCCGCTACAACGGCGTAGTCTTCAACGAGATGAAGGGCGCGCTGTCCGACCCGATGAGCGTGCTGGACGACGCCGTCAACGCCGCGCTCTACCCCGACACGGCCTATGCGCACGAAAGCGGCGGCGACCCGCGCGCGATTCCGGCGCTCACCTACGAGCAGTTCCTGGACACGCACGCTCGCCATTACAATCCCTCTAACTCCTACATTACGCTCTACGGCGACTTGGACGCGGACCGCGCGCTGGCGTTTTTGGACGAGCGCTATCTGTCGCAGTCGAGCGCCGCGAGCCGCCGCATGGACGCCGCCGTTGCCGCCGGTGAGGATCCGTCCGCGCTGGCGCCCAACGCGCTGGACGTTCAGGCGCCCGTGACCTGCGAGTACAAGCGTGTGGAGATGCCCACCACGCCCGAGAATGCCATGGTGGGCCTGGGTCTGGTGCTGGGCCGCGCGCTCGACCGCAAGCGCACAATTGCCGCGGATATCCTGTTCGAGGCGCTGCTGGGCTCCAACGAGGCGCCGGTCAAGAAGGCGATCCTTGCCGCCGGGCTGGGCGGCAACGTGGTGAGCTACACCGCGGCCGAGTGCCTGCAGCCCTACGAGCTCATCATGCTGCAGAACGCGCAGCCCGGCGTGGCGCGCGAGCTGCGCCGCACTTTCCTGGACGCCTGCCGCGACCTGTGCGAGCACGGCGTTCCGCGCGAGCGCCTGGAGGCCATCATCAGCAGCAACGAGTACGACCTGCGCCAGCGCGACTACGGTATCGCCGATGGCGTGGCCATTGCGTGCGATGCGCTGAGCACCTGGCTCTACGATGACGACGCCGCGACGCTGGCGCTCAAGTACGGCCCGGTGTACGAGGAGCTGCGCGGCGAGCTGGACGGCAGCTACTTTGAGGACCTGCTGCGCGAGCTGGTGCTGGAAAACGACCACATGGCGCTGGTCGAGCTGGCGCCGGTGGACGCCGCCGAGGGTGCCGAGAGCGCCGAGGCCGCGGAGCTTGCCGCCAAGCGCGATGCCATGACCGATGCCGAGCTGGCCGATGTGGTCGAGCGCACGGCCGCGCTGCGTGCCGCGCAGGAGGCCGAGGACACGCCCGAGGCCAAGGCCACGCTGCCGCGCCTGCGCGTGTCCGACATTGGCGAGGCGCGCCCCGAGCCGCCGCTCGTCGTGGACACGACCGCGCCCATCCCCTGCCT
>CAKUEU010000115.1 GCA_934646865.1 uncultured Collinsella sp. | reverse complement strand
AACTCCCATCTCTCTCCACAAACAAACCGCCCAGGGCGACCCGAGCGGCTTGCCGTAATCCCAATACATCCAATCGGCGTAATCCCAATACATCCAATCGGGACTTTGATTATGCTCCTATTGCAGCCAAATATCGACCGTTTACCGAAATTGTTTGCAGAATTCGTATAATAACTGCACGAAATCGGTTTCGAGCTATTGACTCACAAAAACGAATTCCTAATACAGGCCCGCTTCGCGAATGGCCTCGACTGCCAGCGCGATCTGATCGGGCGGCAGCACCAGCGCCATACGAACATGCCCTTCGCCCGAAGGTCCAAAGCTCGCGCCCGGCGTCACGACAACGCCCGCCTTCTCCATGAGCTCCTCGCAAAACGCCATCGAGTCGGTGCGGCCACCGGGAAGCTTGGCCCACACGAACATGGAGCCATGCGCGTTGGGGCGCTCCCAGCCCAAGCCCTCAAGACCGTCGCACAGGGCATCGCGGCGCTCCTGATACTTCAGGCGCTGCGCCTCGACCTCATCGCGCGGACCGTTGAGGCAGGCGATAGCGGCCTTCTGGATCGGGAAGAACATGCCAAAGTCAATCTGGCTGCGCAGCTTGGCGAAGGCCGAGACCACGTCCTCGCGACCGACCAAGAAGCCGATGCGGGCGCCGGTAACGTTGAACGACTTGGAGAGCGAGAAAAACTCCACGCCCACCTCGAGCGCGCCGGGATACTGCAGGAAGCTGCCACCCGGCTCGCCATCGAACACGATGTCCGAGTAGGCGTTGTCGTGGACGATCAACAGGTCGTGCTCGCGGGCGAAGGCGATGATCTCCTCGTAAACCTCGGGCGTGCCCACCGAGCCCACCGGGTTGGCGGGCAGCGACACGATCATGTACTTGGCGCGGTCGGCGACCTCGGGGTCGATGCCTGCCACATAGGGCAGATAGTTGTGCTCGGCGACCAGCGGGTAGTACTCGAGCTTAGCGTCGGCGATCTTGGCGCCCGCCTCAAAGACCGGATAGCACGGATCGGGCACCAAGATGGTATCGCCCGGGTCGAGCAGCGCCAGGCCCAAGTGACCCACGCCCTCCTGCGTGCCGTTGCACGACTGCACCATGGACGGCGTAATGCCCGAAACGCCAAAGCGGCGCTCGTAGTAATCGCACACGGCCTGCTTGAGCTCGGGCAGGTCGCGCAGGGCGTACTTCCACATCTCGGGGTCCTGGGCGGCCTGGGTCAGCGCCTCGACCACGTGGTCGTACGGCTTAAAGTCGGGCGTGCCCACGCTCATGTTGTAAATGGTCTTGCCCTGGGCCTTAAGCGCAAGAAGCTTGTTGTTGAGCGAGGCGAAAACCTCCGCGCCAAAACGGTCGAGACGCTGCGATGCCTGCATGGTGCCACCTTTCGATACAAAAACGCGGCGCTCCGACAAGAGCGCCGCGCGATACGGGCCATCAGATTGCAAAAGTGTAACGCTTGCATCCCCTATTTTGGTTCAATTTAGCCAACCTGAGCCAATCGGAGCGCGGTGCTAGTCGACTGGGAGCAGCGCGTCAATCTGCGCGAGCCACAGACGCGAGCTGGCGTCGCTCGGCATGCGCCAATCGCCGCGCGGGCTGAGCGTGACCGAGCCCACCTTGGGACCGTCGGGTAGACAGCTGCGCTTAAACTGCTGAGCGAAGAAGCGACGATAGAACGTGCGCAGCCACGTGTGGATGGTGGTCTCGTCGTAGACGCCCTCAAAGCTCTTAAGCGCCATGCGATAGATCTTGCCCGGCTCAAAGCCAAAACGCAGCAGGTAATAGAGGAAGTAGTCGTGCAACTCGTACGGGCCCACCAAGTCCTCGGTCTTCTGAGCGATCTCGCCGTCACCCGTGGGCGGCAGGAGCTCGGGCGACACCGGCGTATCGAGGATGTCGAGCAGCGTGGTGGCAATGCGCCCGCCAAAGACATCGGCAGCATAACGCACCAGATGGCGCACAAGCGTTTTGGGCACGCTCGCATTGACGGCATACATGCTCATATGGTCACCGTTATAGGTAGCCCAGCCGAGAGCCAGCTCCGACAGGTCACCCGTGCCAATGACAAAGCCGCCGGCTTGGTTGGCAAGGTCCATGAGGATCTGCGTGCGCTCACGCGCCTGGCTGTTCTCGTAGGTCACGTCCTGGACCGCCGGGTCGTGCTCGATGTCCTTAAAGTGCTGCTCCACGGCCGCGTGGATCGAGACCTCGCGGAAGCTCACGCCCAGATCGCGGGCGAGCGACTCGGCATTCGACTTGGTACGATGCGTCGTGCCAAAGCCCGGCATGGAGACGGCCGTGATGCCGGTACGCGGCAGGCCCAAGGCATCGAACGCGCGCACGGTCACGAGCAGCGCCAGCGTGGAATCGAGGCCGCCCGAAAGGCCGATGACGGCAGCCTTAGTGCCCGTATGGGCCAAGCGGGTCTTGAGGCCCGCCGTCTGTAGGTCGAGGATGGTCTCGCAGCGCTCAGCCAGGTCACCGTGGTCGGCAGGCACAAAGGGCGCGCGAGGGAAGACACGATCGATGCCGAGCGCATCGCGCAGGACAGGATCTTCCGCATGCGTCCCCTCAAACGAAAACTCAACGGTCGTGGTCTCCGGCGCATCATCCGGGCGCGCCCACGTCGTCGAGCGACGACGCTCGGCCACCAAGCGGTCAAGATCAACATCGGCCACCGCCATGTCGCAGGTGAGCAGCTTGGTCGCGGCGAGCTTCGAGCCGTTTTCGTAGACGAGGTTCTCCCCCGCAAAGACCATATCGGTCGTGGACTCGCCCTCGCTCGCGTCCGCGTAGGCATAGGCGCAGTAGAGGCGCGCACTCTGGTTGGAAATAAGGCTGCGGCGGTAGTCGGCCTTGCCGATGATCTCGTCCGAAGCCGACGGATTGAGGATCACCGTCGCGCCGGCAAGCGCCATCTCGGTCGAAGGGGGTGCCGGCACCCACAGGTCCTCGCAGACCTCGACGCCAAGCACCATGTCCTCGGCACCCTCGTCACAGCAACGATAGATAAGCCCCGAACCAAGCGGCACCGGACCCTGGCCGGCAAATTCAATCCACATGGGATCAGCGGGTGCCGGAGCAAACCAGCGGCGCTCATAGAACTCGCCATAATTGGGCAGGTGCTTCTTGGCCGTAAGGCCCAAAAGCTCGCCCGCGCAGCACACGGCAGCGCAGTTGTAGATGTTCTCGGCCACCGCAACGGGAAGACCGATAGTAAAGACAATCGGCAGCTCGCGGGTCTCATCGAGAATGCGCACAAGCGCCGCCTCGCAAGCATGCAGTAGCGTGCGGTTATGGAACAGATCCGCCGCGGTATAGCCAGTCAGGTTGAGCTCGGGCAGCACGAGTGCACGAACGCCGCGCTCGGCAGCCTCGCGGACAGCCGCCAACGCAACCTCGGCATTGCCTTCGACATCGGCCACGCGAATCCGCGGCGAGGCCGCCGCAACACGCAAATAGCCATCAGACTGAGAAAGGTGAAGATCCATAAAAACGCTCCCGTGCGTAGCCGCCGTTCTAAACAATTAGCACGCCCTATTGTAGTTCAATCGCTGCGCTCGACCGCATCCCACCGATTTGGTGAGCTATTGATAACTTGATGATATCTGGTAAACGACATACGCGATTCACATCTACTGGGTACCCTGATGCCTGACTGAAACGAAGCAGATATACACCGGGAGGACCCCGTATGACGACCAAGTACACCGACGCACCGCGCACCCGCGTCATGACTCCCGCCGCGCTCAACAACGGCGTTCACGAGAACCATTCCATCGGCCAGACCATGGCTATCGCACCCAAAAAGGGTCTGTTTGATGATATTTCCATTCCCCAGATTGTCGCCGGCGCCGCAGCTGCCGCCACAAGCGTTGCACTGGCCTCCAAGATCGGCATTGCCGGCTCGGTGATCGGTGCCGCCGTGAGCTCAGTCATCACCGTCGTGTCTTCGCAGGTCTATCGCCACTTTATCTCCGCCAGCGCCGAGGCTATCAAAGGAACGCACGC
>CAKUEU010000114.1 GCA_934646865.1 uncultured Collinsella sp. | reverse complement strand
TCGATATCCTCCTGCGTAAACAGAACCTTCTCGATATCCGGATGTTGAGAAGCCATGACAACCCTTTCTTGTGCTTAATCGCCCACGCACCGCCGCATGGACGCGAACTACACATTCTAGCAGCGCACGGGGTATATTTTCCAGCCCGCGCACCATCAGCGCGGGAATACCGTCAACGCCGCACAGAAAAGCTGGTGCGAGGAGCTAATCCGCGTCAACCACGCGAAGCAGATAGGCCACGCGCGTCGCCGCCGTGCACTTAAAACGTTCGTCCGCGCGAACGCCCGCGACCCATACTACGGCACCTCCCGGAGCCGTTCTTACCACGGGTACGCCAGAGCGGTCTGAAACAGGAATGCGCGCCTCGTTCAACAGGTCTGACACTTTCTTGCTTCGACCGTTCATCCCCAACGGGCACATCACGTCTCCCGGCACAGGGCTATCCACCCACAGGCGCGCCAATCGCGCCTCGGCGGGAATCTCCCCGCGCGAGCCGGCTAGTATCCGCTCGCTATCGCGGTCGGCGAACCCCAGGGCCGCCGCATCCACCAAGGCCGCAACCTCTCCGGCAGCAGCAAGCTCGCGGGCACGGTGCACGATATCGCGCCCCGGCTCCACAGCCATCGGCTCTGCTGTCAGCATACGCCCCGCCCCCAGCGGCAGACGACCGGGAACGGAGATCCAGTCGGCCACTAAGCCCTCGCGCGCCGCCGGGGCCTTGAACGCCAGCATGCCAAACTCCACACGGGCATCAATTCCCGCAGGAAGCGTTACCGAGCCCGAGCCCGCAGCGACACAGGAGAGCACGCGCTCCACGTGCCGCATCTCCGGTCGCGCGTCGGGATCGATGCGCTTAATCGCCAACCGCACGATACGCCGTGCAATCACAACCTCAGCGGCGGCAAGACGGCGCGCATCGAGCACCAGTGCGCCCGCCGCTTCCTTGCGCAGGCAGCTTCGAAACGACTGTGCCGAAAGCTGGGAAAGAAAGGCGTCTTCGTCGCCCAGAATTTCGCAAGCGGCGCCAATCGTCTTACAGACGTTCGTGTTGCGCTGCGCCACCACCGGCATCACCCGATGGCGCACATAGTTACGCAGGTACGAAACGTCCTCGTTGCTTTCATCTTCCCGCCATGGCTGACCGTGCACCTGCAGATAGCTCACGAGCTCATCATGAGTCAGGTCGAGCAAGGGCCGCACCACAATGTTCCGACGGCGCGGAATGCTTGATAGACCCGCGGGACCCGACCCTTTAATGGCATTCATCAAAAATGTTTCCGCGCGGTCCGACGAGGTATGCGCGGTACAGATACGAGCCGCCGTCCGCGGTGCGCCCGATTCGGCACAAAGTTCGCGAACATATCTCCGTGCCGCGGCATAGCGCACCTCGCGGGCCGCAGCCTCGATATTGCCCGATTCATCATCAAAATAGGCATGCTCAACACACAGCGGCAAGCCATATTGTGCGCATAGGCCGCGCACGAAGGCCTCGTCGCCATCGGATGCCTCGCCGCGCAGATGATGGTTCACATGCAGCACGTGCAGTCGCTCGCGCGCGATGGAAGCGATGCCGCGCCCGTCCTGGATATCCAGCTTTGATGTGCAAGCCATAAGGAGCAGCGCCGTCGAGTCCGCACCGCCTGATACCATGAGCACTACGGGGGCAGCGGTCTGCCGCGTTGCCAGAACGTTCTTATCCGTCCTCGGCGCGGCATGATGTCCATAGTGCTGAGATACCGTTGGCATTCGCTTCCTCCTCTATTCGTCCGCACCCATTGTATCCTTTGGAATCTTATGTCTCGCCTGCACCTTCATATCCTCGGCAGCGGCTCAAAAGGCAACTGCGCACTCGTCGAGGGGCCTCAGGGGCTCATCATGGTCGACGACGGCCTTTCTCGTCGCGAGACATTAAAGCGCATGGCAGAACTGGGGCTCTCAGCAGACAACGTCGCCGCTCTTGTAATCACTCATGAGCATGGAGACCATATCAAGGGGCTCGATGTATGGTGCAAGCACTGGCATGGTCCCCTCTTTGCCAGTAGGGACACCCTTTCATGCAAAGAAAACCTCGCGCACCTGCCCGTGGAGGAATTTGACCCCGGCGACACGCTCCCCATTGCCGGCATCCAGGTACAAACCTACTCAACATCGCACGATGTCATCAATCCTGTCGGCTATCGATTCAATGCTCTCGATGATTCCATTGGGTTTGCCACCGACACCGGAGAGTTGTCGAGCAAGGCCATAGGCATCCTCAAAGACTGTCGAGTTCTCGCGCTCGAAAGCAACCACGATGTAACTATGTTGCGCGAAGGACCGTACCCACCCTTTCTTCAGGAGCGCATCCTGTCCACAAAGGGGCATCTCTCCAACAACCAAGCCGCCGAAGCCGCGCGAGAACTTGTTACCGATCGCACAGAACAGCTCATCGCCATGCACATCAGCCAGGACAATAATCGTCCACGCCTTACCGTCAAAAGCTATGCCAACGCGCTTGATGCAAGTCTCGATGATGAACTCGGCAGCTCAGCCACCTGTCTTCAAGGGCCACGGAAGCTCTCGATACGCCCTGCAAGTCAGTATCAACCGACAACTATTCAATAGCCCACTCGAGACAACAAAAGGGGGCTGGGAATCACTTCCCAGCCCCCTTAATTCATACTCTCGATTGAAGCAGAGCCATCGTTAGTCGATAGAAATCTTCGTGACGTTCTTCTTCTCGACAATCTTGGGAACCGTAACGGTCAGGATGCCGTCAGCATACTTAGCCGAAAGGCCCTCGCTCGAAGCGTCCTTCAGATACACGCCGCGCGTCGCGCTGTACGAGCCGAACTCCTTCTGGAGGAAGTTCTTGCCCTCGTTTTCGGCGCTCTCCTCGACGTTCACACTGATCGACAGGCGACCCTCATTGAGCTCGACGTCGATGTCATCCTTGGCGACACCGGTCAGATACGCCTTGACCTCGTAGCCATCGCCCTTGTCCTCAACGTCAACGGGGAACGCCTTGGAGGCAATCGAGCTATTCGCCAGGTCGGTCATATCATCAAACAAATCGAACAGCGAGCTAGCAGAAGGACGAACGCCAAAAACCGAACGATAAGGAACCATGCTTGCCATGTTTACCACTCCTTTTAAGGACTGCCGAGCCATCTTCTAGGTGGCTGGGACTTCTTTTGACGCTCATATATATGCCCAGCCGCTTCTTATATATACATCGACTATAAAGTTTTTTGAGTCTATTGATATAAGCATATCTAAGTCTGACTGACTAAGGTTTTGTCTAATAAACGAAATTTTGACGAAGGCTTAAATAATGTATGCAATCCCATCAAAACTAGACGGCTGGCTTACAATGGGCGCATACACGATATTGATGACGAACTAAGGGCATCATGGACGATCAAAAACAGGACAACACGTTTATGCCGGAGCAGGACGAAGCATCCAGCCTGCAACCGATTCGATTCCATCGCCCCCACATCTCGCAAGAGCCCATCAATGATCCAGAGCCCAAATATGTGACAAGAAACCGATATCAAACACTCGAAGAAGCACAAACGGGGCGCAAACATATGGGCGTCGCCTCGGGAGACCCTGTATATCTGAAAGACGCACCATTATCTAAAAACAGCGTAGCTAGTGATGAGCCGATGAAAGCATCCGCCGCTCATCAACAAAGAGGGCCTCGACCCAAGCAAACCTTGACGCATTCGGCTCGCTATCTCGAAACGCCAAAACAGGGAAAATCAATCTTCGTTTCGTCAAGTAAACGACGCAAGCAGCATCAGCTGACAATTCTGCTTTTGATCATTGCGGCCATAGCAGTTGCCCTTGTTATACGATTTATTTTCTTTAAATAAAGGCTCAATACCAAAAACAACAAGATCGTCTGGTGTAATTGAGTCATTTACGCCCCGTAAACGCAAAAAAGGGGGAGGCCGCGAGGCCTCCCCCTTCTACAGTTTCGATGACGGCTCGGTGCCGTCCACCGGTCAGCGGCGCCCTGGCCTCCCACGGGCTGACCCCGCAGTACTCTCGGCGCGATG
>CAKUEU010000113.1 GCA_934646865.1 uncultured Collinsella sp. | reverse complement strand
GCCACCGCGTCGACCGATGCCCGTGCCCAGGCGGCCGCACGCGCGGCCGAGCTGCGCCACGAGCTCGACTACCACGCCTATCGCTACTACATGCTCGATGCGCCCGAGATCACGGATGCCGCTTTCGACAAAATGCTCGTTGAGCTGCGGGAAATCGAGGCAAACTATCCCGACCTCGTAACTCCGGACAGCTATACCCAGCGCGTGGGTGGCTACGTGAGCGAGCAGTTTACGCCGGTCACGCACATGGCGCGTATGTATTCCATGGACGACGCCATGGATCTTGATGAACTCGACGCATGGCTCCAGCGCACCGAGGATGCGCTCGGCGCCGGCAGCGTCACCTATACCTGCGAGCTCAAGATCGATGGCTTGGGTGTGGCGCTTACCTACCAGAATGGCACCTTCGTGCGCGCGGCCACGCGCGGCGATGGCACCACGGGCGAGGATGTGTCGCTCAACGTGCGCACCATCAAGGATGTGCCTATGCACCTGTCCGAGCCGGCGCTCGCCCACATGGGCGCCGATCGCGAGCGTGCCATCGAGGTGCGTGGCGAGGTCTACATGCCCAAGGGCAGCTTTGTGCGCCTGAACGACGAGGCCGATGCCGAGGGCCGCGACCCCTTCGCCAACCCGCGCAACGCCGCCGCCGGATCCCTGCGCCAAAAGGATCCCAAGGTCACAGCACGCCGCGACTTGGCCACCTTTATCTACGCCATCGCCGATACCGACCCGTTGCACGTCCACAGCCAGCGCGAGTTTCTCGACTGGTTGCGCAGCGCCGGCTTTAGCGTCAACCCCAACGTGGCCCGCTGCGCCACGCCGACTGAGGTCCACGAGTTCTGCGCCCAGGCGCTTGAGCATCGCGGCGACCTGGACTACGACATCGACGGCGTGGTCGTAAAGGTCGACAGCTTCCAGCAGCAGCTCAACCTGGGCTTTACCGCCCGCGCACCGCGCTGGGCTATCGCCTTTAAGTTTCCGCCCGAGGAAAAGCAGACCATCCTGCGCGAGATTCGCATCCAGGTGGGCCGCACCGGCGTGCTCACGCCGGTCGCGGAGTTCGACCCGGTGACGGTCGCCGGCTCCACGATCGCGCGCGCCACGCTGCACAACATCGACGAGATTCGTCGCAAAAACGTGCGCGAGGGCGACACCATCATCGTGCACAAGGCGGGCGACGTGATTCCCGAGGTCGTGGGCCCGGTGCTCGACAAGCGCCCGGCCGATTCGGTCGACTGGCACATGCCCGAGGCCTGTCCCGTGTGCGGCAGCCCCGTGGTCCACGAGGACGGCGAGGTCGCTTACCGCTGTGTGTCCATCGATTGCCCGGCGCAGCTCAAGGAGCGCTTGCTCCACTGGGTGAGCCGCGGCTGCATGGACGTCGACGGCCTGGGCGACGAGATCGTCGACAAGATGATCGCTGCCGGCCTGATTCATGACGTTGCCGATTTCTATCAGCTTACGGTCGATGACATCGCCGGCCTGGATACGGGCCGCGTGTATGCGAGCTCCAACAGCAAAAAGGGCGTTAAGAAGGGCGATCCCATTCCGGTTGGCCTCAAGACGGCCGAGAAGATTATCGCCGAGCTTAACAAGTCCAAGAGTCAGCCGCTCGGGCGCGTACTGTTTGCCCTGGGTATCCGCCACGTGGGCAAAAACGTGGGCGAGGTCATCGCCGAGCGATTCCTGTCGATCGACAAACTCATCCTGGCGAGCGAAGAGGACATTGCCGAGTGCGAGGGCATCGGCCCCAAGATCGCGGCGAGCGTCAAGCAGTTCCTGGCCGTGCCCGAGAACCTTGCCGTGCTGGAGCGCCTGCGTCAGGCGGGCCTGTCGCTCGAGGTCGACTTGGGAGCCGCACATGCACAGGCCGCAGCCGATGCCGGCGTAGCGGGCGAACTCGCCGACGCGCAGCCGCTCGCGGGTTTGACGTTTGTGCTGACCGGTACGCTCGTAGACCGCACGCGCGTCGAGGCGGGCGCCGCGCTCAAGGTGCTCGGCGCTAAGGTTTCGGGCAGCGTGTCGAAGAAGACGAGCTACCTGGTCGCCGGTCCCAAGGCGGGCTCCAAGCTCACCAAGGCCGAGCAGCTTGGCGTGCCCGTGCTGGATGAGGACGCGCTCGAGCAGATCCTCGCTACCGGTGAGGTGCCCCAGGCTTAAGGCATTGATAGTCAGATAGAAGAGCCGCCCGGAAAGTTCGACACTTTCCGGGCGGCTCTTATTTGGATGTGATAACAGGCACTGTGATCTGCGTTACGTAGGTCGCCGGGTCGTCGCTGATGATGTCGTCGATGAGGGCGATCTCGCGCGAGGGGCCGGCGGGGGCCAGGTTGTGCTCGTGCATGTAGTCGAGCAGGCGCTCGTAGTGCGGGGCCGCCTGCCCGTGCGTGCCACGGAAGCTGACGGTCAGGCACCGCGCGGCGGGCCGAACCTCGACGTCTCCCAGGTAGTCATCCGTGTCATCGAGCAGCAGAAAGACCTCGTCGTAGCCATCAAAGTCACCGGTGGCAATGCGCTCGGGCGCGATGCCCACACCCAGATTGCCAAGGAAGACGAAGGTCTCGTGCTGTCCTTTTTGCAGCTGGCGAATCTGCCACTCCAGCGCATAGGCATCGGTGGGGTTGACGCGTTCGCGCAGCACGGCGCAACGAAGTTCGGGCGCGTTGACCTCGTAGATGGTATCGAGCTCAGCATCCAATGCGCCTCGCAACAAGGCAAGCCGGTTGTCGATCTTGCGTGAGACGCGTTCCAGCTCACGGCGTTTACGTTCGATAAGCTCCTGCTGCTGGGCGAGTTGGCGCTGCATGAGGTCCACGTCGCGCGTGGTCACAAATTCGCGAATCTGAGCCAACGGCAAATCGAGAACGCGCAGGTGGCTGATGGTGTTGAGGGTAGAAAGCTGCCGCGCGCCGTAGTAGCGGTAGCCACTTGCCGCATCGACATACGCCGGCTCCAGCAAGCCCATCTGCTCGTAGTGCCGCAGCGTGCCAACGCTCAGGTTAAACAGGCGCGCGACCTCGCCAATGCGGAGCAGGCCCTCGGTATGTTCGCTGGACGTGTCAGTCACGGGATCGCTCCTTTCGGCAGAAAGCGGGACAGGGTCGCTAGGCTTGCGTCGCCCCGCTACGCCACCAACTTGTCAAAAGCACCGCGGCGGTTGAGCACCGTAAACGCCACCACGCAAATGACTGCCGACAGAATCGACCCGCACGGCGAGGCGATGCCCATGGGAAACAGCGTGTCGGAATAAGCGTTCGACAGCAGCCATGCGCCCGGCACACGAATGAGTGCCACGGCCAGCACGTTGTGCGCAAAGCCGATGTAGCTCTTGCCGTACGCAGCGAAAAAGCCGCTAAAGCAAATATGGATGCCGGCGAAGATCGCGTCGAAAATATAGCTGCGCATATAGCCGGTGCCGGCTGCGACCACCGCGGCGTCCTTGGCAAAAAAGCCGAGAAACGCCGGTGCCACCAGCCACATGAGCGCCGTGATCAGGCAGCCGTACACTACCGAGATGGTCATGGCGTCCTTGAGCACCTGACGCGCGCGGTCGCCCTTGCCCGCGCCGGCGTTTTGCGCCGTGAGTGCGCTGACGGTGGCGCCCATGGAGCTCGGCACAATGAACAAAAAGCTGATCATCTTCTCGACCAGGCCCACGGCGGCAGCGTCGACCAGGCCGCGGTGGTTGGCGATAACGGTAATGAACATAAATGCCACCTGGATGCAGCCGTCCTGCACGGCCACGGGCACGCCAATCTTAAGGATGCTGCCGAGCACCTCGGGCTGCGGACGCAGGTCGCTGCGCTTGACGTGGACGTTTGTGCGGCGGCTCTTGAGCCATACGAGCGCGAGGGCAACGCTTGCGGTCTGTGCGATCACTGTACCGAGCGCCGCGCCCACGGGGCCGAGCCCCATGTGGCCAATGAACAGAAAGTCGAGCGCGATGTTGATAGCGCACGCCACGCCGATCACGTACATGGGCGAGCGAGAATCGCCCAGGCCGCGAAAGATAGCCGAAAGGATGTTGTATGCGGCGATGCACGGAATGCCGATAAAGCAAATGCG
>CAKUEU010000112.1 GCA_934646865.1 uncultured Collinsella sp. | reverse complement strand
CCCCAGATGGATACCGCGCGCATGCCCGAGCTGCGCAACGCCGTCATGGCCGGCATGAAAAAGCGCCGCGCCGAACTTAAAAACGCCATCGGCTAGCAGGGCATTCATTGGGGACAGACTTAAATGAGTGCCCCCGGGCACATAGTTGATTGCTAAAGAGCCCCGTCAAGTTGCGGTGGAATAGTTCTTGTTTTTCGGCTTATGCCGCCCAAACAGGAACTATTTCACCGCAACTGCGTTTTGGGCAAAGATGCGCAACGGAATCGGTGCTTTTGCATAGAAACGCCTGTTTATTGTTTAGAGACACCTTAAACGCGACTGAATATCTTTGGAAAGAAATGCCTGCTATCGACATCGATGGCCGTACCTATGTCATGAGCGTCATGACACCGATGCCGTGGAACGACCGCTCGAGCGAGGTTACGGCCGCGATTGCAAAGGCGCTGTTTGATACGCGAGCTGCACTGGCTTAGCGTGTTCGTTTGGCGAGGTCAAACAAAATGCTGGTACCATACCGTGGTTGAGAATTTCGTATAGGTTTGGGGAATGGTATGGCTACCATCGCGATTATCGGTGCGCTCGAAAAAGAGATCATGCAGATTAAGGAAGAGCTGAGCGACGTTTGCGAGGCGCGGGAGGCAGGCTTGACCGTTGTGAGCGGTGAGCTCGACGGTCTGACAGTTGTCGCCACAACGGCGGGTATGGGCACGGTGAACGCCGCTGCTGCAACACAGCACCTCATTAGCAAGTATGCTCCGCAGGCTGTTGTGTTTTCGGGCATTGCGGGCGGTTTGAACCCCAAGCTCCATATCGACGACGTGGTCATTGGCAAACGCCTACGCTATCTGGATACCGATACCGCGCTTATCGCCGAGTCCGCACCGGGGCTCGAGGAGTTTGGCTCGACACCCGCGCTGGTCGATATTGCCGTCGACGTGCTTGCTGAGCGTGGGTTTGTTGACGCTTCGACAAATGCAGTCGCTTCGAACGAGGACACCAAACAGTTCCTGGTCGGCACGATTGCCACGGGTAACCGCTTTGTGACGGGCGCCGCCATGCGCAACGACGCTATCGAGGCGACGCATGCCGATTGTGTCGGCATGGAGGGCGCGGCAATTGCCCATGTCGCAACCAAAAATGGTGTCGATTGCCTGGTGTTGCGCGCTATCAGCGATAATTGTGACGAGGCGTACGATGCAATTTGCGACCGAGAGTTCGATCTGTTCGAGTACGCGCGTGTCGCAAGTGACATCACGCTTGATATCGTCCGCCGCATTGCCGCTGCGCAATAGCGCGCTCTTTTGTAAGAACCTACGACCAAGGAGTGTCCATGGCCGATTCCATTAACTACCAGCTTGCCAAGTTCGTCGCCAGCTACGGCAAGGTTTCGCAGATTCCCGAGTCCACCTGCCCCGAGGTGAGCTTTGTCGGCCGCTCCAATGTGGGCAAGTCGTCGATTATGAACAAGCTCTTTGGCCGCAAGAACCTGGTCAAGGTTTCGAGCACGCCGGGCAAGACAAGCAACATCAATTTCTTCGAGGCCGACGACGTGCATTTCGTGGACCTGCCGGGTTACGGTTTCGCCCGTCGCTCCAAGGCCGAGCGTGACCGCTGGGCAGAACTTATCGGCGACTTCTTCGACTCGGAGCGCAGCTTTAACCTAGTCGTGTCGCTGGTGGATATTCGTCACGACCCGAGCAAGCTCGATCACGACATGATCGACTATCTGCAGGGCAACGAGTTCAACTTTATCGTCTGCCTCACCAAAGCCGACAAGCTCAGCCGCACCCAGCAGGCCCGCCAGGCAGCAGCCATCAAAAAGCAGCTCAACGTCCCGGCCGAGAATGTAATCATCACGAGCTCCCAGACCGGCGTGGGTATCGACGAGCTCAAGCGCCGCATTGCCGAGGCGTGCCTCTAATAGGTGCTTCAGTCTAGCAAGAGCCCCTACCAATAAAAAGCCAAACTATCAGCCCGGCGCCCCTTCAAAGCGTGGGTCCCTGTGGACATCCTCAGCAAGGTAGGCGCAGGGACGGTCGGGATGTTCCCTCAAAATCATTCCGCAGCGCGAAGGCCCCTTGTCCGTCGCTCCGTAGGAGCAGGACAAGGGGCCTTCATGCGCGAGGACGATTTTGAGGGAACATCCCGACCGTCCCGGACAGGTATATGAGGAGGATGTCTACAGGTACTCGATTTGAGCGCCTTCCGTGTCGCACGTCAGAATGTGCGTGTCACACTTGGGGAACTGCTCGCGCAGCTTGACCTGCAGGAACTTCGCCACGATGGTATCGTCGGTTACGGCCATGAGGGTCGAGCCCGAGCCGCTGATCCAGATGGTCTTGGCACCGCCGTTAAGACAGGTGTCGCGCACGGCGTTGTAGTCGGGAATCAGGCGACGGCGATAGGGCTCCTGAATACGGTCGTCATTGGCGGCGGCAATCAGGTCCAGATCGCCGGTCTCGAGACCGCGCGTCATGCCGGCGATGCGGCCCATCTGCCATACGGCGGTGGAAAGCGGAATCTCCTGCGGCACGACCTTGCGCGCCTCACTCGTGTGCACCTCGTAGGGTGGAATGACGGTAATAAAACGCAGGCGATTGCTCACCTCGTAGCGCAGGCACTGGGGGAGCGAATCGGTCGGCGTAAAGGAGCAGACGGCGCCGCCCAGGATAGCGGGGGCGACGTTATCGGGATGGCCCTCGACCTCGGTGGCAATGCGGACGAGCTCGGCGCGGTCGACGGTGTGGCCCGTCAGCGCGGCGGCGGCCATAATGCCGGCGACAACGCAGGTGGAGCTGGAACCCAGGCCACGAGCGACGGGAACGTCAGTCTGAATGTCGATGGCGACGGGGAAGGCCGGCTCGCCCCATGCGGCCAGCGCATCCACAAAGCTCACGTAGACTAGGTTGTTCTCGTTTTGGAATTCCTCGGGGCAGCCCGTGATGGTGAGCTTGTCGGCGCGCTCGAAGGTGAAGTGCGAGTAAAGGCTGACGGCCATGCCGAGGGTATCGTAGCCGATGCCCAAGTTGGCGCTTGTTGCTGGGACGGTGATCTTGATCATGGGAATCTCCTGGGCGGTCTGCCTGTTTAGTTCGCTGCTCGGGCAGTCCTGGCTCGCTCGGAAAGCACATTAAGTGCTTTCCGGCTCGTGCGGAACTCGCGACGAACTAAACAGGCAGACCCGCATGTCAGCTCGTCATCATCCCGGTGGGTTTCTGATAAAAGAAGGTGCGCCGGCTTTCGCCGGCGCTTAATAAGGGGTTTAGTTGGTGCTCATTCGTTTTGCTGCGGACTCGACGTAGCTTGCCATCTCATCGACGTCGCAGACGTCTTCGAAGCGGACGGGTTTGGATTCGAGTTCGGCGAGCTGGGTCGGGGCGACCGTGTTGGTGGCCTGCTCGAGCACGCGCATGGCCTCAAAATCATCCTCGGGAACGTTGAGCCCCAGGGCGTCGCAGCAGGCGCGTGGGAACTTGTAAGGGCTGGCGGTCGAAAGCAGCACGCGGGCCTTGGCGCCCTCGGCGGGGGCGACCTGCTCAAAGACGTGATAACCGCAAGCGGTGTGCGGGTCGATCACGTAGCCGTTCGCGTCCCAGCAGCTCTTGATGGCAGCGCGGACCTCGTCCTCGCTGGCCCAGCCGCAGCCAAACACGCTCTGGATCTTGGCCAGCAGCTCGGCGGGCACCTCGTAGCGGCCGGTCTGGGCAAGCTGCTCCATAAGGCCGGCAACGAGCTCACAGTCGCCATCGGACAGGAAGTACAGCATGCGCTCCAGGTTGGAGCTAATAAGGATGTCCATCGACGGCGAGATAGTCGTGAAGAACGGACGGTTGCGGTCGTAAACGCCGGTGGTCAGGAAGTCGGCAAGTACGTTGTTTTTGTCGCTCGCCACGACGAGCTTGGCGACGGGCAGACCCATGCGCTTGGCGTAGTAGCCGGCCAAGATATCGCCAAAGTTGCCGGTGGGCACACAGAACTCTACGGCGTCGCCAGCCTCGATAGCGCCGGCGCGCAGCAGTTGCGCATAGGCGGCAAAGTAGTAGACGACCTGCGGTACCAGACGGCCGACATTGATGGAGTTGGCGCTCGAAAGC
>CAKUEU010000111.1 GCA_934646865.1 uncultured Collinsella sp. | reverse complement strand
AGGTCGTGATAGCGCTGATGCGTCTCATAGTGAGCGTCGGCCTCGGGACGCGTCGTGGGGGCCATGACGTTCGCAAAGACCTTGTCGCCCAGAATCGGATGGCTGCCGACCTCGAGCTCCGCCGGGTCGTTCTCCTCGAGCCAATCGATCAGCACGTCGAGACCCTTGAGCATTCCGCGGTATTCCTCGATATCGCCCAGTGCACCGTAAATCATCTAAATCCCCTCTCGGATCGTCTCTTTGGCAGCTACTCGGTAAACGCGTTACCAACGCTGTTGCCGCCCACATACGTCTCGACCAGGGTAAGGTCGGGATTGAACACGACAAAGTCGGCGTCGCGCCCCGGCATAATGCTACCGCACTTGTCGTCGACGTGGGCAGAGCGCGCCGGAACCTCGGTCGCCATGCGAATGGCGATATCGGCGCTGGCGAGACCCCAGTCGACGATGTTCTTGACACCCTGCGCGAGCGTGAGCACCGAGCCGGCGATGGCGGAGCCGTCGGCGAGCCAGCACAAGTTGTCCTTCATGATGACATCCATGCCGCCACTGGTGTACTTGCCCTCAGGCATACCACCGCAGCCCAGGCAGTCGGTGATGAGCACCGTATGCTGCCAGCCCTTGGCCTGCAGCAGTGCCTTGATGGCAGCAGGGTTCACATGCTTGCCGTCGCAGATGATCTCGGCATACGTGTTGGGGGTGGTCATGGCAGCGCCCACAACGCCCGGCTCACGGTGATGCAGGCCGCGCTGGCCGTTATAGGTGTGCGTGAAACAGCTGGCGCCAGCGTTAATAGCTGCGGCGCACTCGTCATAGGTAGCGTCGGAGTGGCCGATGCAAGTCACCACGCCCTTGGCGCTCAAGGCTGCGGCGTACGCGGCAGCGCCTTCGCGCTCGGCCGCCATGGCACCCTTAACGATGCGACCGCCGGCAGCCTCCTGCCACTCGTCAAAAACTTCCTCGGAAGGATCAATCAAAAAAGCGGGGTTCTGAGCGCCCACGTGCTTCATGGTAAAGAACGGGCCCTCCAGGTAGATGCCCTGAATGCGGGCACCACAGAACTCGGGACCGCGTTCCTCGTCAGCCTGAGCGATGGCAGCGCAGGCGTCCTTAATCTGTTCCACGCCATCGGTAAAAGTCGTGGGCAGCCAGCTGGTGGTGCCGCGTCGAGCGAGCTCGGTCGAGCTGATGTTGATGCCCTCGGCATCGTTATCAGTCGTGGCATGGTTATAGAAGCCGTGGATGTGGGTGTCCACCATGCCCGGCGCAATCCACGTGCCCGTGTAGTCCTTGATCTCGCAATCGGGCTCATCGGCCTGCCAGGCGCCAAAGACGCCATCTTCGACCATAAGATAGCCGCCCAACTGCGGCCCTGCCGGCAAAAAGAACTTGTCGGCCTTGATAGCATACGTGCTCATCTAAGCTCCCGTACTCGCAGTGCGTTTTAGGGCGGGTCAAAAACCACTGCTTTGTTCATTTGAGCGATTGTTCGTTGTTTCCTATCGCTCCGCGCATTTTGCACCCGTCTCAAAATGCACCGAGCGGTTTATACCCAATAACGCTAGACAGCGCGGTTGTGGTAGACCTTGTACTTAAACTGGTCGGCACGCGCAACCGAGCGCGTATATTCAATGACCTCGTTGTTCATGTCGTA
This sequence comes from uncultured Collinsella sp., assembly GCA_934646865.1. GTDB lineage: Bacteria > Actinomycetota > Coriobacteriia > Coriobacteriales > Coriobacteriaceae > Collinsella. The sequence continues at coordinate 2,504 of CAKUEU010000111.1, read as the reverse complement.
GGTGGTGCGAATCAAATCCAGGACCGGCGCACCCTCGGCAATCTCGAGCAGACGAGCATCGGAATGGCGAGCGATGCTCGCATAGAACTCTTCCTCAGCCAGGCGAACCTTCTCGTGATAATCCTGCTCGATCATGTCGTACAGTGATTTGTTCTCGATCATGGGGCGCTTGAGCGCAAAGAACTTGCGGCTCGGCAGGTACGTGCACTCAATCATGAGTGGCACGTTATCGGCGATACGCAGACGCTTAATCTTGTACAGACGCTCACCCAGGCGAGCGTTCATCTCAACCGCGATGTTCTTGTCGGCCTCGACCTCGGTAAACTCAAGAATCGTCGTCTTGGGCACACGCCCGATGGCTTTCATCTGCTCGGTAAAGCTATAGGTTTGCGTGAGGTTTGCCGTTTGCAGCGAGCGATCGCACACCATGGTTCCGCGACCACGTTGACGAACCACGAGACCCAAACGCTCAAGCTCCTGAAGGGCGAGACGAACCGTCGTGCGCGAGAGCCCGTAGCGTTCCGATAGATCGCGCTCGGACGGGAGATAGTCGCCAGGGCGAAGTTCGTGATCGATCTTATCGGTCAGCAAATCGACGAGCTGATCGTACAAAGGCTGTTTGCGTGCTCCCATTGCCATGATGAAACCTGCCGGATAAATGACTCGAAATTGGTTGTAACCAGACACCACGTACTATAACAGCTAATAATTGATAACAGCAGGTCAACCCGTACATTTCAAGAATGTTTGACCGTGCCAAATTGACAGCCACTAATACCAATTCCACTGCTGATTTTTGCATCGCGGTAGTAAAAAAGGGCCGCCCCCGCGGAGCGGGACGACCCTTTTCAAGACACAACGTCCTAGAGGCTTAGAGAAGCTTCTTGAGCTCCTCGGCAACAGCCTGGACCTGCGTGCCGATGATGACCTGGGTAGCACCCTTGTCCATCTTCATGACACCCAGAGCGCCAGCCTTCTTGCAGGCAGCCTCGTCGACCAGAGCGGAATCGCCGAGCTCGAAGCGCAGGCGAGTAGCGCAGCAGTCAACGGTCTTGACGTTCTCCTTGCCACCGACGGCAGCGAGAACAGCGGCAGCCAGAGCAGCGAACTTATCGTTGCCAGCAGCGGCGGGAGCGGAGGTCTCCTCGACATCCTCATCCTCGCGACCAGGGGTCATGAGGTTGAACTTGGTGATGGCGAAGCGGAACACGAGGTAGAAGACCACGAAGGCAGCGATGCCCAGCGGGATGATCATCCAGGTGTTGGCAGCAGCCGGGAGGCTAGCGGAGAACAGGAGGTCGGTAGCACCAGCGGAGAAGCAGAAGCCAGCACGGAAACCAACATAGTAGGTGATGATGGTGAAGATGCCGTACAGGGCAGCGTACACGACGTAGAGCGGGAAGCACAGGAACATGAAGCCGAACTCGAAGGGCTCGGTGACGCCGCAGACGAAGGCGCAGATAGCAGCGGAGACAACCAGGCCGATAGCAGCCTTCTTGTTCTTAGCGGTCTGAACCATAGCCAGGGCAGCACCCGGGATACCGAACATCATGCAGGGGAAGAAGCCGGACATGTACATACCGAGGCTCCACTTGACGTCAGCGGAGGTCTCGCCAGCCCAGAAGTGGGTCAGGTCGCCCAGGCCGATGGTGTCGAACCAGAACACGTTGTTCAGAGCGTGGTGCAGACCGGTCGGGATGAGCAGACGGTTGAGGAAGGCATAGATGCCAGCGCCGATACCGCCCATAGCAGCGATACCCTCGCCGAGAGCAACGAGTGCACCGAAGATGAGGGGCCAAGCGAAGAGCAGGACAACGGAGACCACGATGCAGATGACGGCGGTCATGATGGCAACGCAGCGCTTGCCGGAGAAGAAGGCCAGCCAGTCGGGCAGACGGGTGTCCTTGAACTTGTTGTAGCAAGTGCCGCCGATGATGGCAGACAGGATACCGATGAAGGAGTTACCAGCGATCTTGGAGAACGCGATGCCCTCGGTAGTGGCGAGCCAAGCGGTCTGGGCGTCGGCGTCCATGCCACGGATGGTGCCAACCACAGCGGGGTTGAGCAGCTGCTGGATCATCAGGAAGGCAACGAGGCCAGCGAGGCCAGCGGTGCCGTCGTGATCGTCGGCGAGGCCGACAGCGGCGCCGACTGCGAACAGCCAGGCCATGTTATCGATAAGAGCGCCGCCTGCCTTGATGAGCAGGAAGCCGGCGGTATAGGCAAAACCGGTAGTGTCACCGGCAGCACCCATGACTGCGGGAGCGAGCAGGTAGCCCACGCCCATAAGAATACCTGCGACGGGAAGCGCCGCGACGGGAAGCATCAGCGCTTTGCCGAGCTTCTGGAGGTACTTCATCATATGGTATCTCCTCCAACCTTTCTTTCGTTGTTCACCAACGAGTTCCATGTCCGCGCCTTCTGCATACCGACTTCTCCGCTTGCCGGCATTTAAGCGCAAACTTAGTCAACCCAGTCCCTTTTCTCGGGTTGCTGGTATGTAC
>CAKUEU010000110.1 GCA_934646865.1 uncultured Collinsella sp. | reverse complement strand
CCTTTTCCCTGTTTCCGCGATGTCCCGGGCAAGCGAACCCGTTTGATGCCATAAATGCCCATGCGCCTATTTACGAATGAGCGCATATCCCTCAAAGGGGCGAAGTGCCTGCAGGTCCTCAACATCCCCATAAGAGCGCAACAGCACGTCCCACTCCCCTTGAGCCAGCAGTTCCCGGACTTCCGGGCCCACCTCGCTCATATCATCGGAGAAATTAGCAACCACAAGCATCGACCCAGGCGCGGACATGTCTTCGATCGTCGCCACCGACGCATCATAGGGCTCTCCGACAGGAAGATTGCCAAATCGCCCATACGCGAGCACGGGCGCACTGTCCGCGTCAACAAAACGGACCTTGCCCGTCGCCACCACAGGCAACTCGTGCCGCAGCTCATTCACCTGACGATAGAACTCAAAAATTGAATTCGAAACGCCCACTTCGAGCTCCGCCGTGATCTCATCTTGGCTACAATCCTTCGCATCGCGAGCCATCGGAACCCAAGGCTCAGCGATCGAAAAACCATGGTGCACCTCGCCATTCCACTGCATAGGCAGGCGGCCGTTATCGCGCGAATGCATGTTGATGATCGCGAGCGCCTCTTCGGGCGCCTTTCCCTGCTCGAGCAAGATGCGGTAATAGTTGCGGCTCTCGACATCGTTGAACTCTTCGATGCTCGTAAAGTGTGCGTTGGTCGAGCCCAGCTCGTCACCTTGATAGATATAGGGCGTGCCGCGCAACAGGTCCATAAAGAGCGCGAGCATCTTTGCCGCGGGAATGCGCAGGGAACCGTCGGTCCCAAAACGCGAGAGGGCGCGTGGCTGGTCGTGATTGTCCCAGAACACGGCATTCCAACCACCGCCCGCCTGCATACCCTCCTGCCAGGTGGCGAGAGTCTTTTGCAACAGCGCGAAGTCAGGAAGCTTGTTTACCCACTTCCTCCCGTTCTCAAAATCGACCTTAAGATGATGGAAGTTGAAGGTCATAGCGAGCTCGTGGTTTTGAGGCTGCGTATATCGAATGCAAGCCTCAAGGCCCGTCGAATTCATCTCTCCGACCGTCATCATGCCCTCGATGCCGCCCTCACGCACCAGCTCCTGGATGTAGCTGTCAACACGCGCACCGTCCGTGTAAAAGCGGCGACCATCGCCCTCGTAGTCGTCTTCCCATGAATCTGGCTTATCAATGAGATTGATTACATCGAAGCGAAAGCCGTCAACGCCCTTCTCGCGCCAAAAATGCAAGACATCGGCAACCTCGTGCCTCACTTCAGGATTTTTCCAGTTGAGGTCGGGTTGGCCCGGGTCAAATAGATGCAGATACCATTTGCCAACATGAGGCTCCCAGGTCCAGGCGGGACCGCCAAACTTCGAATCCCAGTTGCAGGGAAGCTCACGCGGTGTCCCCTCTTCAAAAATAAAGTAGTCCTGGTAGCGCTTGTCGCCCGCGATGGCTCGCTGAAACCACTCATGCTCGCTCGAAACATGGTTGAATACCATGTCGAGCATAAGGCCGATGCCGCGCGCATGCGCCTCGCGCGAAAGCTCTTCGAACTCCTCCATGGTTCCAAATCGCGGATCGATGCTTCGGTAATCGGCCACGTCGTAGCCGTTGTCCTTTTGCGGCGAGACAAAAAATGGGGTTATCCAGAGGTAATCGATACCAAGTTGCTTGAGGTAGTCGAGCTTTTGCGTGATGCCGGGCAGATCGCCCCAGCCGTCGCCATTAGAATCGTTAAAGCTCTTGGGATAGATTTGGTACACGACCTTATTACTGATATCGAGCATTGCTCGTCCTCGCTCATCACCAGGGAATATGAAATACAAGAGCGCCGCTGATGGGCAAAGCCACCGCGGCGCTCGTAGGGCACGTAGGGTTACTTATCCTGAGCGGCCAACTCCGCGCGAATATCGGCGGCACTGGCCTCGGCCTCCTCGCGAATGCCCTTCTTGGAGCCCACGATAACCGTCAGAACAAAAGGAACGACCAGCACGATGAGCATACAAACCGCAAACATCGCCCAGCTGTCAGGCTGCATCGAAAGGATTCCCGGCAGGCCACCGACACCAACGGCGTTTGCGGTGCAGTTTGTCACCACACTCAAAAGACCAGCAAGGGAGGAGCCGATCATGGCGCACACAAACGGGAACATGTACTTAAGGTTGACGCCGAACATGGCAGGCTCGGTAACACCCAGGTAGCAAGAGATGATGGCGGGGATATTTACCTGCTGGTCACGATCGTTGGAACGCTGCAGGTACGCCATGCCCAATACAGCCGAGCCTTGCGCGATATTGGAAAGCGCGATCATAGGCCAAAGCATAGTGCCACCAAAATCGGCAATCAGCTGCAGGTCGATGGCGTTAGACATGTGGTGCAGGCCGGTAATAACCAGCGGCGCATAAAACGCACCAAAGAGAGCACCGAACAGGGCACGGAACGGGCCGGTGATGCCGGCGTAAATGATGGCGGAGATACCGCTACCGAGCCACCAGCCAATGGGTCCCAGGACAAAGTGGGCGGCCATGACGGCAAGCAGCAGGCTGCAGAACGGAACGACGATCATCGAGACGACCTCGGGCGTGATCTTGCGGAAGAAACGCTCCAAGAAGCCAAGTGTAACTGCGGCGAGAATCGCGGGGATGACCTGCGCCTGATAGCCAATCATATTGACCTGGGCAAAGCCAAAGTCCCAATGCGGAATCTGATCAGCCGGCGTGCCGGCAACGGCATAGGCGTTAAGAAGCTGCCCGGAGATGAGCGTCAGGCCCAAAACGATACCGAGCATAGGCGTGCCACCCATCTTTTTGGTGACCGACCAACAGATGCCTACTGGAATGCCAGTATGGAAGACCGCCTCGCCAATCAACCATAAAAAGCTGTCGACGCCAGCCCAAAATTGACTCAGCTGCACGAGCGTCTGCGTACCGTCGCCAAACACATACAACGAATCGATGCAATTGCGGAAACCGAGAATGAGGCCGCCGACGATAACAGCGGGAATGATAGGTGCAAATACCTCGGCGATAACCGTCATGGCGCGCTGAATGGGATTCTGGTTTTGGACGGCGGCAGCCTTGGCTGCGTCCTTGCTCACGCCCTCGATTCCGGCGATCTCGGTAAACTCCGAATAGTAGGCTTTGACGTCGTTACCAATAATGACCTGGAACTGCCCAGCCTGCGTAAAGCTACCCTTGGTATAGGGAAGCGCCTCGATAGCCGGCACGTCGGCCTTCGATTCATCGTTGAGCACGAACCTCATGCGCGTCATACAGTGGCTCACGGCGGCAATATTGTCCTTGCCTCCCACCAGCTCGAGCAGCTTGGTCGCGTCGTCCGCATACTTGCCCATGCGTTCCTCCTTTTGCGTTATTCGATAGAAACCGTAGGTGGCCAACCCGTCTTTTGGATAGCAACTTATTTGAATAAGTTGCTTTACAGCACTTAGTTTAGTCAGATTGATTCTATGTTTCTTGACTTATTTGAATAAGTGGATGAACGGTCGTTTTTGCGCGGTGAACGGCAGGCATCATGCTCGAACGGTATGCTCGAACGGTATACTGAAGCACAACTTATTTAAATGATTCAAAGGATAGCTATGAAAGCCATTTGGCAAGGTATTTACAACGATGTCAAGGGCGACATTCTTGAGGGGACGTATCCGTTTCAGTCGTTTCTCCCCTCCGAGGCCCAACTCGTCCAAAAATACGAGTGTTCGCATAACACACTTCGACGCGCGCTCACTGCGCTCGCCGACGAGGGACTGGTGCAACCAATTCATGGCAAGGGCGTCCGCGTCATCTGGCGCCCACGAAGCCGTGCCCTCTTTGAGGTTGGAGGTATCGAAACATACGACGAGTCCGTCAGACGCATGGAGCTAGATTCCGAAACAAAGGTGACGCTCTTTGAGCAAGTCAAAGCCACCGAAAAGGCAGCCCACAGAACGGGGTTTGAAATCGGGTCAGATCTCATTCATCTCGAGCGCGTTCGTTCCATCGCCGGTTGCCCAGTCATTCACGATGAAAGCTATTTTTTGGCACGCGACGTACAGGGGCTCGATGCCGATAAGGCCTCAAGCTCCATTTATCGATATCTCGAGCAGGACCTTGGCCTTAAGATTGCCCAAAGCAGTCGCCAAATAACCGTCGAACCCGCCACCAAGCGCGACTATGAGCTGCTGGACCTTCCCGAAGGCTGCTACATGGCCGTTGTGTCCAACCAAGTCTTTACCGCCGC
>CAKUEU010000109.1 GCA_934646865.1 uncultured Collinsella sp. | reverse complement strand
GCCTCGCGCGCAACTACGAGCTGGTCACCAAGCACAACCTCAAGTACCGCCGCTACTACCACCAGTTCGACTACTAATTCCATTTGGGGGAAACCGCAATGAGGCAATACATCTTCGCCAGCCACGCGCATTTTGCGACCGGCATCAAGGAGAGCACCGAGCTGCTCTCGGGCGCGCGCGATAACGTCCACGATCTGTCGATGTTTGTCGACGGTCGCACTGATGTCGCCGAGGAGGCCGCCAAACTTCTAGCGACCTTCGATCCTGCCGATGACGTGATCGTGTGCACCGACCTGTTTGGCGGTAGCGTCAATAACGAGTTCACCAAGATCGTCCAGACACGTCCCAACACCTACCTGATCGCCAACATGAACCTGCCGCTGCTGATCCAGCTGCTGTTCTCCGACCAGGAGGCTCCTGCCGACCAGGTCATCCGCGAGATCCTCGCTGCCGACGACACGCGCGTCAAGTTTGTCAACGACCTGCTGACCGATACGGATGACGAGGAAGAGTTCTAGTCACCGTCTTGCTATTAACAGCGCCGGGTTTCCGGCATGAGACCTTTGGGGGTCAATCATGATTCAACTGCTTCGCGTCGACCATCGTCTGCTTCATGGCCAGGTGGCCGTCTCTTGGGTTCAGGGCCTGGGCTCCGACTGCATCTTCTGCGTCGGTGATAAGGTCGCCAACGATCCCGTCTGGAAGACCACGCTCAAGATGGGCAAGCCGGCCAATGCCAAGCTCGTCATCAAGGACATGGAGCACGCCATCGAGGCCATCAACTCCGGCGTGACCGATAAGTACAAGATGATCATCTGCGTCGCCAGCATTGCCGAGGCCAAGCAGCTCGCCGACGGCTGCCCGCAGATCACCTCCATCAACCTGGGCAACACCAAGTCCAAGGACGAGCAGCGTCCCGACGCCCGCAAGATTTCCCGTCAGATCTTTGTGACCGCCGCCGAGGAAGAGGACATTCGAGAGCTCGCCGGCCGCGGTATCGAGGTCGAGATTCGCGCTCTGGCCGATGACCCCAAGGTCGACGCCGTAAGCGCCCTCTAATTGGGGACCACGGGGCGGCGTGCACGGCGCCGCCCCATCGGTGGGCGTACCGGCTAAACGTTTTGTCCGATAGCCCGCCTACCGTTCACCGGGAGTACCTGCCCGTTGAGCGATTGGTATTAAATAGTTTCCGCATGACTATATAATTGGTATGAAATCATTTGTACCGGTTTAGGTGTTAACAGCACACCGGTACAAGCTGGGTCTGGGCAAGCGATTGTCGGCATGGAAAAGGGCGCGCTGACAAGTCGGTAATCGCCGCACAGATCCAAGAGGGATCAAAGGGAGGAACAATGCTTGTTCAAGCGATCCTCATCGGACTTATCGCTGCCTTCGGTAAGCTCGATTATCAGCTCGGTACGCTCTATGCGTTCCGTCCGATCGTCCTGTGCCCGCTCGTGGGCATAGTGCTCGGAGACCTGCAGTCCGGCCTCGCCATCGGCGCGAGCCTCGAGCTGCTCTTCATGGGTTCTATCGCCATCGGCGCCTACGTGCCGCCCGATGAGACGATCGGCGGCGTGCTCGCCTGCGCCTTCGCTATCCAGCTGGGCCAGAGCACCGAGGCCGCCATCGCGCTCGCGATGCCCATCGCCACCCTGTGCCTGGCCATCAAGAACGTCGTCAACGCCGGTATGCCCCTTCTGGTCGACCGCGCCGACGTCTTTGCCAGCAAGGGCAACCTCAAGGGCATTTACGCCATGCACTGGATCATCGGCCTCGTGATCGTCGCCCTGGCCTTCTTCCTGTGCTCCGTGTCCTTCTATCTGGGTGCCGACGCCGTTCAGGGCCTGCTCGACTTCATCCCGACGTTCGTCCTCGATGGCTTTGGCGTCGCAGCCAACATCCTGCCTGCCATGGGCTTCGCAATGCTCGGCCGTCTGGTGCTTACCAAGCAGCTCGTGCCGTTCTACTTCCTGGGCTTCCTGCTGTGCTCCTATGCCAACGTGCCCGTCCTCGGTGTCGCTCTGATCGCAATCATCATCGGCATCGACAAGTTCGACCTGCTGGGCCTCGGTGGCGCCCAGCCCCAGCTTTCTGTGGAAGGGGATGAGGACGATGACTTCTAATTCCGAGAACCAGATTACTCGCTCCGACCTCATTAAGAGCTCTCTGAACACCGGTGCCCTGGGCATGGAGTTCTCCTGGACCTACTACAAGCAGATGAACATCGCCTTCTGCCTGATGGTCGCCAACATGCTCAAGAAGATCTACGCCGGCCGTCCCGACGATTACGCCGAGGCCCTGCACCGTCACAGCGCATTCTTCAACATCACCCCGCAGCTTGCTCCCTTCGTGGGCGGCATCGCGATGGCTATGGAGGAGAAGGTCGCTCGCGGCGAGGTTGAGCCCGAGAGCGTCAACGACATCAAGGCCGCCCTCATGGGCCCGCTTTCCGGTCTGGGTGACTCCTTCTTCCTGTCCACCCTGCGCGTCGTCGCCGCTGCCGTGGGCATCAGCCTGTGCCAGGCCGGCAACGCCTTTGGCCCCATCGCCTTCCTGCTCATCTACAACATCCCGGCGTTCCTGATTCGTATCTTTGGCGCCATCAAGGGTTATGAGCTGGGTATCGGCTTCCTCGACGAGGCTCAGAAGACCGGCCTGATGCAAAAGATCATGGCTTGCGTCGGCATCGTCGGCGTCATGGTCGTCGGCGCCATGAGCAAGGACATGTTCTGGGCCTCGATGCCCATCGCCATCGGCCAGGGCGACTCCGCCCAGACCCTCCAGGACATCCTGGATGGCATCATGCCCGGCATGCTCGGCATGGCCGCCTTCTGGCTCTACTATTGGCTGCTCTCCAAGAAGATCAACCCGATGGTCCTGATTCTCTGCACCATGGTCGTGGGTATCATCGGCGCTTACTTTGGCGTGCTTGCCTAATATGTTTACATCGCGCTTCCATCGCGTCTAACGGTAGCGTCGATCTTTGGGGGCTTGTCGCAGGTGCGGCGGCCCCCTGTTTTTTCCAAGCTTGTACGAAAGGGGAGGGCTATGGCCGTACCCGAGCTTTCGCTCATGAACATCAACCATCGTTATTACAGCATCGAGACGTTCTTTAAGGCTGCCGGCGAGGCCGGTTATCGCAATATCGAGCTGTGGACTGGCTCGATGCACCTGTATGTGGATTGCCATGAGCACGATTCGGTGGACAAGATCCGCGACCTGGCCGCCCAGTACGGCATCAAGATCGTGTGCGTCTGCCCCGAGCAGAACAACCCCAAGCCGTGGAACGTTGCCGTGCGTGGCGAGGCCGGTCAGAAGCGCATCCTGTCCTACTTTAAGAACGTGATCGACGTTGCCGTCGAGCTGGGTGCGCCGCAGATTTTGGTGACGAGCGGCTGGGCCTATCTGGATGAGCCGGCCGAGGATGCCTGGGCTCGCAGCGTGGCCATGCTGCGCTCGGTATGCGATTACGCCGATTCGCGCGGCATTCGCGTCGCACTCGAAGCGCTGCAGCCGTCGGAGTCCGTGCTGGTTAACACCGCGCAGGACGTGGCGCACATCTTGGCCGATGTCGACCGTCCCAACCTGAAGGCCTGCATCGACTTTGGCGCCATGGAGGTTGCCGGCGACACGATCGACAGCTATTTTGAGGTTTTGGGCGACAAGATCGTTCACACCCATTTTGTGGATGTGGGCGGCGGCACGACGCACCTTGCCTGGGGCGACGGCGAGCGCGATATGCGCGCCGACCTCGAGGCACTCATGCGTCACGGCTATACGGGCTATGTCTCGGCCGAGACGTGCGATGGTCGCTACTATCGGGATCCGTCCAAGGCGACGACCCAGGTTATCGATATGTATCGCCGTGTGACGGCGGAGATGGAAGCCGAATAACGAGGCTGCGCGGTTGCGCCGGAAACGCTTGGGCGGTTTCGGCGCAACGTGCTTTTGGGCGGTGAGTTGTGGAGCATCCGTCGGCTGCGATGCTCGAATTAGACAACTCATGGCGTTGTAATACCACTCGGGTGGGGAAATCGACCGTTCGCCGCAAATCTTCGTGAGTTTGGATTGGTATTAAATAACGCGCAAACGTATGGCTATAATTGGTATCAGCAAGACGCGCGATGTATAGGATTGCGCACATGTGATGGGAGGACACACATGAAGGAGACCGAGAAGATCGAGATCGTGCACTTCGACCAGGAGGGCTACCTCGAGGACGGCAGGAACGTCTACGA
>CAKUEU010000108.1 GCA_934646865.1 uncultured Collinsella sp. | reverse complement strand
ATCGCGCTCCTCCACCGAAAAGCCCTCGGCGTACACGCGCACAACCGGCTCGGTCCCACTCGGACGAACCAGCAACCAAGTGTCATCCTCAAACGCCAAACGCAAACCATCCATATGGCTCACGCTCTGTGGGACCTTGCCGCATATCGACTTGGGATTTATACCCGGAAGCAGCGTCCGTAGCGACTCGGCGTCCTCGGCTTCGAGGCGCAAATCGCGGCGCCCATAGCTCGTCTTGCCAAAACTGGCCTCGAGCTGATCGACCAGAACGCCCAAAGGCGCGCCCGTTTTTGCCATAAGCTCACACAGAATCAGGCAGGCAAGGATTCCATCGCGCTCGGGCATGTGCGCCGCAATGCCGATGCCGCCGGCCTCTTCGCCGCCCATGAGGACGCCGCCCTTCTTCATCTCGGCAGCTATATATTTGAAGCCGACGGGCTTGACGACGACGCGGCATCCAAGCGCCTCGGCAACACGGCGCACGAGCGTCGAGCATGATAGATTGACGACGACGCGCCCCTCCAAATTGCGGAACTGTACGAGATCGCCCAGTACGAGCGCCATGATCTGATGTGGATGTATATATCTACCGCGCTCATCGACCGCCCCAATGCGATCGGCATCGCCGTCGGTCACCAAACCGGCGCATGCTCCGTCCTCGACAACAGTTCGTTCGCAGGCATCCACCCACGGCTCGACCGGGTCGGGGCAAATATCCTCTTGACCGGATGCCTGTCCGGCATGTATCTCGTGGACCTCGACGCCAAGCTCGCGCAGCAGGTCGGCAAGATAGCCCTGGGCCGCACCGCCCATGGGGTCAACCACCACACGCAGGTGGGCGGCTCGAATGGCCTCGGCATCGACAAACGATGCCACCGCCTGCATATAGTCAGGGATAATATCTGCGGTGCGGTAGCGTCCCTCGATCCCAATCGGCTCAGGAGCCATGGTATCTTCGAGCTCTTCGATGACATCCTGGTTGGCCGTCGAGCCGTCTCCCATGCGCAGCTTAAGGCACAGATAGCCCTGTGGATGATGGGACCCCGTCACCATGAGTGCGCCGCAGGCATCGCCGTCATATGCCGCCGCCCACGTAAGGGCAGGGGTCGGGACAGGCCGAGATGCGAGCACGGCGTCCAATCCGTGAGCCGCAAGCACGCCCGCCGCAAGCTCAGCGAACTCGTGCGCCTGGGGCCGGGTGTCGAATCCTATATATACCGTTTTGCCGGGATTGGTTTTTTGCCACAACTCGCCGACGGCATCGGCAATGCGGGCAACGTTGTCGACGGTGAAATCCTCATCGACGCGAGCACGCCAACCGTCAGTTCCAAAATGAATTATCGCGCACACGCGCAGACACCTCACAGTGTTTAGATCATGGTACGCATGAGGTATACCCGCAACGCGTGTTCAGCAACCTGCCTGCACCGGCATTCACCATTTGGGCAAATGCCGCCGATGACGCACAGGCAATAAAAAAACCGCCCCGTATGGAGCGGTTTTGAGCCTTATATATCCAGTGCCTCGGCCATCGCCGCCGTAGTGATCGCCGTGGTTCCGCAGCAACTACCAACCATTGCGGCACCGGCTTGCCTCCATTCGACGCATGCGCGCGCGAAGGCTTCGGGGCTCTCGTGCCATACGGGACCATCCGGAGTCTGGACCGGATCGCCCACGTTGGGACGCACCGTGACGGGCGTAGTCGCCGATGCAACCATCCTGGGCACCGCGGCGCTCGCGGCCGCAAGCGAACAGCAGTTGACACCAACCGAGTTTGCGCCGTGTTTTTCGGCGTACAAAACGGCTGCCTCGATGTTGAGGCCATCGCCTAACAGGTCGCCTTTATCGTCAACGACAAAACTCACCAGAACAGGCATACCGTCGGCGGCATCTCGAGCGCCAGCAAGTATGGGCTGCAAATTACGGATAGACGTCACTGTCTCGATCAGCAGGCCGTCAACACCGGCATTGAGCAAGGCATGCGCCTGCTCGCGCGTAATACCTCGGATTTCACGATACTCGGCAGAGTCCTCGGCAAACCACTCAATACCGATCGGGCCCATCGAGCCCAGCAGCAGCTGAGGGTGCGCCTGGCGGGCATCATCGACGGCCCCGCGATTGACCTCCGCCACGGACGGCGTGATCTGGTCATGCTTGAGGGCATAGCTCGATGCCTGAAAGGTATTGGTGATGAGCACCTGCGCGCCGGCGGCGACATACAGGCGATGGATACGAGAAACGGTCTGTGGCTCTGCCAGATTCCAAAACGCCGGTGGAATGTCGACGGCATCGTACTCACTTAGCAGCACACTGCCCATAGGGCCCTGCGCCAGCAAGGTCTCACTCGACAAGCGGCGCGTAAGTTCCTCGGCACCAAAGCGGTTGTAATAACTCGTATCCATATTTATCCCGCTATTCCTCGACGCTAATTCCCTGCTTTTCGAGATAAGCGAGCCAGCGGTTCATCGTGTCCTCGGAAAGCGCGTGCTCCATCATGCACGCCTCGGAATCGGCACACTCAAAATCGACGCCGAGCTCCTGGACCAAAAACGTGCGGATGAGGCGATGGCGGTACCAGATAGCCGTACCGACCTCGCGACCGCGCTCGGTCAGGATGACCTTGCCGTAGTGCGATTGCTCGACAAGCTCGGACGTCTTCAGCGCCGAGACCGCCTTATTCACCGATGCCTTGGAGACACCGAGGCGCTGCGCGATATCGACCGATCGCACGCCGTTGGTCTCCCCCTCTTCGCTTTCGATGCGAACCATGCACTCCAAGTAGTCTTCGTTCGCCACCGTCAGGTGCAGCTCGCGCGAGCTATTTGTCGTTTCCATGACCTTCCGTCCCTTCTACATTCAATGGGTGATTCTACCCCATCCAAGCGTCGCGGTATGCCGTGGCATACCGTGCTAGAGTTCTTGTTGCACACGACAACCAAGATTGGAGCGGTCTTTATGGAAAACAACACCACGAGCCCCGACGTCCTTGAGCGCTTTTTGCGCTATGTCCAGATCAATACGCAGTCGGAGGATGCAAACTGCGACCAAGTGCCCTCGAGTACCGTTCAGTTTGACCTTGCCAACGTGTTGGCCGAGGAGCTGCGCGAGCTCGGCGCGGCCGATGCCCACGTGACCGAACATGCCTATGTCTGCGCGCATATTCCCGCGAGTGCTGGCGCCCAGGACAAGCCTGCCCTGGGCCTAATCGCCCATCTCGACACCACCGAAGTTGCCCCGGGCGCCGGCGTGAAGCCGCATATTGTGCACTACGAGGGCGGCGACCTGGTCTGCGGCACGGTTGACGGCAAGCCCGTAGCCATGAGCACCGCCAAGCTTCCCGCCCTGAACGACCTCGTGGGTGAGGACCTGGTTTGCAGCGACGGCACCACACTGCTGGGCGCCGACGACAAGGCAGGTGTCGCCGAAATCATGGCGCTCGTCGCGCGCATCGCTCAGGATCCCTCGCTGCCCCACCCCGCGCTCGGCATTTGCTTCTGTCCCGACGAGGAGATCGGCCACGGCGCCGAGCTGCTGGATATTGAGGCCTTTGGCTGCAAGTACGCCTACACGGTCGACGGCGGCCCCGTCGGCGAGCTGGAGTGGGAGTGCTTCAACGCCGCCGAGGCGACCGTTCGCTTTGAGGGCCAGTCCATTCACCCCGGCGACGCCAAGGGCCGCATGGTCAACGCAGGCAATCTGTTCTGCGACTTTAACGCGCTGCTCCCCTATGCGCAGCGCCCGGAATACACCGAGGGCTACGAGGGCTTCTATCATCTTGAGGGCGTGTCTGCGACCGTCGATCACGCCACGGCGCGCTATATCGTTCGCGACCACGATGCCACCAAGTTCCAGCAGAAGCTCGAGCTGATTGATTCCGCCGCTGCCCTGCTCAACCAGCGCCTGGGCGAGGAGCGCGTGACGGTTGAGATCAAGCAGCAGTACCGCAACATGGCCGAGATCGTGCGCGACTATCCCGAGCTGATTGATGTCGCTAAGGAAGCCTATCTTGCCTGCGGCGTTGAGCCCCAAGTGCTGCCGATTCGCGGCGGCACCGACGGCGCGCAGCTGTCGTTCCGCGGCCTGCCCTGCCCCAACCTTTCCACGGGCGGCTACTGCTACCACGGCGTCAACGAGTTCGTCCCGGTCAGTTCGCTCGTCAAGATGACCGACGTCCTGCAGGAGCTCGTCGCCCGCTTCGCGTAAGAAACTCGAACAAATCAGCTCAACAAAATCGCCCCGTCCTCAAAACCGAGAACGGGGCGATTTTTGGTGCAA
>CAKUEU010000107.1 GCA_934646865.1 uncultured Collinsella sp. | reverse complement strand
TCGACCTCGCGGCCCAAGCTGCGCATGACGGTCTCGCGCTCGTCGTAGAGGTCGCTCACCGGCACGATCTCAAAACGCAGCGACGGCTCCAACTCGTGCACGCCCGTCCACATCGAAAGCGTCTGACGCCCCGGGCACATCATCGACACCCCCAGGCGCACCGCACCGCCATCACCCGCCGCGCGTCGGGCGCGGCGCAGCGCGTCCTCGGACTGGCGCATGATCGAGCGCGCGTCGTCCACCAACAGCGCGCCCGCCGGCGTCACCTTGACGCCCGAATGCGAGCGCTCGAACAGCGTGATGCCAAACTCGGCCTCGAACCCCGACACCTGTTTGACGAGCGCCGGCGTCGACACGCGCAGCTTTGCCGCGGCACGCGAGAAGCTTCCTAGCTCCGCGGCGGCCGATATGGCCTCAAGTCGTCGATCGTACACGTCATCTCTCCGTTTTCGCACGTACGGCCACACAGTGCCGCAGGGGGTCGTTTTCGCAGGTCACGCGCTCAGCACAGGCAAACTGCGGCACACAGTGTAAACCTACGGTTAACGCCATTCTAACAAATATGCAATTCACCTGCGCAAACGCAAAGCATACGATAACCAGCGAAAACCACGTGGGTCGGTTAATGGGAGCGACTCACTGGGAGGCACAAGAAGGGAAGTTCCTATGAGCAATTGGCTTAAGCTCGAGGGCGATGTCTGCGCCGTGACTGGCGCGCTCGGCGGTATGGGCGCCGAGATCTGCCGCGAGTTCGCCCGCAATGGCGCCAACGTCGTCATGCTCGACCTGGACGAGGAGAAGGTCAAGGCCGCGGCCGCCGACCTCGCTGCCGAGTTTGGCATCCACGCCGAGGGCTACAAGATGAACGCCACCGACGAGGCCGAGGTTCAGGCCGCCGTCGACGCCACCATCGCCAACTTCGGCCGCGTCGACGTCCTCGTCAACACCGCCGGCATCCTGCGCTTCGCCGCTATGGAGGACCTGCCGCTGAGCGACTGGGAGCAGGTGCTCAACGTCAACCTCACCGGCTATTTCATCACCTCGCAGCGCTTTGGTCGCGAGATGATCAAGGCCGGCCAGGGTCGCCTGGTGCACATCTCCACCGTCGCCAGCCACTCCCCCGAGACGTTCTCGGGCGTGTACAGCTCCACCAAGGCCGGCGTCAACATGATGTCCAAGATGCTTGCTGCCGAGTGGGGCCCGTATGGCGTGCGCTCCAACTGCGTCGAGCCCTGCTTCGTTAAGACCCCCATGTCGGCCAACTTCTACGCCGACCCCGAGGTCGAGAAGAGCCGCAGCCGCCTGATCGCCACGCGCCGCATCGGCGAGGTCAGCGATATCGCCAACGCCGTCATGTTCCTGGCGTCCAAGCGCTCGGACTTTACCACCGGCGACGCCATCAAGGTCGACGGCGGCTTCTCCAACATGATGGGCGACCTCACCGCCAAGCCCGGCGGCCGTCGCGCATACGCCGACAACTACCTTAAGAACAAGGGTGTCGAGCTCTGGTCCGATGAGTCCGGCGTCGCTAAGCCGACCGACCAGTAAACCAGCCCGGTAGAGAGGGACGCGGGCAAACCCCTCCCCTCCCCGCATCGATTAGAAAGAGTCCAATGGCTTCCACCAACTCCAACAAGGGCCGCGCCGTCGTGCTTTCCGCCGCGTGCGTCACCATGTTCTTCATCAGCTCCATCGCGCTGTATTCCGTCGTGAGCAAGAATTTGCTCGCCGTCTACCCCGAGTGGTCCAACGCCCTTACCTGGGCCTTCCCGGTCTTCCAGACCATCATGGCCGTGACGGGCATCTTCGCCGGCCGCATCTCCGATAAGATCGGTCCCCGCAACGTCGTGATCGCCGCCGCCGTGTGCTACGGCGTGGGTTGGTTCATGTCCGGCACCGTCACCGAGCCGTGGCAGTTCTACCTGTGGTTCTCGCTCGTCGCCGCCGTCGGCAACGGCCTGGGTTACAACCCGGCACTCACCACGGGTCAGAAGTGGTTCATCGACAAGAAGGGCCTCGCCTCCGGCATCACCCTGGCCGCTTCGACCGCCGGCCCCGCTGTGCTGTCCCCGGTGCTCGCCTCGCTGCTCATCCCGAGCCTTGGCATCTTCGGCGCGTTGAAGGCGCTCGGCGTCATCTTCTTTGTGATGATCGCCGCTTCCGCCCTGTTCCTGAAGGCCCCCGAGGCCGGTTGGCTGCCCGAGGGCTTCGAGGCCCCCAAGGGCGGCGCCCACGCCGGCACCTTCGGCGACCTCACCCCGGGCGAGATGGTCAAGACCCCGCGCTTCTGGGTCCTCATCATCACCTTCGCCTTTGCCGCCACCGCCGGCACCCTGCTCGTCGGCAAGGTTGCCTCCATCGCCGCCGTCCAGCTCTTCGCCGACCCCACGAGCGCCGCTGCCGTCGCCCTCGGCGGCGTGGTCGTCTCCGTCAACACCTGCGCCAACCTGGTCGGTCGCCTGTCCTTTGGCCAGATTATCGACAAGATCGGCGCCTACAAGTCGCTGCTCATCAGCCTTGTCGTCACCATCGTCGCCCTCGTCATCATGTCGATGAGCTTTACGCAGAGCATGTTCTTCGTGGCGCTCGCCCTGCTCGGCTTTAGCTTTGGCGCCCTGCTCGTCATCTACCCGCCGCTCACCGGTGGCGCCTTCGGTACCAGCAACATCGGCGTCAACTACGGCATCATGTTCCTGGGCTACGCCGCTTCCACCTGGATCAGCCAGCCCATCACCGCCGTGCTGTATCACGCCGAGGCCGGCAGCGCCGCCTACCAGCAGTCCTTCTACGGCGCCATCGTGATCGCCGCCATCGCCGTCGTGCTCACCGTCTACATGATGGTCTCCGACAGCAAGAAGAAGTCCGCTTAGTTTTGCTTGATGCGGCAAGGGCCGCCCCCTTGCCGCATTCCATCGCCACCACCATTAAGGAGTCGAAATGTCTGAGCTCAACCCCGTCCGCATTGCCGTCATCGGCGCCGGCGCCATGGGCCGCAACCACATCCGCTTTGTCACCGAGGAGCCCGAGGCCGAGCTCGTCGCCATCGCCGACGCCTTTGAGGGCGCCCGCGCCACGGCCGAGGCCGCCGGCGTGCCGTTCTTTACCGATCCTGCCCAGATGATGGACGAGGTCAAGCCCGAGGCCGTCATCATCGCCACGCCCAACGACCTGCATCTGGGCGTTGCCCGCGAGGCCGTCAAGCGCAATATCGTGCCGCTGGTCGAAAAACCGATCTCCAACGACCTCGAGGACGCCCAGACCTTCGCCGCCGAGGCCGAGACCGCCGGCGTGCCCGTGCTCGTGGGCCAGCACCGTCGCCACAACCCCTTCGTCAACAAGGCCAAGGAGATCATCGAGTCCGGCGAGCTGGGCAAACTCACTGTCTCGAGCTTCCACTACATGATCTATAAGAACGACGAGTACTTCGACGTCGAGTGGCGCCGCAAGAAGGGTGCCGGCCCGATCCTGGTCAACCTGGTGCACGACGTCGACCTGCTCCGCTACCTGCTGGGCGAGCCCGTCGCAGTCCAGGGCATGCAGTCCAGCGCCGCCCGCGGTTTTGAAACCGAGGACTCCGCCGTGGTCAACGTCCGCTTTGCCGATGGCGCGCTTGCGAGCATGACCATCTCCGACGCTACCGCCAGCCCCTGGAACTGGGAGGCCACCGCTCGCGAGGACCCGCAGTACCGTCCCTTCGATGCCGACGCCTACTTTATCGGCGGCACCAAGGGCGCCCTGTCGCTGCCCCGCCTGCACCAGTTCTCCTATGACGGCGCCTCCAACTGGCACAAGCCGCTGCAGATGGAGATCCCGGCCGTCGACCCGGCGCTGCCGCACAAGATGCAGCTCAAGCACTTTGTGAAGGTCGTCCGCCGCGAGGTCGAGCCCGTCGTGACCCCCGCCGACAACGTCAAGACGCTCACGCTTCTCAACGCCGTCAAGGAGGCCGCCGAGACCGGCCAGCTCGTCGAGCTGTAAAGGGCTTGGGCCTGACGCGGTAAACCCTACGCCACGCCCCTTTGGCCCGCCACAAACAAGCCCCTCTTCTTCGCCCCGCGAGCAGCCTCCTGCCGCGGGGCTTTTTTGACTACGTTGGTTATGATTTTCTTGGCCCAGGGGCTATTTTGCGCCTCGGCTTGAATCGTCCGCCACGAAATGGGCCCATCTACTACGTTTAGCCGACTACCCTCAACCATGCCAATTTTCGCGAAATCAAAACCGCAGGTAGACGGCTTGCCGATTTTCGGAAAAACCTGGTATGGTCGACCCATACGGGTCAAACGTAGTAGATAGGCCGTTTTCGTGGCACAGCCCTAAAAAACAGTCTTTTTGAGTAGTCTTTTTGGGACGG
>CAKUEU010000106.1 GCA_934646865.1 uncultured Collinsella sp. | reverse complement strand
GACGCGGAGCCGGCCACGTTGAACTGCAGGATATAGGTCAGCGCATAGGCAAGACCAGCCATGAGAGCGTGGAACACATAGAGGATGGGCGCGATAAACAGGAAGGAATACTCGAGCGGCTCGGTGATGCCGGAAAGGATGCAGGGCACCACAATGGCGATCATGAGCGCTGCGGTCTTCTTCTTGTTCTTGGGAAGTGCCGTCTTGTAGAAGGCGAGTGCAGCGCCGGGCAGGCCAAACATGGCGAAGATGACCTTGCCGTTCATGACAAAACGGCTGACCTCGATGTTAAACGGCGTGCTGGGAGAGCCCAGGATCGCGTTGTAGATATTGATAGCGCCCTGAACAGTCTGGCCGTCGATAGTCTCGACGCCACCGAGTGACGTGAAGAAGAACGGCAAATAGACAAAGTGATGCAGGCCAAAAGGCAGAAGCATGCGCTCGCCGGCGCCGTAGACAAATGCACCGAAGGCACCCGTAGTCTTGATGAACTCGGACAGCGCACCGAGAGCGTTCTGAATAAACGGGAAAACAAAGGACATGACCAATGCGAGGATGCTGCATGAGAGCAACGTCACCGCCGGGATAAAGCGCGTACCGTTGAAGATGGAGAACACGGCAGGCAGCTCAATCTTGTAGTAACGGTTATGCAACCATGCGACGATTGCGCCCACCAGAAGACCGCCGATAACGCCAGTGTCGAGCGTGGTGATACCGAGGATCGTGCTCTGGCCCGTCGTAAGATTCGCGGGATCGATAACGCCAGTCGCCGTAAGGAACGTGCCCATCACGGAATTCATGCACATGTAGCCCAAAAAGCCACAAAGCGCCGCGGTAGCCTTCTCGGACTTGGCGAAGCCATAGGCGAGACAAATCGAGAAGATAACCGGAATGTTGTTCATGACGATGCCGGCTGCGGCCTTAAGAATCGAAAAGAAAATCGCAAAGCCAGGAGCAGCAAGCCAGGGAACAGCTGCCGTAAGGGTGGGACTGGTAAAGGCATTTCCAAAGCCCTGAAGGATGCCGGCGATTGGCAGAATCAGGACGGGCGTCATGAGGACCTTGCCCAGGCGCTGGAACTTTGCCAGCAGCTCGTCTTTGTTCATGGGATACCCCTCTTAAAGAAACGGGGCGTGCAGCTCTACGATCCACACGCCCCATAACAGTTATCAAGCGCTATAGAACTGACTACTTAAGCTCCGGCCAGTAGTCCTTATTGGCCTCGATAAGCTTATCGAGCACCTTGCGGGCCTTCTTTGCGTCGCCGACCAGACGATTAAGCGTGAGTGCCTGCAGGGCCTTCTCGTAGGAACCCTCCATCCAAGCCTCAACAGTCAGGCGCTCATAGGCGTACTGGTTCTCCATAAGGCCGCGATAGAAGGTGCCGATCTTGCCGACAGCATAGGGCTGCGGGCCATTGGCGCCCACGCTTGCCGCGACCTCGACCATGGCGTCATCGGGCATGCCTTCGATAATGCCGTTGTTGGGCACGATGACAATGAAGGTCTTGTTGGTGTTGCGGTAGATGGCAGAAGTGATTTCGACAATCATATCGCCGTGAGCATCGTTCTGCACAACCGAGGACCCCTTGGCAGTACCGACTTGCGCCACGCGCTCGCACTCGGCGAACACGCGCTTCTCACGACCGTTGATGACCTCGTCGGAACGGGTGTAATCGGGATCGAGATGCGCCACCTTGTACTCGGGATACAGGTAGTACTGCAGATAGGTGTTGGGCAGATAGTCGGGGAAGTCCTCGAGCATGTCCTTGACCATGGCGTAGGTGTCGAGCCAGGACTGGTCACGCTGCTCGGCATCGGCAGGAAGGAAGCCGTTCTTCTCCGTGTACTCCTTAATCTGCGGCACGAGGTCATGGCCCTCTTCATCGTAGATGTGCTTGAACCAACCGAAGTGATTGAGGCCAAAGTACACGGGCTCGGTCTTGCTCATATCGCGACCGAGCAGGCGACCGTAAGAGCGCATGAGGTTGACGGGCTGATCGCAGATGTTGAGAACGCGATGCTCATCGGGCAGGACGCGCTCGAGACCATATGCCACAATAGCAGCCGGGTTGGTGTAGTTGATAATCCACGCCTCCGGGCTATGAGCGCGAACGTCGTTGACGATCTCAACCATGTCATGCATGGAGCGCATACCGTAAGCCATGCCGCCAGGGCCCACCGTTTCCTGGCCGATGATTCCCATATGCAGCGGAATCTTCTCGTCCTTGCTACGCATCTCGTAGCCGCCGGTACGAATCTGGCAGAGCACAAAGTCGACGTCAGTGTATGCCTCGTCCTTATCGGTGGTGTAACCAAACTCCACACCGGGCTCCTCCTCGGCGAAGAGGATCTTGCCAAACTCGCCGATCGGGCGCTGGCGCTCGGCATCGATGTCATAGAGCATCACGCGGTTCAGCGGCAGAATGTCCATGTGCTTAGTCAGGGCTTTAAGAATGCCAGGGCACCACGTGGAGCCGCCGCCAACGATCACAATATTGAGCTTATCCTTCATGTTCCGTCCCTCCAGGGTTGGCTGATCGGTGTTCTCGAAGACCTTGGGCTCCGCGGTTGTCCTCGGCTTGCTTCGTTTCGATTGCTATTTTGCGACATGAGGCCATTTGCGAACCCCCGTGTTGGCCAATGCGAAACGGGGACACATGATTTCGCTCACAACACAGATATGTGTAGACAGACACGCACGTTTGCCCAGTTCAGGAGCAATAGGCAATCTTGGCCGGTTGCCGATTTCTCACCTGGCTACACAAAGCGGTACCATATGTACGGCGAGGTGTGAGGGGCTGAAACATCTTATGAAAGATCAAGAATCTTTTTATGATCATGTGCGAGCTGGCGAGAGCAAGCTCAACGATCTCGAAAGCGAGATCATGCGCTACATCATCGAGCTGCGTGATGATGTTGACGACGCTACGCTTAAGAGCGTTGCCGAACGGTTCTTCGTCGCTCCCAACACAATCGTCAGGCTTGCCCACAAGCTTGGCTTTTCGGGGTTCACAGAGCTCAAGCGATCGTATTCTGCCTCACTTGACCGCAATCGATTCACTATCGAGGCACTTCCGCTCGACACCCAGCTCGTACAGACCAAAGACTTACTTAACGACCGGGTCATCGATTCGGTTGTGAGTCTTATCCAGGACGCCTCGCATATCGTGTTCTTCTGCTCGGGCTTTTCGAAATACCCGTGCCTCGAGATGGCCGAAAAGCTCAAAATAATGGGCAAGAACACCGATACGCTCAGTGAACGCCATGTCATGAGGCACTACGCAGAATTGCTCGGCAAAAATGATCTTGTCTTTAGCGTTTCAGTCAGCGGTGAAACGCAGGTATCAATCGATGCCACCTCAATAGCAAAGACACGTGGTTGCAAGGTGGTCACGCTCACCGGCTTTTCGCGCAACTCGCTGTCCAAGCTGGCCGACTTCCCCATCTACACCGTGCAAAAGGAAATCCGACTGGGCAGCATGGATCTCGACAGTCGCCTGATGTTTTATTACGTGTTTGAATTGATATTTGAGCGCTATTTCAAACTGGCCAAGAAATAGAACTTGGCATGCGCCCGGCCTCGACTTTTTAGCAGCCTTCTATATGAAAGGTATCGTCCTATGCAACGCGTACTGTTTATCTGTTATGGGAACATCTGTCGCTCGACGATGGCTGAGTCGGTGTTTACTGAGCTCGTGCGCCGTGCTGGGCGCGAGGCGGAGTTCGTCATTGATTCTGCTGCGACCTCGACCGAGGAGATTGGCAACCCGCCGCATCGTGGCACCGTCGCCAAGCTGCGCGAAGTCGGGATTCCCGTCGTTGCGCACCGTGCCCGCCAGGTGCGTCGCGCAGAGTATGGCAACTGGGATCACATTGTCTATATGGATGCTGAGAACGCGCGTGGCCTGCGTCGCATCTTTGGCGACGACCCCGATGGCAAGATCTCGCGCCTGCTCGATTGGACCGAGCGCCCCGGCGACGTGGCCGACCCCTGGTACACCGGTAATTTCGATGCCACCTACCGCGACGTGCTCGCCGGTTGCACCGCTATGCTCGAGCAGCTGTAAGCGCACGGACGCGCGGACTCACGAGCCACGCCATCGGCATAAGACGAGCGTGGATTTTCTCCCGCATACAAATCGAGCGTGGATAATCTCCCGCTTTGAGCGCGAAACGGCGCTCAAAACGGGAGAAAATCCACGCTCATTATCTCGGTGGGAGAAAATCCTCGCTCGATTACTCGTCGACGATCTCGGCGAGCCAGACGTTCAACGTGTCGACCTCGGGACAGCAGAACTTTGCCGTGCCGGGCTCGTTGCCGGGCACGGTGCCTCCGTAGCGCAGGATGTCGATATAGGGAAAGCCCACATGGCAGGCCATGGCACACATCTTGCCGCGGTCGCGGTCGAAGTCGAACACATCGCCCGGCTTGTGACCGTGATGGCAGCGGCATGCGCCCAG
>CAKUEU010000105.1 GCA_934646865.1 uncultured Collinsella sp. | reverse complement strand
CCGGCGGAGCGCTTGGACATCGCACCCCGCAAGCTGTGGATTGCGCTGGGCGATAAGGCCCATGGCTCGGTGACGGTCGATGACGGTGCTGCGAAGGCGCTGGTCAGCCGTGGCTCCTCCCTGCTCGCGGTGGGCATTCGCCAGGTCGATGGCGAGTTTGCCGAGGGCGATGTGCTCGACGTGTGCGATCCGAGCGGCATGGTCGTCGCCCGCGGCATTGCCGAGGCCGATTCGGACGTGTTGGAGCTTGCTGCAGGACGCCGCCAGGACCAGATTACCAGCAACCGCCTGCTCGCGGACCTGGCCGAGAAGCCCGCGATCCATCGAGATAACCTGATCGTCTTCGCTTAACCAATTGACGCTGCAAACGCCCCTAAGCGGCAATCTGACGTTCAATCGTCGGGCATGACCAAAAGGTCTATACCCTCCTCTTTCACGTCACCTTGCTCGCTTAGGGACGTTTTCGCTTTCCGTCCTCTACCTGCGATGGGCACGTTGCAGGTTTTTCCTGAGTTGCGGTGAAATAGGGACTGTTTTACGGCTTGAAACGCTTAAACAGTCCCTATTTCACCGCAACTTGGTAGAGGGGGAGACGCGGTGCCGGCACTTGGGGACGTTCCTTATGTGCCGGCACCTGGGGACACTCCTTCGCTAGAAGATTCGGCTCAGGTCTCCGCGATTGAGGGCTTCGTCGTAGAGGTGCTTGAACACAGCGCTGCCGTGCAGGCCGTCGTGCTCGAACTCGTTGGTCACCCAGGCGTGCGAGTTGCCCACGCTGCTGAGTGTATCGAGCTGCATGCCCGAGTCCACGTACATGTCATCGAAGTACACCGCGGCTTGGAGCGGCACCTCGTTGCAAGCCAGGCGCTGCGGGTCGTAGATCTTGTCCCAGCTGGTGTCCTCCATCAGCAGATCCATCGCCGGCTTGAAGGGCTTAAGCTCGGGCATCTGCTCAAACATCCACGGGAACATGGCCTCGCCGGTAAACATGAGCGGGCGCGCGAGGGTGTCGAACTCGGCGCGATGGGCCTTCTCCTCGGCCGCGGCCCAGCGAATCGGCATGGTATCGCCGTCGGCGTAGATGAACTCCTGCAGCGTCCAGTACAGCGGATTCGTGCGCGTGTTGGTACGCTCGAAGGCGCGCATCAAAAAGCTGTCAGATACCGAGACGCCGCAGCTCAACGTGCCGTCGCCGTCAGCAAAAGCGTGATCGATAATCCAGCGCATGCGCTCAAAGCTCAGCTTCATGCCAAAGTCGCTGCCCATAAGCTGCAGGCGCTCGACCGTCATCGGCGAGCCATCGGGCAGCACGGGCTTTTGCTCTTCGAGCGCATCGGCAAGGGCCGCCACGCGCTCGACGTCGGCGGGGTAGCGGTCGTAATACTGCTGCGTCTTGGCAGCCATGCGCGGGAAGGTGTGCGCGTAGACCTCGCTGGCGCTCGCCGGGACGTGCGGGATACCGCCGCAGGTAAAGCTCGCCGCCACGCCCTCGGGGAAGAGCGACAGGTAGCTCAGCGTCAAAAAGCCGCCGTAGCTCTGGCCGAGCGTGACCCACGGCTTGCCGCCAAAGCCCACCAGACGCAGGTACTCAAAATCGCGCACGATGGAGCCGGCGAGGTGACGCTTGAGGAAGTCTGCCTGCGAGCGTGCCGCATCGGAGCCGGCGGCCGTCGCGCGCTCGCCCAGAGCCGCGATCGTGCGCCCGTCCACACAGCTGCTGCGCCCCGTGCCGCGCTGGTCGGGAAGGACCACGCGGAAATGCTTGACGGCTTCCTCGATCCATCCGTCGCTCGTGGGCGACAGCGGACGCGGGCACTCGCCGCCGGGGCCGCCCTGCAAAAACAGGAGCAGCGGCAGGTCGTCGTTGATGCGGTCAGGCGCGCAGACCACGCGGTAGAAGAGCTTGATGCTCTCGGGCGCGCCGGCGATGGGTGCCGGCATGGCGCCGCGGCGCATAGTGCTGCCGACGGCCAGCAGCATCGGCTCAAGGCCGCGCCAATCCAAGGGGACGTCGATGCTGTGATCCTCGACATAGAGGCCGGGGACGTGGTACGAAGTGATGAGGGCCATGCGGTACTTCCGTTCGTTGCGGTGTTTCGTGTTGACCAATTCTACCGCCGCGCGCGAGGGCATGCGCAAATCGGCTACCATGGTGGGCAGACTTCTAGGAGAAAGGGCCGTCCATGTCGGTCGATATAGCCACGTATGTCCACGATCTTGCCGTTGCCGCCAAGGCAGCGTCGGCCTCGCTTGCTACGGCGAGCGACGAGCAGCGCCAGGAGGCCGTGCGCGCCATGGCCGCAGCGCTGCGCGACAGTGTCGACTCCATCGTCGCCGCCAATGAGCTCGATATGTCCGCCGCGCGCGATGCGGGGACCTCGGCCGGCCTGCTCGATCGTCTGCTGCTGACATCCGAGCGCGTCGAGGGCATGGCTGCCGGCCTGGAGAAGCTCGCCGATCTGCCCGATCCCGTCGGCCGCGTGCTCGATCACCGCGTGCTCGCAAGTGGCGTGGACCTCACCCGCGTGAGCGTGCCGCTGGGCCTGGTCGCCATGGTTTACGAGGCGCGCCCCAACGTGACGGCCGACGCCGCGGGCATCTGCATCCGCACCGGCAACGCCTGCATTCTGCGCGGCGGCTCGCTGGCCTATCACTCGTGCGCCATGATTGCCGAGCTGCTGGCCGATGCGCTGGAGGCCAAGGGCTTCCCGCGCGAGGCCGTATCGATGATCGAGTCCACCGATCGCGAGGCCACCGGCGAGCTCATGAAGCTCCGCGGTATCGTCGACGTGCTCATTCCGCGCGGCGGCGCGGGCCTGATTCAGCGCTGCGTGCGCGAGTCGCTGGTGCCGGTGATCGAGACGGGCACGGGCAACTGCCATATCTACGTGCATGAATCCGCCGACTTTGACAAGGCGCTCAACATTATCGTCAACGCCAAGACCCAGCGCGTGGGCGTGTGCAATGCTGCCGAGTCGCTGCTGGTCGATCGTGCCGTGGCAGATTCGTTCCTGCCCGCGGTCGTGGCCGTGCTGCACGACCATGGCGTGCTGATCCACGGCGACGAGGACACGTGCGCCGCGTGCGCCGACGCCGGGCTTGCCGAGGGCGACGACTACGTTGCCGCAACCGAGGAGGACTGGGGCCGTGAGTATCTGGCGCTCGAGATGAGCGTGAAGGTCGTGGCCGACGAGGACGAGGCCATCGCGCACATCAACCGCTATGGCACCATGCATTCCGAGGCCATCGTTGCCGAGGACGCGGATGCCTGCGAGCGCTTCCTCGATGCGGTCGATGCCTCGGCCGTGTACGCCAACGCCAGCACGCGCTTTACCGACGGCGGCGAGTTTGGCCTGGGCGCCGAGATCGGCATCTCGACCCAAAAGCTCCACGCCCGTGGGCCCTTTGCCGCCGAGGCCCTCACCACCTACAAATACAAGCTCCGCGGCACCGGCCAGGTCCGCCCCTAACACCCGCGCAAACAAAAACCACCACAAAGGTGACCTTTGTGGTGGTTTTTTGCGCTTTGGCGAGGCGGATTAGGCCTGGAAGGTGTCGCGATCGGGGGCGAAGGATTGCATGGCAGCGATGGTGCGATCGAAGAGCTCGGGGAGTTCCCAGCCCAGCATCTCGGCCCCCTGCGAAATTACGTCACGCGAGCAGCCGGCGGCAAAGCGCTTGTCCTTGAACTTTTTCTTGAGCGACTTGGTCGTAAAGTCCATGACACTCTTGCTGGGACGCATGATGACGGCAGCACCGATCAGGCCGGTGAGCTCGTCGCAGGCAAACAGAATCTTTTCCATCTGAAGCTCGGGCTTGGGCAGCGAAGAGTTGAAATCGGACGTGTGCGTCTGGATGGCACGGATGAGCTCGGGAGTCGCACCCTCGGCCTCGAGAATCTCGGCGGCGTAGATGGTGTGGTTCATGGGGTCGTCCTCATGCTCCTCCCAATCCAGGTCGTGCAGCAGGCCGACAATGCCCCAAAACTCCTCGTTCTCGGGGTCGAACTCGCGCGCAAAGTAGCGCATGGTGCCCTCAACGGTCTCGCCGTGCGTGATGTGGAACGGGTCCTTGTTGTGCTCGTTGAGCAGTTCGAACGCGCGGTCGCGGGTGATTCCGGCGGTAAGCGGCTCTGCCATAAGAGACTCCTTGTGCTCGTGGGTATCGATAAGCATGAATACTACTAGAACAAGAAAACCACCACAAAGGTGCCTGTCCCCTTTGTGGTGGTTTTTGGCGGGTTAGTTGAGGGCGGCTTGGGCTAGGCAGGCCTCGGCGTCTTCTTCGGTGACGCCCAAGGCGACGGCAAACTCCTCAACGGAGCGGCGCTTGGCCTCCTTGAGCACGCGCATGTAGTAGGAGCTGGGCTTTTTGCCGGCTTCTTCGGCCTGGCGAATGCGGTGCATCATGGTCTTCGCCACGCGAACCGTCTCGGGTGCGCCCAGCTTGAGCTGCTGCTTAAAGTGCGTCTCCTCGAGCGAGCTGTTACGCTCGGTAAAGGTGTCGCACTCGAGCTCGCCGTAGTGGCTCAGCAGGTGCTCGGCATCTTGCTGGGAAATGGCGGCGTGCAAGCGATCGGCCTGCGCCACGGGGTACATAAGGATCGTCTGCGCATGTCCCTGCTTGGTCTCGAG
>CAKUEU010000104.1 GCA_934646865.1 uncultured Collinsella sp. | reverse complement strand
CTCGAGCGCGGCATGATTGAATAGGTTGATATGACGCAAAACGGCGCCCGCACGGGCAAACTCTATGTGGTCGGCACGCCCATCGGCAACTTGGGCGATCTATCTCCGCGCGTCGGTAAGGCATTCGCTGCCGCCGACGCCATCTGCTGTGAGGACACGCGCGTGACCTCAAAGCTGCTGATGCACCTGGGCATTTCTAAGCCGCTCGTCCGTTGCGACGAGAACGTGATTGCAAGCCGCGCCGCCGGTCTGGTCGACCGCCTGCTGGCGGGGGAGACTCTTGCCTTTGCCTCGGATGCTGGCATGCCGAGCGTGTCTGACCCCGGCCAGGCGTTGGTTGAGGCGGCACGCGAGGCCGATGTCCCCGTCGAAGTCATCCCCGGGCCTTCCGCATGCGTCACGGCACTCGTATCGTCCGGCATTCCCTGCGAGCATTTCTTCTTCGAGGGCTTTTTGGGTCGCAAACATGGCGATCGTGTGCGCCGTCTTCAGCGCCTTGCCGTGGTGCCCGGCGCGCTCATCTTCTACGAGTCTCCACATCGCATTGTGGCGACGCTCGAGGCCGCGGCCGAGGTCTTTCCCCGGCGCGAGGTCGCCGTCTGCCGCGAGCTCACCAAGCTGCACGAGGAGGTCCTGCGCGGGCCTGCTGCCCAGCTTGCCGAAGAGCTGCGTGCGCGCGGCGAGGTGAAGGGAGAGATTGCGCTGGTCATCGCGCCGCCAAGCGAGGATGAGGAGGCCGGCATCACGCCGGTTGGCGCCACTGCCGTAGATCCCGATGAGGCCTTGCGCGAGGACATCCGCGCCGCGCTCGAGGAGGGTGAGCCTGCCTCCGCGGTTGCCAAGCGCCTGTCGCAGAAGTATTCGCGCCGCAAACGCGATGTCTATGCCATGGTGCTCGATATGCAATAGATGGAGGATATGCAGCCCTTGCGCTAGAATCATCCCCTGTATGCAACGTTTTTCTGGAGGACAGACCCCATGGATCAAACCAAGCCTTCGTTCTTTATCACGACGCCTATCTACTACGTCAACGCCGATCCGCACCTGGGCACGGCTTATTCCACCATCATTGCCGACGTTCAGGCTCGTTATCGCCGCTCTGCCGGCTATAACGTCAAGTTCCTGACCGGTATGGACGAGCACGGCGAGAAGGTCGCCGAGGCCGCAGCCAAGCACGACATGACGCCGCAGGAGTGGACCGACAGCCAGGCTCCGCACTTCAAGGAGCTTTGGAGCAAGCTCGAGATTTCCAACGACGACTTCATCCGCACCACCGAGCCGCGTCAGCATCACGCCGTGCAGTATCTGTGGGAGCGCATGAAGGAGTCCGGCTACCTGTATAAGGGCAGCTACGACGGCTGGTACTGCGTGCCCGACGAGACCTACTTCACCGATACGCAGGTCCAGAAGGGTGACGAGGAGTACGGCAGCGTCGGCCAGCACCTGTGCCCCGATTGCCACCGTCCGCTCGAGCGCGTGCAGGAGGAGTCCTACTTCTTTAAGCTTTCCGCCTTCCAGGACAAGCTGCTCAAGCTCTATGACGAGCATCCCGATTTTGTTGAGCCCGCGTTCCGCATGAACGAGGTGCGCAGCTTTGTCGAGGGCGGCCTCAACGACCTTTCCGTGAGCCGCACGAGCTTTGACTGGGGCATTCAGGTTCCGTTCGACGAGGGCCACGTGACGTACGTGTGGTTCGACGCGCTGCTCAACTACATGACGGCTGTCGGTTACGGTGTCGACACCGACGAGGCCCGTGCCGAGCTGGCCTATCGCTGGCCTGCACAGTTCCACATCGTGGGCAAGGACATCATCCGCTTCCACTGCGTCATTTGGCCCGCCATGCTCATGGCCATTGGCGAGGCCCTGCCCGAGCACGTCTTTGCCCACGGCTTCCTGACCGTGCGCAACGCCGAGACCGGCAAGGCCGAGAAGATGTCCAAGAGCCGCGGCAACGCCATCGCTCCGCAGGATGTTATCGACATGTTGGGTGTTGAGGGCTATCGCTATTACTTTATGACCGACGTGGTGCCCGGTACCGATGGCGCCATCAGCTTCGATCGCATGGAACAGGTCTACAACGCCGACCTGGCCAACAGCTGGGGTAACCTCATCTCGCGTTCGCTCAACATGAGCGGCAAGTACTTCGACGGTTGCGCGCCCGCCAAGCCCGCATCGTTCGACGCGTTCGATAACCCGCTGGCAAAGATTGCCGACGGTCTGGTCGAGCGCTACATGGCCAAGATGGACGTGCTCGATTACGGCGGAGCCAAGGACGAGGTCATGGAGCTCATCCACGCCGCCAACCACTACATCGAGGATTCCGAGCCCTGGGCACTTGCCAAGGACGAGGCCAAGGCCGACGAGCTGGCGTTTGTGATTTACAACCTGCTCGAGGCCATCCGCATCGCCGCCCACCTGCTGATGCCGCTCATGCCCCAGACTTCCGCCGAGGCTCTGCGCCGCCTGTCCTGCGAGGGCGAGGCTGCGAGCGATGACCTCAAGGGCATTTGCGCTTGGGGTCTGCTTGCCGGTGGTCAGCCCGTCGAGAAGGGCGATCCGCTGTTCCCGCGCCTGGCGTAAAGACCACGCGAACGCTATATCGGCAATTTGCAGTTTAGCTGTAAGGGCATGGCCGCCACGGTCCATGCCCTTTTGTTTCAAGACGCCGCCACCATGTTAAGGAGGCACCTATGACAACTTCGCCTTTGGCAAACCCAACGGCAACAAGGGAACTGCTGGAGGAGTTTGGCCTGGCGACCAAGCATCGCCTGGGCCAGAACTTTCTAATCGACAACCACGTGATCGAGCGCATTTGCGAGCTCGCTGAGCTTGCGGGCGATGAGCGCGTTCTCGAGGTCGGTCCGGGTTGCGGCACGCTGACGTTGGCCCTGCTGCAGGAGGCGGCATGCGTCACGTCGATCGAGGCCGATCCTGAGCTTGAGCCGGTGCTCGATGCCCACGCTGCCGACTATGCCAACTTCCGCTTTATCATGGGTGACGCGCTCAAGGTGACGCCGGAGCAGATTGAGCAGACGGCCGGCGGCGAGCCCACGGTGTTTGTCGCGAATCTGCCCTACAACGTGGCAGCGACGATCATCCTGCAGTTCTTCCAGACGATGCCTGCGCTCAAGCGCGCCGTCGTCATGGTGCAAAAGGAGGTCGCCGATCGCATTGCCGCGACGCCCGGCAACAAGACTTATGGCGGCTACACGGCAAAGCTCGGCCTGTATGCGCAGGTGACGGGGCGCTTTGAGGTACCGCCGCGCTGCTTTATGCCGGCGCCGCATGTGGACTCGGCCGTCGTGCGTATCGACCGCGTTGGCGGCGTGGTGCCCGAGGGGCTCGATCGCGAGTTCGTGGCCCGCGTGATCGACGCCGCATTTGCCCAGCGTCGCAAAACCATCCGCAACTCCATGAGCGCCAACGGCTTTGCCAAGGACGTGCTCGATGCTGCCTTTGAGGCTTGCGGTATTGCACCCACCACGCGCGCCGAGACGCTTGACGTTGCCGATTTTGTCCGCTTGGCTCAGGAGCTTTCCCATGACGCCTAATGCCGAACGTGTGACGTTTACCAAGAAAAAGAAAACGGTCACCTGTCCGGAGCCGCTGGCGCCGCTGGCCGATACGCACGCGCACCTGCTTTCGTTTTGGGGCAAGGAGGTGCCCGAGACGCTCGTGCGTGCCAAGGCCGCAGGCGTCGATCTGTTGGTGACGATCTTCGATCCCATCGCCGACAAACGCAGCGTGACGGACTACAGCGACTGGCTGACGCGCGAGATTCTGCCGATGCGGGATATTCCGCAGATCAAGTATCTTGCCGGCGTGCATCCGTATGGCGCTCTCGACTATATCGAGGACATCCATGCTCAGATTGTGGCCGCGCTCGATGACCCCTTATGCGTCGGTATCGGCGAGATCGGCCTGGACTACCACATGGACTATGACGATGATGTTGCGCCGGCGCCTCACGACGTGCAGATCGACTGCATGGCGCGCCAGCTCGAGCTTGCCGTGCGTCGCAATGTGCCGGTAGAGCTGCATCTGCGTCACGAGGACACGGACCATGAACGCACTTCGCATGCGGACGCGTACAACGTGCTGCGCGAGGTAGGCATGCCTCAGGCGGGCTGTGTGCTGCACTGCTTTGGTGAGGACCGCGCCACGATGGAGCGCTTCGTGGATTTGGGTTGCTACATCGCCTATGGCGGTGCGGCGACCTTCAAACGTAACGATGACGTGCGCGAGGCATTCGCGGCAACCCCGCTCGATCGAATTTTGTTCGAGACGGATTGCCCGTACATGGCCCCAGAGCCTATTCGCGGTCTCGAGTGCGAACCCGCGATGATTTCCATTACGGCAAACGCGCTGGTCAACGACCGTGTTGACCGCACCGGCGAGAATGCCGAAGCAATCGCGCAGGCCGCTTGGGAAAATGCCTGCAAACTTTTTCAAAAATAGTTCTTGCGTTCGCGCTGGCGCTCCGTTATTCTAATTCCTGCACGCGGGCGTGGCGGAATTGGCAGACGCGTACGGTTCAGGTCCGTATGGGGGCAACCCCATGAAGGTTCAAGTCCTTTCGCCCGCACCATTAAATGAAAAAGCTCCCAGCAATGGGAGCTTTTTTGTTATGGGCCCATCGCAGGGACT
>CAKUEU010000103.1 GCA_934646865.1 uncultured Collinsella sp. | reverse complement strand
CCATGACGTTCCACACCAGCCGCTTTGGCGGATCGCTTGTGAGCCAGACGAGCCGTTTTATGAGCGGCTACACGGGCCTGGTGGACGTTACGGTGTATTCGCTCATTCCCACCATCACCTCGGTTATCTGCACCGTGGCTGCGCTCGCCCCGGTGGTGCCCACGTTTACCGTGATCTTGGTGGGCATCATGGTTGTCTACATCGCGTTCGTTTGGCTTATGTACAAGCGCATCATGCCGCTTTCGGCTGCGACGTCCGCCGCGCAAAACAAGCTATCGGGCGTGCTGTCCGACGCGGTCACCAACATCTTGGCCGTTAAGACCTGCGGGCGCGAGGACTTTGAGCGCGACCTGTTCGACACCGCCGACCGCGCCGCGCGCGACGCCGAGACGGTCTCGATGCACGCCATGATGCAGCGCAACTTTACGACCTCGGGCCTTATCGTCATCACCATGGCCGTGGTGAGCGTGTTCGTGGCGGGCGGCAACGCGTGGTTTGGCATCTCGGCCGGCGCGCTCGTCATGATCTTTACCTACACGTATAACCTCACCATGCGCCTGAACTATGTGAGCTCTATGATGCAGCGCATTAACCGCGCGCTGGGCGACGCGGCCGAGATGACTCGCGTACTGGACGAGCCGCGCTTGGTGGCAGACGACGAGGACGCCCCCGAGCTCAAGGTGACCGAGGGCGCAATCGACTTTGAGCACTTGAGCTTTGCCTACCGCGATGCCGCGGCGGGCGAGAGCGTGTTCGACGACCTGACGCTCCATGTGGCGGCGGGTCAGCGCGTGGGCCTGGTGGGCAAATCGGGCTCGGGCAAGACGACGCTCACCAAGCTGCTGCTGCGTCTGGACGACGTACAAGGCGGCCGCGTGCTCGTCGATGGCCAAGATGTATCGCGTTGCACGCAGCAGAGCCTGCGCCGCCAGGTTGCCTACGTGCCGCAGGAGGCGCTGCTGTTCCACCGCTCCATCCGCGAGAATATCGCCTATGGCCGCCCCGACGCCACCGACGAGCAGATTCGCGAGGCCGCGCGCCTGGCGAATGCCCTGGAGTTTATCGACCGCCTGCCTCATGGCTTTGACACCATGGTGGGCGAGCGCGGCGTTAAGCTATCGGGCGGTCAGCGCCAGCGCGTGGCCATCGCCCGTGCCATCCTCACCGACGCGCCGATCCTGGTGCTCGACGAGGCGACCTCTGCCCTGGACAGCGAGTCCGAGGCGCTGGTGCAGGAGGCGCTCGAGAACTTGATGCGCGGGCGCACCTCCATCGTGGTGGCGCACCGCCTGTCAACCGTGGCGGCGCTCGACCGCATCGTGGTGCTGGCCGATGGCGAGATCGTGGAGGACGGAACGCACGCGCAGCTTGTCGAGGCGGGCGGCGAGTACGCAAGCCTGTGGAGCCGCCAGACCGGCGCGTTCCTGGAGGCGTAAACGCCCTGGACGTGGGACAATCGTGGGCATGAGTTTGTTGAGCTGCTGAGCCAAGGAGTCGTTATGCCACGCGAGACCAATGCCGCCAAACGCGAGCGCGCCATCGAGGTGTGCGAGCGCCTCAACCGTCGCTATGGCCCGGTCGAGTGCTTTTTGGACCACGAGAATCCTTTTAGGCTGCT
Source organism: uncultured Collinsella sp. (assembly GCA_934646865.1). Lineage (GTDB taxonomy): Bacteria > Actinomycetota > Coriobacteriia > Coriobacteriales > Coriobacteriaceae > Collinsella. Next base: position 3,070 of record CAKUEU010000103.1, on the reverse strand, counting down.
CATCGCGGTGCTGCTCTCGGCCCAGACAACCGACGCGCAAGTTAACAAGGTGACGCCGCAGCTGTTTGCCCGGTGGCCCACGCCCGAGGCCATGGCCGGGGCGAGCGTGGCCGACGTGGCGGATACGATTAAGTCGCTCGGCTTTTATAAGAGTAAGGCTAAGCACGCCGTGGAGGCCGCGCAGATGATCGTTGCCGATTACGGCGGCGAGGTGCCGGCCGACATGAAGGAACTCGTAAAGCTGCCCGGCGTGGGGCGCAAGACGGCGAACATCGTGCTCAACGTGGGATACGGCATCGTTGAGGGCATCGCGGTGGATACGCACGTCAACCGCATCGCGCACCGCCTGATGCTGAGCCCCAAGACGCACGCCAAAGAGCCGCTCAAGACCGAGCAGGATCTGCTCAAGATTTTGCCGCACGAGTACTGGGGGTCGGTCAACCACCAGTGGATCACCTTTGGCCGCGAGATCTGCGACGCCCGCAAACCCAAGTGCGACGAGTGCCCGCTGGCAGACCTTTGTCCCAGCGTACGGGTGGTGCAATAGCTTTTTGCAAACTTTTTTGCAAAAAAGTCTCAAACCTTAGATATAGCTTGGTTGCGCAACCAATTTAGGATTATTTCGGCTTGAATTGATGATGCAATTCAAATGTCTTCTTCTGCGAAGTGGTCGCGAAGAAGCAAGTCGGGAAAGGACGACCACATGAATAGGAAGCTTAACGCTGCTATCACAGCCGGTCTGAGCTTGAGCATGGTGCTTGGCTCTACGCCGGTAACTGCCATCGCTGCACAGGTCAAGCAGCCTGCCGCCAAGGACGCCGCCGATGCGGCTGAGTGGCGTAGCCTCACGGTTTACGATTCTGCGACTGGTGAGTTTGCCGGGATGGTTAGTGCTCAAGATGGCGAAAAGGTAACCGACGCTCTCGAGCGCGCCACCTTCGTAGAGAAGCCTGGCTACAAGATTGCCTACCTCTACACTACCGCTGGTTCGGTGTTTAACTACGACGAGGCTACGAATACCTGGTCTGGTTCCGAGGCTAAGGTTAGCGGCGATCTGAATCTCTATGCGTCCTTCGTTGAGGAGCAGGAGACCCCGGCTGTTGAGAAGCACACGGTCACCTACTACGATGGCAACAAGGTCCTTGCCACCAAGGAGTACGACGAGGGCAGCTTCGACTACCTCAACTATACCCCGGAGGAGAAGGAGGGCTACACCTTCGTCGGCTGGGCTTTCACTGGCTCTACGGATCAGATTGTCGGCACCCAGGCCCCGCTCGCGGGCGACTGGAACCTCGACGCCCTGTGGAAGAAGAACGAGACCAAGCAGTACACTGTCACCTACTATGACGGCGACAAGGTCCTGGATAAGGTTAAGTACGACGAGAACAGCTTCGACTACCTCAACTTCACCCCGGTGAAGGAGGGCTACACCTTCGTCGGCTGGGCCTTCAACGGCTCCGATGAGAAGATTAATGCGACCCAGAATCCGCTCAAGGGCGATTGGGGCCTCACTGCGCTGTGGGAGAAGAACGAGACCACGCCTTCGGCCAAGCAGTACACCGTCACCTACTATGACGGCAGCAAGGTCCTGAATGAGGTTACGTATGAGGTTAAAGACGGCGAGGAGTTTTACGACTACCTCAACTACACCCCGGTGAAGGAGGGATACACCTTCGTCGGCTGGGCCTTCACTGGCTCTAAGGACCAGATCGTTGCTACCCAGACTCCGCTTGAGGGCAACTGGCACCTCGACGCCCTGTGGAAGAAGAACGAGAGCAAGCCTTCTACGGACAAGCGCACCGTTCTCGTCCAGTACTACGATGTGAACGATAAGCCTATTATTCGTGTTGTTGACTTTGAGGGTTCCACCACTTGGATGAATCAGACCCCCGCTGGCCATGAGGGCAAGGTCTTCGTTGGCTGGAAGTATGTCGGCGACACCGACGATCACATCATCGCTGCAGGCACTCCGCTCGCCTATACGGACGAGAGTGTCAACCTTCAGGCCGTCTGGGCGGATGCACCGATTGAGTATGCAACTGCCACCTTCTACGATGAGGGTGACCAGCCGATCGGCAGCATTACGCATCAGGTCGGTTCGCTCAACTGGAACGCTATTACGCCCGCTCCCAAGGAGGGCAAGGTTTTTGTTGGCTGGAAGTATGTCGGCGACACCGACGACCACATCATCGACTTCTCGACTACGCCGCTTCTTGCCGATACGTCTGTCCAGGCTGTCTGGAAAGACGCTGTGAAGGAGACCCATACCGTCAACTTCTTTGATGAGGGCTATGAGCCCATTATCCAGGTCGTTGATTTTGATGGTTCCACGACTTGGTCGAACCAGATTCCTGCCGCTAAGGATGGCAAGGTCTTTGTTGGCTGGAAGTTCGTTGGCGCTGATGACAGCGAGATCATCCCTGCTGGCACCGAGCTTAAGGGTGACTGGAATGTTCAGGCTGTCTGGAAGGACGCCGAGGCTGCTGTCCACACCGTCAAGTACTATGACGAGGGCTATGAGGCCATCGGTTCCGCTGAGGTTCAGGCTGGTCAGTTCAACTGGGATCATGTCCACCCTGCTCCCAAGGACGGTTATACGTTCGTCGGCTATAAGTTCACTGGTGACACCGATGATCACATCATCGACTTCTCCAAGACCGCTATGCCGGACGCCGATGTGTGCCTGCAGGCTGTTTGGCAGAAGAATGCCGAGCCCACTCCCGAGCCGACCGAGAACGAGCACACCGTTACGATTTATGTGAACGGTACGGTTAGCACGGTCAAGGTCAAGGATGGCGAGAAGCTTGCCAAGCCCGCCGACCCCGAGGCTGTTGCTGGCTACAAGTTCGTCGGTTGGTCGACCTCTAAGTCCGAGATGGCTCAGTATGACTTCGATCAGCCTGTGACCGGCGACTTTACCATCTACGCTATGTTTAGCGCTAAGAAGGAGACCGTCGAGAACGGCAAGGCCGAGGAGTCTAAGAAGCAGGTTACTGCTGACAAGAAGGACGAGGCTAAGGCCGAGAAGAAGGACGACGCTGCCCTTGCTTCCACTGGCGACCCGACCTTC
>CAKUEU010000102.1 GCA_934646865.1 uncultured Collinsella sp. | reverse complement strand
AAGCATAGCGACTACGGTGGCGGCACCTGGTCGTACCTAAGCAACAATGAGTCCTCAACAGTACTCGCCAACGACAACAGCGGTTTCTCGGGCATTCACGCCACGAGCGTTGAGTTCTGCAGCGACGCCGGCACGGGCAAAAAGAGCCGCGTTGCCGAGCTTCGTGCCTACGGCGACAGTTCTTCTACCACGATTGACGGCAAGTCATACGCCGGAAAGGTTGAGCTGGTCCTCTACTCGTTTAGCAACGGGCGCACGCGCACTCTCGACACACACCTGCCGGTGACGGTCAACACCAATATGATGGACGGAAGCCGTTTTAAGTATCTGAACGCCGGTTACCTGCAAGAGCACGACGCCGTCTTTGATGTCGAGGCGGGCGATGTCGATGGCGACGGCGTCGACGAGCTTTTTGTCTACGCGGGCTGTTATGTCGACGAGAACGGCGTGCGCAAGGCTGTAGTCGACATGTATGACTTGGAGGGCGGCAACTGGAAGCAAAGCGTCGTCAAAATCGATGCCGGTAACGCCGTGGACTACACCACGCACAACAAGGGCGGGAACGACTCCTGGACGCAGCTTCAGTCAGCTCCTGTCGTTTCGCTAGCGGCCGGCGACCTCGATCGCGATTTTTGCGATGACCTCGCCATCGTGGTCTCGGCACCCTACGGCAAGAAGAATATCGATAAGTCGACGCATTGCGAGCTGTTCTCGTGGGATGCATCCAAGGGTGCGCTCGTCCATGTCGATGCTCTGGGTGACGCGGGCGCAATCTCCCTCTCCGCGAACGGCAAGACCATGGTCGCTGCGAATGCGACGTTCGGCACGTTTGCCGCCTACGATGAAGAAGGAAAGAAGACGGGTGAAACCGTCACGGGCCTTATTCTTGCGGGCTATGACTGGCAACGCAGCGCTTTTGATTACGACGCTTATGACGGCAGCAAGGAGCTGTACGGCGCGCTGTACCGCTACGCGTATTTTGACTCGGAGTCTGGCGAGTTCAAACTTTCCGATTGCAAGGAATACAGAGACGGGCTCCTCGCCTCCTATGGGCTGATGCATGTGCCCAACAGCGCATGGAAGGATAGCGCTCAGGATAAGCGCTATCCGTGCACCTTGGCGCCTATTGCCCTTGCCACTGCCAACCTTGACGGCCTGTCCGAGCAGCCGGCGGTCGACGAGGTGCTCGTGGGCGGCGATGTGTTCCGCGACTTTGCCTGCAACACGGCGCAGAGCGGGGCCCAGGGCTTGGGGTCCATGGTCGGAACCATGAGCATGAGCGGTCAGCAATACAACAGCAGCAACAAGCATGACCACAAGGGTATCGAGCAGGTGTGGATCAGCGACGTCAAGGCGGGCAGCGTCTCGGGTTCGGACCGCTATAACGAGAGCTTTATCGCCGTGGTGGGCAAGCACCGCGACGAGGACCTGCGCAAGAACGATGACTACTATTGGATGACCGCCTCGCATCTTTCGCTCGACGAGAACGGAAGGGTGCGCCGCGGCGAGGAGCAGGTGATTAGCGAGAGCAACCGTCGCGGCACTACCTACGGCACATTTATCTCGCTCGCGCTGCCCGATGTCGACAACGACAGCGTCAAGATCACGTACAAGGACCGCTACAAGGTCTATACCAACCCGCGCGTGCTCGCTGTGCTGCAGGATGCTCCCTATGTTGAGGATCTGGAGCAGGCATACGGCTATCTGGTGTTGGGCGGCACGTCATACGGCGAGGGAAAGAGCACGGGGACATCCCAGGGCTATACCATTGGCGCCGAGTTGGGCGTTGCCGTCGAGGTGCAGACCGGTCCGCCCCTGGTCGCGATGAATGCTTCAGTCGATTTTGCCGCCGAGGGATGCTATGACTACCGGAGCGAGCGCACGGTCAGCGCAAGCGTAAGCTATGAGTCGCATGCCGGCGAGGGTGACAAGGCCGTGCTCTACACGATTCCGATGGTCTATTACGAGTATGAGATCGAAAATGAGGAAACTGGTGGCAAGGGCGTGATGGCGGCGCCCGTGTCGCTCGGCGCGCAGACCTCGGTCGTTAATGTCGAGGCCTATGACCGCATTGCCAAACAGCACAATATGACGCCGCTCAGCTACTTTTTGACCAACCGGTCGGGAGAACCCGGAACCTATCAAACGACGCTCAACGGCGAGACTCCCGTTGGGGATTCCTTTGGCCTGGGCAAGCCTGGCGTAACGCGCGCCTACACGCACGATGGGTTTAACGGCGCCGCCGCGCAGTCGGGGGCGAGCATTGAGCAGACCATCGAAGTCGAGGAGGGCAAGGAGCAGGAGCTCGAGCTCGGCTTGACGCTGAACGGCAGCGTTGTCATGGGCGCGAAGCTCGCAAAGCACGAGTTGTTTGGCGGCCTGTGCTTTGGTGCCAACGCCGGCTTTACTACGGGTAACTCCTCGAGTGAATCGACCGAATACGGCGGCACCGTCGACAACCTGCCCGAGGCCGCGAAGGATAAGTACGGCTTTGCGTGGCGCCTGGGCGTCAACGCGGTAGATGTCAACAAGTTCGAGGACGGCTCGGGCGACAAGCTCGGCACCAAGGACACCGATCAGTTCTGGATCGTGGGCTATGACGTTAAGGATGTCGAGATGCCCGAAGCGCCGGCCGTGACGGGCTTTACGGCAAACGCCGTCGATTCGACCAGCGTTACGTTTAGCTGGGACGATGTACTCGCAAACAAGAGTGGCTTTAGCTACGGCGTGGGCATGCTGCAGAGCAATGCGGCGGATGCGGTCGTCAATAGCTGGAAGATTGCCGACAACACGCAGACCTCGCTCAAGTGGGATGGGCTGCAGCCCAATACGGAGTATCGATTCGCCATCGCCGCCGTTAAGAATGGATCCACGACCGAAACAGGTATTCGCTCGGCAATCATCACGGTCAAGACCATGCCCGATGGCATGACGATGACCGTGAGCGGACCTGCGGCGGATGCTGCGGAGGGGTCGGATCTTGGATACGACTCTTCGGTTGAGCGCACGGCGGGAAGCCACCTGACGCTCTCGGCGATTGGCCATGTGAAGCAACTCGGTGCCGACGATAGCGAAACAGGGCTGGCACCGACCTATATGTGGTACCGCAAGGGCCGCGGCGAGACAGAGTTTAAGCTCGTGGGTGCCGATGGCAACCTCGCGGCTGGAACGGCCTCAAAGCTCGAGATTGACCTGACCGCAGACGATGACGGTGCGCAGTATTACTGCCACGTGGGATACAACGACGTGGGCCTCGACACCGGCACGACGCTCGTGAATATCGAGGCCGAGGAGACGGCGCCCACAACGGTGAACGCCACCCCGATCCGCACGCGCCGCCTGTTCTCACAGGCAAGTGCGGGCGCCAAGAAGTTCCTGGACCATACGCTGGTAAACACCGCCGGCCCAACCGATTCCGAAGGCTCAAAGGACCCCGAGACTCCTGAGACCCCGACGAACCCGGACAAGCCCAAGTCCGACAACGGAGCTAAGACCGACACCGAGGTCAAGACTACGACCACAGCGAAGAACCTCGCAAACACCGGCGACCAAACATTCGCCCTAGTCGCCACCGCAGCAGCAGCAGGCATCATCCTAGTGGCAATAGCCCTCGTCATGTTGGCTAAACGCCGCAAGAACCACTAGCCATCAGCAGGGGGCAACGGCAAACCAAAAACCCGGGTAGCCAACCACCAGGCTACCCGGGTTTTCTATCGAGCAAAGACTCGGCAACCGGAAACCGCATCCCAGAATCAGCCCCCAAAGTGGGACGCACTTTCCCAACAGACCCTCAACCGGAAACTACATCCCATTCCAACGTCAGATTCCGGGACGCGCTTTCCGCAAACAAAGAAGGCCACACAACGTGGCCTTCAACTCATCTATATCTATATATGTTGCAGATACTCCCAAGACAAGCCACGTCCCAACACCGAGGCGTCTGCCCGGCGACGCGGAATGTAAGGTTCATCGCGAGTTCCGCACGAGCCGGAGAGCACTTAATGTGCTCTCCGTGCGAGCAGGACTGTCCGAGCAGGGAACCTTACATTCCGCGCCGCCGGGCAGACGAACCAGTTAAGACGCGCCGTTACTTGATCTTGGTCGTACCCGGTGCCAGGTTGGGGTCGGTCTCGTTGGCCTCGGTCTGGAAGTGCTCGGTATACACGTTCTTACCGTCGCGGAACATCTCGTAGTACTGCATCTTGGCGTAATCCTCGCGCGCTTTGGTGGCGGCTGCGGCGGCGGCGTCGTCACCGGTGACGTTGGAGGAGAGCGCCCAGCGCAGGCTGGCGTCCTCGTAGCCCACGGAGTTGATAGCGGGCAGCGACTCGCGCAGCGTCATGTGCGCCTTCTGGTAGTCGGTCAGCGGGGCGCCGATCAGTTGCATCAGCTGGGTGGACAGGTAGTTGGTGGACAGGTCGTCGACCTCGCTCGTCTGGTCACAACCGGCAACGTCGTAGTTAGCCCAAATGATGTAGTCGGTCTGCCACAAGCGCTCCTGGTGGGTGGCGTCGTCCTCGCCGGTAAACCACTTGTCGTTGAACTTGGACGGGAAGAACGGCTGGTGGTCGCCCCAGAACACCACGACCACCTTGCGGTCGAGCTTGCTCAGGGCGTTGAGGAAGTAGCGCAGCGCCTGGTCGGACTGCTCGATGCACGAGACATACTCGTCGACATCGGACAGCGTGCCGTCCTCGACGGTCTTGGCGTCCAG
>CAKUEU010000101.1 GCA_934646865.1 uncultured Collinsella sp. | reverse complement strand
GAGAAGGACGAGAGCAAGGGCAAGACCGAGGACGGAAAGCAGCAGGGCGAGGACAGCGGTAAGAGCGGTGCCGACAACCAGATCCAGGAGCAAAATGACTCCAAGACGGTGACCACTACAACCACCACGACCACGACGGCTAAGTCCTCGGGCGGCAATATGCCCAAGACGGGCGATCTGATCGTTATGGCGAGCCTTGCCAGCGCGAGCTTGGCGACGCTCGGCGCTACGTCTATCGTGAGCGGCAAGCATAAGCTCGATCGCCAGAAAAAGGATTCGGCTGAGGACGGCTCCGAGGAGTAATCTCTCAGATCGTTTTCAATAGAGTTAGTGCGGGGTCCGGTGCGGTTGCATCGGGCCCCATTTTTGTTGTGCAACGATTTGTTATGCCCCCTCGTGGCGTTTATTGCTACCGTTGGGCGAAATGTCGGTACGGCAACATCATTGAGTTCCTGCTCCTCGATACAATGGGCACCGTGCTTCGTTGTAGGGAGAATTTTTGGTGTCTGAACAGGCGAATTATGGAACGAACGATTCCATTGGCGTACGTTTGATCAACCATGCGGATGATGCGGTTTTGCCGGTCGGGGAGCATGACTTTTCCGAGGCGATCAATCGGTGCTTATTGGTCGACAAGACCATGTTTATTGCCGATATGTTGGATTGTGAGGCATCTGTCGCACTCTGCTGCCGGCCCAAGGGTTTTGGCAAGAGCATGAACCTATCGATGCTCACATGTTATTTGGAACGACCCATTAGCCGACGCCCAGACCGCAACGTATTCGCCGACACACAGATTTGGGAGGCGGGTGGCGGTCGTTATCGAGATGAGCATGCGCGCTACCCGGTGATATCGCTTGATCTTTCTGCGGTTGCGAGGCGTGGCACCGATGCTGCCGCAACCATGCGTGGCGTCCTCGAGTGCGAGTGCGCCCGTCTGCTACCGTTGTTGGACGCCCCGGATTTGCCTCGAAGTGAGCTGCGCCATGTCGAACGCGTTGCGCGTGGCGTGGCGGACGATGCCGAGATCGATTCCGTGCTCGGCGCACTCATAGCGCTGCTGGAGACATCGTGCGACGAACAAGTTGTTTTGCTCGTGGATGAGTACGATTCTGCGTTGCCAGGTCACAAGGAGTCGAAGAGCCATTGGGATGCATCTTGTGCCGAGCACTTAGATCGGGTGCTGTTCGATACGATCGCTCATGCCGGCGGCTCGTTGCGACTGACATGCCTGATGGGCGAACGTCCCGGTCCTGCCGAGCTTGCGTTGTCCCAGCGCGGCGTTTCCTATCGGTCGGTAACGCCGCTATCGGCCTGGTGCGAACGGCGGTTTGGGTTTTCGGATGACGAAGTCCAGGTGCTGTTGGGCCGCGTCGGTCGCAACGACTGCCTGGATGACGCTCGAGAGTGGCTTGAGGGATACCGGTTCGGTGGATTTTATTGCTCGAGTCCGGAGCGCGTGATGGACTTCTTGCGCCGGGGTTGCACCGCGCCCGTTCGCTCCGATCTGTATAGCTGCGCCGATCGACTGAGTGCATGTGTCGATGATTGGAATGTCATGCGCCTGTCCGCGTTGTTCGATTTGCTTGAGCCGCATGGATTTATTGACGCGCCAGTGCATGTACATGCCGATGACCCGGATACAGCCGAGTCTGACGACATCTGGACCGCGCTGTATCTATCCGGATTCCTGACAACGGACATGACGGAGCAACCGGAGGATGGCGCGCGTCTTCGTGCCCTGCGTCTGCCCAACAACGAAGTGCACCAGGCGCTCCGTCTTGTCATTCTGGAGTGGTTTGAGTGTGCTGTTGAGGACGTTGAGGTCATCGACGCATTCCGTGATGGGCTATGCCGAGGCAATGAGAGTGCTGTAAAGCAAGCATTGAGCTGCGTTCTTGACGATCTTGGTCTTGATGCAAATCAGTCAAATATACGTACGGCTTATCACCTGGCGCTCCAGGGACTCTGCTTTGGGCTGCCCGGCTATTGCAACCCCACTTCCAAGCGAAATGGCAGCTCGGATTGCTGGCATATCCAGGTGATTCCCGCCCGTCGCGTGCTTGACGTGGCCGATACGCTCGGCATGCTCGATGAACGCCCGCTCATCACGATCAACATGATGTATGACCCTGACGTCGATGCTTTGGGCTTGGAGCTGCTGGCGGTTCATGCATTGCTGGAAATCGAACGAAATGGCGTCGACGATGTTCGCGTGCCTCGACCCGCCGTCGGCCGCATGCGTTGGGGTTTTGGCTTTGACGGTCAGCACGTGTCCGCGGTGTGCCAGCGGCTCTAAGCTAGGGCAAGGGCTAGAAGAAAGCTTTCGCTACTCGGCATCCTTCATAGGCGGCATGGGCTTCCAATTGGGATCCTTAACGATCTTGCGGGCGTCCTTCATGCCGCGACGTAGCGCCGGGATACCGGTCTTAAAGCACTTGTCGACGGCAGCCAGGCGAATAAATTCCTTGCAGAAGGTCGCGGCGTTGCCCAAGCGGAACAGCACGGGGTGGTAGTCGCCGTAGATTTGCATGTAGCGCGCCAAGAAGCCGCGGTTGCGCATGATGTAGTAGCGGTTGGTGTCGCTCGTGGAGTTGAGCTGACGTTTGCCGGCAATATCCCAGTTGGAGACGGCGCGGGCGCGCTTGAGCACCACGTCGGCAACCACGGCGGCGGGGAAGTGCTGGCTAGCGACGTAGCCGTAGCAGGCGTCGTCACCGTAGATAAAGAAGCGGGCGTCGGGCAGGCCGATCTTGTCGACCACGCGGCGCGAGAACATGCCGCCCTCAAAGCACAGCTGATTCATGGCGCGGTAGCCCTCGGGGCCCAGGTCCCACTTGGCGATGGGGTTGGGGATGCCGAGCGAAAGGATGAGCTGGTACTGCCAAAAGAACGCGCCGCCATCGAAGTCCAGACGCGAGCCCTGGATGACGTCGTAGCGGTCGGTCCACTTGGCAAGACGCTCGATGCCCTCGGGGATGACGAGCACGTCGTCGTCCATCACCCAGAACCACTGGGCGCCCAGGTCATAGGCGCACTTAGTGCCGGCGGAAAAGCCGCCCGCGCCGCCGCCGTTTTCGAGCTGCGGAGCGTAGATGACACGGTCGGTGCCGCCCTGCGCATCGGGCTGCTCGGCGTCGATGCCCCACAGGTTCGCCAGGCGCTCGTTGAACGCGGTGCACATGGCTTCGGTCTCGCGCGAATTCTCGTTATCGACGATTACGATGCGCCAGGGCGCGGCCGTGAGCTCGGTCATGGAGTCGAACAGATTGGCCAAGAGTTCCTGGCGTTTATAGGTGACGACGACGATGGCGAGCTTGTCGATGGGGGCGGGAAGGGTTGAAGGCATGGGGCAATATATCCTTTCACGCGCGGTAGATATGCGCCGCACGGAAGCTATCGAATACGTCCATTGGACTGTCCTATTGTAAAGGCTCGCCGCGCTTTGTCGGCAAGCTTTGAATAAAACGCAGGAACCTGCCACGGGTGTGGCAGGTTCAACGTTGGGCGTTGGCGCGCTTATCGCTGTTTGAGGTTGTGTACGACTCGGCTTCTAACTGCGTCAACTACGAGAAGCACCAGGGCAAAGACAATGCTGATGGCCGTTCCGGTGGCAATGCATATGGATGCAGGGTTGCTTTGGGCGACCAGTATGTTTGCAAGCATCGCGTTGAAGATGGGGCGCCAAAGGCTGCTGGTGAGCGACTGCATCACATAGAATCCGAGCGTAGCCGCCGATAGGGTGACGATGACGCCTGCGACTCGCGGATTGCTCGAAGTGCTGTTTCGGGTTGCCGTAAAGAGAAGGGAAGCGGCAGCAAGGGCAAACGAGATCAATGAGGTTGATTTATAGGAGAGAGTCGCCATCGCCGCGAGGTTGCCGGTGAAGGAAAGTGTGCCCTCTAGGACGATGGCGATTGCCAAAACCGCTATGAGTGATCGACTGCCCAAGGCGCGCGCTCTGCCCGAACCCATGCTGTCGGTAACATCGCGGAGCAGCCCGCCGATCAAAAACGCGACGACGTACGTGGCGGCGCTCATAATCTTCTGGAGCCAAGAAAACTCGCCGCTGCTTGTTGAGTTCATGGCGGCCAAATACCCGTTAACAACGAATGTGAGGATGCCAACGACGATGGCTGCTGCCGTGTAGCCCCTCTTTGAGAGTCGGCTCATGGCCAGCCCAAACAGCGGCGCTAGGCAGACCGTGGCGGCATAGACCCAAATGAACTCAAGCCCCAGCGTGTACCAGTAGTGCGTGGCCAGGGAAACGTCGGGAATGGGGGAGACGGTCGTGGACCATGCAAGCGCCACCAGGCAATAGAACGCTGTGGGTAAGACAACCTTGCCAAGACGCTGCACCGTCCGTTGCATCTGCGACGCCCAGGTCGCCCCGTCATTCCAAGCACGCGCGGCCGAGGCGATGAGAAAATACCCCGAGATCATAAAGAAGACTTCGTTGGCCCAGCAACCCAGCAAGTTAATAAAACCGAGGACGCCGGAATAGGGGAAGGCGACAAGCGGTGCGTATTCCGGCATGCCGGCGCAGGCTGCCTGAAAGGCCCACTGAAAGGTGTGGAAAATCGCGATTCCGGCGACCGCGACGAGGCGCAGCGCTTCGATAGAAATATTGCGTGCGGCTTTGGGCTGCATGTCTTCCTTTCGTCTCTGGGCGCTCCATGGGCTCCATAGATTATATAAACGCCCGTCGGCGCGCCGACCCTTTGATACCATGAAACGACAGGTATTTCCTAAGGAG
>CAKUEU010000100.1 GCA_934646865.1 uncultured Collinsella sp. | reverse complement strand
GTGCTCGACCCCACCTGCCGCGCCCTGGTGCACGAGTACATGGGCATGCAGCTGCGCGACAACGTGAAGGCCCGCAGTCTCACGAGCGACGGCACCTGGGTTCCCGTGGAGCGCGCAGAGGGCGAGAAGCCCTTCAACTCACAGGAAGCCCTGCTGGAGCGCGCGTATCGCAACGCCGAGGCCGCCGCGCAGCAGCGTGCGCAGAAGAAGGAACGTGTGGCCGAGGAGGCTATTCAGACCGAGCTTGAGCGCGAAGCAGCTGTCGAGCCCGTCGCCGAGCCGGAGGTTGTCGTCGCTCCCCCGGCGGCGGAACCCGAGCCCGTCGAGGAGCCAGAGGCCGTCGTTGAGGCGGAGCCCGCCCCCGAGCCCGAGCCGCAGTCGGCGGTGCCCGTGGTCCAGGAGGTCCAGGCAACCGTCATTGAGCCCGAGCCCGCACCTCAGCCCGAGCCGCAGGCCGCTAAGCCCGCGCCCGAGACGAGTGACCGTCGTGAGAAGCCCGTTGGCAAGACCAAGGCCATTGAGCGCCATCGTCCCGGTCGCGTGCGCATGGGTCTGGGCCTGATCGGTCTAGGCCTTAAGACGCTCATTACCGGCAAGACCAAATAGACGTTTGTAGAAGCGCCCCGCATTTGAGGAAAGCCTCGGATGCGGGGCGCTTTTCCCTGCTACCATGGTGCGGACACCAACGCGAATGACAGGCAGGAATATGAAGCTCACCATAGAATCGATGACGTACGGCGCCGATGGGCTGGCGCACGCCGACAGCGGCAAGGCCGTCTTTGTCCAGGGCGCCGTGGCAGGCGACACCGTCGAGGCCGAGATCGTGCAGGACGGCAAGTCGTTTATGCGCGCCCGCACCACCGAGATTCTGGAGCCGAGCCCCGATCGCATCCAGCCTCCCTGCCCCTTCGTGGGTATTTGCGGCGGCTGCTCGTGGGGCAATCTCTCGCGCACCGCGCAGCTTGCCGCCAAGGAGCAAAACCTGCGCTCCACGCTCGAGCGCATCGGCAAGTTCAGCCCCGATCAGGTCGATGAGCTGGTGCAGCCTATCCGTCGTACCAAGGACGACTGGGGCTACCGCAATAAAATCGAGCTCGAGCCGACCGTTGTTAACGGCCGCGTGCGTCTTGGCATGCACGGCGTCGATCCCAGCAAGATCGTGACCGTCGATTCGTGCCCATTGTTCGACAAACGCTTCCCCAAGGCACTCAAATCGGTCGTCGGCGCGCTCAATTATCTGAGTGGCAGCCACGACTTGGGCCTTGAGCGCGTGGGCATTCGCGCCTCGCGCCGCACCAAGGCGCTCGAGGTCGCTCTTTGGACGCCCACGGGCTCTTTCCCGCGCTCGCAGGTCTCCCGCGTGCTGGCAGACGCCGCTCATCCCACGAGCATCGTGCGCGTGATGAGCAAGGGCGAGAAGAAAGCCCGCCGCGTTTCCAAGGTCGAGATGCTCGCCGGCGAGGGCTCCTGGACCGAGAATATCGCCGACGGCCAGATGCGCTTGTCTGCCCCGTCATTCTTCCAGGTCAACACCAAGGGCGCCGAGATTCTGATCGAACTTGTCATGGAAGCGCTCGACCCGCAGGAAGACGAGCTGGCCGTGGACCTGTACTGCGGCGCCGGCACCTTTACCCTGCCGCTCGCCCGCCGCTGCGATTTTGTCGCCGCCGTCGAGGCCTATGGCCCGGCAGTGCGCGACCTGCGCCGCAACTTGGAGATCAACAAGCTCGATAACGTCGACGTCATCGGCGGCGACGCCGTGCGCGAGTTCCCCGATCAGGATGCTGACGTTTTGGTGGTCGACCCGCCGCGCGCAGGCCTGGCGCCAGAGGCCATCGACCTTATCGCCAGCACGAGCGCCCGCGATGTCGCCTACGTAAGCTGCGACCCGGCCACCCTGGCGCGCGATCTCAAACGCTTTGTCGAAGAAGGCACCTTCTCCCCCGTCAAGATCACGCCGGTCGACCTGTTCCCGCAGACCTTCCACTGCGAAACCGTCGTCCACCTCAAGCGCAACTAGCCACTGAACCATTGCCCGAAAAATCATTCGGCGATTGAGCGTGGCAAATCGGTGCCTTCGGGGTATAAGACGGCTAATTGTATGCCGCCTTACGAAAGGAACCCTCATGCCCAGCGTTGCCGTTCTCGCCGCCGATGGCTTTGAAACTATTGAATGCTTGACCATGGTCGATGTCATGCGTCGCGGCGGCGTGCGTGCCACGCTCGTCTCGATCATGCCCACGCGCGAGGTCGTGAGCTCACTGCAGATCCCCGTGACCTGCGATGCGCTCTTTGATGAGATCAACTTTGACGAGTACGACTGCGTCGTGCTGCCCGGCGGTCTGCCCGGCGCTACCAATCTGCGCGCCGATCAGCGCGTCTGCGACGTGGTCTGCGAGTTCGCCGCGACCAAGCACGTTGCCGCCATCTGCGCCGCCCCGTTTATCTTGGGCGAGCTCGACCTGCTCGAGGGGCGCCACGCCACGTGCTTCCCCGGCTTTGAGAAGAGCTTCCCCGAGGGCACCTATACCGGCGAGAAGGTCACGCAGGACGGCAACATCATCACCGCCAGCGGCATGGCCCAGTCGCTCCCCTTTGCGCTTGAGCTGCTTCGCACGCTCGCCGGCGACAAGGCCGTCGAGAAGGTCGCCGAGGGCATCCAGCTATGATTTTGGCTTCGCAATCACCGCGCCGCATCGAGCTGATGCGCGAGGCTGGCTATGACATCCGCATCATCCCTGCCGATATCGATGAAACGCCGTTTGACGACGAGGCACCGCTTACGCTTGTCGAGCGCCTGGCACGCGCTAAGGCCGCTGCCGTTGCCGCCGAGCACGCCGAGCCCAACGAGCTGACCGTCGCCGCCGACACGATCGTCACCTTCGACGGCAAGATCTTGGGTAAGCCGGCAAACGAGGACGAAGCACGCACTATGCTCCGTGAGCTTTCGGGCCGCACGCACCAGGTCGCAACCGGCGTCTGCATCGTTAAGGCAGGCGACACAGCCGCCCCGCATGCCGCCGAGAGCCTATCCTTTGTCGATGTGACCGACGTGACGTTCTATGAGCTCACTGACGAGCTGATTGAGCGCTACGTCGCCTCGGGCGAACCCATGGATAAGGCCGGCGCCTACGGTATTCAGGGTGTCGGCGGACGCATGCTCGTGCACGATATTTCGGGCGACTTCTACAACGTGGTGGGTCTACCCATCGCACGCGTCGCACGCGCGATTCAAAAACTCTCGTAATTGCATCTGGCGCTGGGTATCCCCCAGCGCCTACAATTTTGGCGTACCGTACGGATCCCGACCGGGCATAAGGCCCGGCGGAAAACCGATAGGAGTAAAACATGGATACACTGCTTGAGGCCATTGACGTTTGCGATGTCGATGGCTTTTGCTTTGGCAACTATACGGACGAGGAGGCCGGCACCGGTTGCACCGTAATCGTGGCAGCCGAAGGCGCCACCGGCGGCGTTGACGTTCGCGGCGGTGCCCCGGCATCGCGCGAAACCGACCTGCTGCGCCCCGAGAACACCGTCGACAAGGTTCACGCCGTCTGCCTCTCGGGCGGATCGGCCTTTGGCCTCGAGGCCGCAAGCGGTGTTGCCCGCGAGCTCGAGAGCCGCGGCATCGGCCTGCCCGTCGGCCCCACGCAGGTGCCCATCGTATGCTCCAGCTGCATCTTCGACCTCGCCTACGGCGACCCCACGGTTCGTCCCGACATCGATGCCGGCATCGCCGCCGTTCGCGAGGCGCTCGATAACACCCCCACCACCCTTGAGCAGGGCAACGTAGGCGCCGGCACCGGCGCCACGGTGGGCAAACTCATGGGTCCTGCCACCTGCATGAAGGCCGGCCTTGGCGCCGCCGCCGTGGCACTCGGTCCCGTCAAGGTGGGTGCCGTGGTCTCGGTCAACGCCTGTGGCAACGTCGTTGACCCCTTCACCGGCGAGTGGGTCGCCGGCATGCGAGCCGCAGCCGATAGCGACCAGATCGTCGACATGGAGCTCGCAGCCTTTGCCGCCGCCGGCTCCATGCAAATGCCGCTCGACCGCACCAACACCACCATCAGCTGCATCGTCACCAACGTGGAGCTCACCAAGGCCCAGGCCACCAAGGTCTCCCAGATGGCCGCAGACGCCTACGCGCACGCCATTCGCCCCACGCACACCACCAACGACGGCGACACCATCTACACCCTCGCCAGCGGCAAACTGGGCACCCAGGCAAGCGCCGCCGTGCCCCTCGACCTGTTGGGCATGCTCGCTGTAAGGGCCCTACAGACCGCCATCGTAAACGGAGCCAAAACCGCCAAAACCTCCCACGGCATCCCCGGCGCCGCCAAATAACCTCACCTGACCGGTTGCCCGGCGGGTCTTGGTTATGTTTGCTGCTCTACAGTCCTGGCTCGCACGAAGAGCACATTAAGTGCTCTTCGGCTCGTGCGGAACTCGCGACAAACATAACCAAGCCCCACCGGGCAACCTACCAACCAGCTTCTTTTCTGCCCAGGCCCCTGTATACCGCGCGTCGAAGATCTTCAAATTCAGTAGCCTGACATTAAGCCGGACATAGCAGAGGACCCCTGGTCCTTAACTTGATACGAGTTCCGCACGCAAAGGAGGCGCCAGTGGCGCCTCCGTCTTGCGCAGGACTGTTCGAAGTAGCAAGTTAAGGACCAGGGGTCCCCGTTACCCGAGCGTTTCCGTGCTAGTTGAATTTGAAGATCTTTGAGGCAAGACGGTATAGGCCGAGTGTGGTTTTGTCTCCGGCCCGTCCGTGCAGA
>CAKUEU010000099.1 GCA_934646865.1 uncultured Collinsella sp. | reverse complement strand
GGCGACACGCGCGCCGAGGCCGATAAGCTGTGGGGTAAGCTCCGCGGCCTGCGCATCAACGAGGACGAGAACGGCAAAACCAACTTAGCGCTCGCCGATGTCGACGGTGAGGTGCTCGTGGTGTCGCAGTTCACGCTGTTCGCCGACTGCCGCCATGGTCGCCGCCCGTCGTTTACAGATGCCGGCGCGCCTGATATTGCCAACGAGCTCTACGAGTACTTCTTGACGCTCGTGCGCCAAGATGTCGAACACGTGGCGCACGGCATCTTTGGCGCCGACATGAAGGTCGACCTGGTCAACGACGGTCCGTTCACCATTGTTCTTGATACCAACACTTTGTAAGTAGCCAATTTGGGACGGGGCTTATTTAGCTACTTGCGCGGGGCCACAGCAGGGTGCTATAGTATTAGAGTTTTGTCTATCTTAGGGGTATTATCCCCTTTTTGAATTGCACCTTCTGGAGGCCCTGTTCATGGAAGAGATGGAAGTCAATCACGTCGACGACATCCACGAGAAGCTGACCGATATGGTGGGCGATCGCGTCAAGGTGAAGGCCAACATGGGCCGCACCCGCGTCGTCGAGCGCATGGGCACCATCAAGAGCGTCCACCCCGCCGTCTTCATTGTCGAGGTTGACGAGCGCCGTGGCCGCAAGTCGCGTCAGTCCTACCAGTATATCGATGTCCTCACCGGTCAGGTCGAGCTGTTCGACCCCGAGAGCGGCGAGCATATCTTTACCCCGCTCGGCAATCAGCTCGAGGAGCACTAACAGTGACCGATTGGTCCCTGACGCTTTCCGCGCCGGCAAAGATCAACCTCTACCTGGGGGTTCATACCGAGCGCGATGCCCGCGGCTACCATAAGGTCGATTCCCTGATGGCAGCCGTCGGCCTAGCCGATACCGTGACGGTCGCTCCGGCACAGGAGCTGACCGTCCAGACGGTTCCGGCATCCGATTTTCCCATGCAAAAGAATACCGCGTATCGGGCTGCGGTTGCCATGGCCGAGCATTATGGCCGCGAAGCCAATATCTGCGTAACGATCGAGAAGCATATTCCGCTGTGCGCCGGCCTGGGCGGTCCTTCGACGGATGCCGCGGCGGTTATCGTTGCTCTGGCCGAACTCTGGGGCATCGATCGCACCGATCCCGCGCTCGATGACATCGCCCGTAGCATCGGTGCCGATGTGCCGTTCTTTTTGCATGTGAGCCCCGCATTTTACGTGGGCGGGGGAGACGTTCTGGCAACCGAGTACCCCGCATTGCCCACAGCACCTGTCGTGCTGGTTAAGCCGCGCGAAGCAAGCGTTTCAACAATTGAAGCCTATCGACGCTTTGACGAGACCCCGGTGCCTGCGGAGAAGCCCGGTGCAATCGCATCGGCACTTCGCTCGGGAGACGCCGAGACGGCCTACGCGCTCGTCCACAACAACCTGGGCGTTATCTCCGCGCAAATGGAGCCGCAGATCCAAACCGTGCTCGACTGGCTGCGCGCGCAGAACGGTACCGTTGCCGTAGATGTGTGCGGATCGGGTGCCTGCTCGTTTGCCATGTGCGACACCGCCGCCACGGCTGAAAGGCTTGCCGACGCTGCCCAGCAAAACGGCTGGTGGTCCTGCGCGACGGAGCTCATTCCCAACACGGTTCGCGTCGAAGTGCCAAAGAAGTAAAAATTTCTCTAGCACACGACGGAAATCTTTGTTACTATAGTCGAGCTAACGGGTTGTGGCTCAGTTTGGTAGAGCACTGCGTTCGGGACGCAGGGGTCGCTGGTTCAAATCCAGTCAACCCGACCAGAGCATGAGGAGGGACCGCTTCTTGCGGTCCCTTTTTTTAGCTATTGTTGTGATACCGCGATACCCGCGGTATACTCATTCGAGCTTGTCTCGCTGTATTGTGGAGGTCTACATGTTTGGACTGAGGGCTCCTGAGCTCATCATTATTCTCGTCGTTGTCCTGATTATCTTCGGGCCCAAGAACCTGCCGAAGCTCGGCAAGTCTCTCGGCTCTACCGTCAAGAATATCCGCGAGGGTATGGAGGGCGACGATAAGGCCGAGACCAAGCAGGCCGAGGAGGTCGTGGTCGAGCAGTCCGAGGAGGACAAGGAGATCGCTGAGCTCGAGGCCAAGCTCGCTGCTGCCAAGAAGAAGCAGGCAGAGGACAGCGACGCGGACGCAGAGTAGTCCCATCCCTTTGGGGTGAGCACCTGACCGGCTTGCCCGCAGGCTAGCCGGTCTTTTTCGTTTTGTTGACAGTTGATTGTTTGATCAGAGTTGGGGAGATATCCGTATGGACGCAAGCCAGATCGTACTGACCGCTGAGGGCCGCCAGAAGCTCGTCGAGGAGCTCGCCTGGCGTGAGGGCGATTACGCCAAGGAGATCGTCGAGGACATCAAGGAAGCCCGCGCGTTCGGCGACCTTTCGGAGAACTCCGAGTACGATGCCGCCAAGGACAAGCAGGCCCAGAATGCTGCTCGTATCGCCGAGATCCAGGCCATTCTTGCCAACGCTCAGGTTGCTGCCACCACGGGCGATCTGACCGTCTCCATCGGTTCCACCGTTTCTCTGATTGATCCCAACGGTGAGGTCATGGAAGTCACGCTCGTCGGTACCACCGAGACCAACTCGCTCGAGCACAAGATTTCCAACGAGTCTCCGGTCGGTCACGCCATCATCGGTCACGGCGAGGGCGACTCCGTCGAGGTCGTTACGCCTTCCGGCAAGACTCGCGTCTACACCATCGCCAAGATCGCACGCTAGACCACGGTCCCGCGTAAAGGTATGTTTTCGCTCCCTGGGACCGAATCCTGGGGAGCGTTTTAGTTTGAGGAGCTAACTTATGGCAGAGAATCAGAACGCCGCCGATCAGGCATCGACGCTCAACGACGAGCGCGCCACCCGCCTGGCCAAGCGTGCCGCCCTGTTCGAGGCGGGCCAGAACCCCTATCCCGAGCACTCTGAGCTCGAGGACTACGTTGCCGACATCGAGGCTAAGTATGCCGAGCTTGCCGATGGCGAGGACACCGAGGACGTCGTGAAGATCGCCGGCCGTGTTGTCGCCAAGCGCGGTCAGGGCAAGATCATGTTCATCGTCGTGCGCGATGCGACTGCCGAGATTCAGCTGTTCTGCCGCATCAACGACATGGACGAGGCTGCCTGGAATACGCTCAAGGCCCTCGACCTGGGCGACATCCTGGGCGTGACCGGCGTGGTCGTGCGTACCAAGCGCGGCCAGCTCTCCGTAGCCCCCAAGAGCGCGACCCTGCTTTCCAAGGCCGTTCGCCCGCTGCCCGAGAAGTTCCACGGCCTTTCCGACAAGGAGACTCGTTATCGTCAGCGCTATGTCGACCTGATCGCCAACGACGACGTTCGCGAGACCTTCCGTAAGCGTTCGCAGATTCTCTCCACCTTCCGTCGCTTTATGGAGTCCGACGGCTACATGGAGGTCGAGACCCCCATCCTGCAGACCATCCAGGGCGGCGCCACGGCCAAGCCGTTCATTACGCACTTTAACGCGCTCGATCAGGAGTGCTACCTGCGCATCGCTACCGAGCTGCACCTCAAGCGCTGCATCGTCGGCGGTTTTGAGCGCGTGTTCGAGATTGGCCGCATCTTCCGTAACGAGGGCATGGACCT
The DNA here is from genome assembly GCA_934646865.1 of uncultured Collinsella sp. Lineage (GTDB taxonomy): Bacteria > Actinomycetota > Coriobacteriia > Coriobacteriales > Coriobacteriaceae > Collinsella. Next base: position 1,245 of record CAKUEU010000099.1, on the reverse strand, counting down.
TACCCACAACCCCGAGTTCACCACGATGGAGGCCTACCGCGCCTTCTCCGACCTCGAGGGCATGAAGGCGCTCGCCCAGGGTGTCATTAAGGCGGCTAACAAGGCCATCGGCAACCCCGAGGTCATCGAGTATCAAGGCCAGACCATCGACCTCTCTGGTGAGTGGGCAAGCCGTCCCATGACCGACATCGTCTCGGACGTGCTCGGCAAGCAGGTCACCATCGATACTCCGGTCGAGGAGCTCGCCGCCGCCGCGCGCGAGAAGGGCTTGGAGATCAAGCCCGAGTGGACCGCTGGCAAAATCATCGCCGAGATCTACGACGAGCTGGGCGAGGACACCATCGTCAACCCCACTTTCGTGTGCGATTACCCCATCGAGGTCAGCCCGCTTGCCAAGCGCTTTGAGGACGACCCGCGCCTGACCCACCGCTTTGAGCTGGTCATTGCCGGTCACGAGTACGCCAACGCGTTCTCCGAGCTCAACGACCCGGTCGACCAGGCTGAACGCTTTGCCGCTCAGATGGCCGAGAAGGCCGGCGGCGACGACGAGGCCATGGAGTACGACGAGGATTACGTGCGTGCACTCGAGTACGGCATGCCTCCCGCGGGCGGCATCGGCATCGGTATCGATCGCGTGGTCATGCTGCTTACCAACCAGGCCTCCATCCGCGACGTGCTGCTGTTCCCGCACATGAAGCCCGAGAAGGGCTTCCAGTCCGGTGCCGCTGCCGCCAAGGCCGCCGAGGCCGGCAACGCCGCAAGCCCCTTCGTCAAGTCGCTCAAGCCTACGCTCGACTACTCCAAGATCGCCGTTGAGCCGCTGTTTGAGGAGTTCGTCGACTTCGACACCTTCTCCAAGAGCGATTTCCGTGCCGTTAAGGTCAAGGCTTGCGAGGCCGTCAAGAAGTCCAAGAAACTGCTGAACTTCACGCTTGACGACGGCACCGGCACCGATCGCACCATCCTCTCCGGCATTCACGATTACTATGAGCCCGAGGACCTGGTCGGCAAGACCCTGCTCGCCATCACTAACTTGCCTCCGCGCAAGATGATGGGTATCCCCAGCTGCGGTATGCTCATCAGCGCCATCCACGAGGAGGGGGGCGAGGAGCGCCTCAACCTGATCCAGCTCGACGCCTCCATCCCCGCCGGCGCAAAGATGTACTAACTAGTTACGCGGTTCTACGAACCGCGTAACGGCTCGACGCTGCGCGGGCCGCATTTGGACAATCTGACGTTCAACTT
>CAKUEU010000098.1 GCA_934646865.1 uncultured Collinsella sp. | reverse complement strand
TGGTCGGACTGCTCGATGCACGAGACATACTCGTCGACATCGGACAGCGTGCCGTCCTCGACGGTCTTGGCGTCCAGGTCGGTCGTGTCGATGTTCAGGTGCACCTGCTTGTCGAGCGGCACCAAGCCCGTGTCGTAGCCCGAGTGGTTCTGCATGGTCACATCGAAGATAAACTGCGGATCGGCGTTCTGGTCGAGCAGCTCAAGAATCTTGTCGTAGGTCGCCTGGTCGGTCACCATGCCGCGCAGAGTATCGGCGCCCTGGAAATCGTTGATGGACAGGAACTGGTCAAAGCCAAAGTCCTTGTAGACGTTCTCGCGGTTCCAGTTGGTCGCGTGGTTGGGGTGCATGGCCGTGGTGGAATATCCGAGCGACTTGAACTGCTCTGCTAGGTTCCCAGTCGTTTCCATGTTGTAGATGGTGTAGGGGTACACGCCCGAGCCCAGGTTGGCCATGGAGTTGCCGGTCATGAACTCAAACTCGGTATTGGCGGTACCGCCGCCGTAGGCGCTCACATAGAGCTTGCCGCGGCTGAGGCAGTTGGACAGGTTCTTAAAGTACTGCGGGCCCTCGTAGCCGGCGCGCATGTTCTGGTAGATCGACAGGTCGGAGAACGTCTCGTTCATGATGGCGATGACCGTAGGCTTCTCGCTGTCGAACTGCTCCTTTGCGGCGGCGCGCTCGTCGCTCTTGGCCGCGTCGGACTTGTCGTAGGCCTTGGCGTACTTTTTGAGCGTGGCCTTGGCATCGTCGACAGAATAGTCGGCGGGTTTGGGCGGCTTGATGGACTGCGCCGCACTAATAAAGGCAGGCAGGTAGCCCTCGCGCCAGTAGCTCTCGAGCGGGCGCCAGGTGTAGACGGTGATGCCCAAGGTGTTGTAGTAGTCGATGAGTGTGACGTGTGCGGTCACGCCGCCCAGGCACAGCACGGCAACGAGCAGGTTGGTGAGCAGCATGCGCTTGGCGTTGGCGGCGCCCTTCTGGCGATGCGGCGCCACCAGGCCGGCGTACTCGCACAGCAGCATGCCGATGGCGGTAAAGCCCATCGACAGCACGCAGAACAGCGAGATCGAGAAGGTGTAGCCGTTGCCGGCGACCGCGGCGGCGGTGGAGATGGCCGAAAGGTCGCCCGGCTGGATGGGCATGGATTTAAACGTGATGACGAAGAACTCGGCAATGCCCAGGACAAAGAGGGCGAAGGTCAGGACGGCGGGAGCCGCGCCGTGGCGCTGGAACAGGAAGAACAGGCCGGCCATGAGCGCGGTGATGATGGCCCACTCGAGCAGGATGCACAGGGGGTAGACCCAGGTAAAGTCGTGGTTGGACGAGACCTCCATGCCCAGCAGCGCAAAGACGCCGGCGAGCAGCAGGCAGAGCACGGCGGCGACGAGCGGTTTGCCCACAAAGGCGCCGCGCAGGCGGGCGAGCTTGCCCGTGGGGGCGGGGGCGTCGGGCGCGGCGAACGCAAAGACGCGCGGTGCGATGCGATCGCGGGCGATGCTCGCCCAGGCGCAGCCGGTGAGAATGGCGTTGGTCAGGATGAGCATCACAAAGGCGAGCGGCTCGTTTTGCGCCACGAGGCCAATGGCGCCCCAGACGGTCAAAAAGAGCTGGAACAGGCCAAAGGCGACACTCCATCCAAGAGCGCTCTTGGCGACGGCGCCCGACTGCGCGCGAATGGCCTTGGCTTCGCGCAAAACAAGGTAGACGGTCGCCGCAAGACCGACGAGCGAGATAGCGGCTGCGAACATGCTGAGACTCCTCACAAACTTAGAACCTACGAAAGCGGGGGTTTACCCGATTGTTACCAAGATATGCGCAGCATTTGAGGGCTGCGTACAACAACCAGCCATAATAACGCGCACGTGTGGCAGTGTTGCGCAATGGAGTGGCGACCTGCGCGATAATGGACGGGAATTACACGGAAACGTAAAGGCTTCTTAAAGAATTGGCGAGGATGAGGCGATGAACGAGCAGGTTTGCAAGACGGATGCTAACGGCTGCGGCGGTGTTGTGGGCGTGGACGCCGGCGGCTATCCGGTCGAAGCTACAGGCAATGCGGTGCTGGATATCTTGGAGCAACGTTCTTCCACACGTGCCTTCGCGCGCGATGACGACGACCGTCCCGTGGCGGTGACCGACGAACAGCGTGCAGCGATTCTGCATGCGGCGAGTCGCGCGCCGTCGGCAGGCGCCATGATGATGTACTCCATCGTGAGTATCCGCGAGCAGGCTACGCTCGACCGCCTGGCCGACCTGTGCGACCACCAGCCCATGATCGCCAAGGCCCCGTGGGCACTTATATTTGTGGTCGACTACGCCAAATGGATCGATCTGTTTGAGCATGTTGGCTGCTTTGAGCCCGAGTTTGTCGAACGCACGGGCAAGCAGCCCCGTCGTGCGCCGGGTCTGGGCGACTTTGCCATCGCGGCGCAGGATGCCGTGATCGCCGCGCAAAACGCCGTGGTCGCTGCCGAGGCCCTGGGGCTGGGGAGCTGCTATATCGGCGACATCGTCGAGAACGCCGAGGAAGTTGCCGAGCTGCTGGGCTTGCCGCCCTATACCATGCCGCTGTCGATGCTCATCGTCGGCACGCCCCGCAAGGAGCGCCCGGCAATCGCGCATCCCGTGGTGAACCTGGTGCACGAGGAGCGCTACCGCCGCGCCGACGCCGCGACCATGGACGCGCAGGTGGCCGAGATGGACGCGATGTTCCGTCCGCATGCCCGCGAGGTGGGCGAACGCGTCGTGGACATTTACACCCGCAAGCACACGAGTCCCTTTATGGCCGAGATGAGCCGATCCATGGAGTGGTGGTTCAAAAACTGGCTCGGCAAGTAACGAATACGGCGATGTGACAAAGGGGCTGCCCCTTTGTCACATTGCATATCGCGGCGGTGGCATAAAGGCCGCATAAATGTTTATCTAGCTGGGAAACAGTGCCGTGCAAGCATGGGCCGATTACCTATAATCCCTTCGAACATTAAAGTTGGGAGGAAACCGGCTTATGGAACAAAAGGCCAAGGAGGCAGCTTCGCACGCTGCGATTCCGGTGAGCATCTCGGCGATGCTCGTCACGCTGGGCGTGGTGTACGGCGATATCGGCACCAGCCCCATGTATGTAACCAAGGCGCTCGTTGCCGGCAACGGCGGCATCGGAAGCGTCACGGAGGAGTTCGTGCTCGGTGCGCTCTCCCTTGTCGTGTGGACGGTTACGCTGCTGACGACCATCAAGTACGTGCTCATCTCGCTGCGCGCCGACAACCACGGCGAGGGCGGCATCTTCGCCCTGTACAGCCTGGTCAAGCGCTGCGGCAAGTGGCTCATCATCCCCGCCATGCTGGGTGGCGCCGCGCTGCTCGCCGACGGCATCCTGACGCCGGCCGTTACCGTTACCACGGCCATCGAGGGCCTGCGCACCATTCCCGCGGTCCATGCCGTACTGGGCGATGACCAGGGTCGCGTTGTCGCCATTACGCTTGCCATTATCATCGTGCTCTTCTTGGTGCAGCGCATCGGTACGGCCAAGATCGGTCATGCCTTTGGCCCCATCATGACGCTGTGGTTCCTGTTCTTGGGCGGCACGGGTCTGTTTTTTGTCTTCCAGCATCCCGCCGTGCTGCTGTGCCTCAACCCGGTGCGCGGCATCGCCTTTTTGCTGAGCCCCAATAACCACGCGGGCATCATGATCTTGGGCAGCTGCTTCCTCGCCACCACCGGCGCCGAGGCACTCTACTCCGACATGGGCCATGTGGGCCGCGGCAACATCTACGCCACCTGGCCGTTTGTTAAGTGCTGCCTGCTGCTGTCCTACATGGGCCAGGGCGCTTGGCTTATCAACAATGCTGCCAACCCCGAGCTCATGGGCATTGCCGACCTCAACCCGTTCTACCAGATGCTCGCTCCCGGCCTGCGCCCGTTTGCCGTCGGCCTTTCCACCATCGCGGCCATCATCGCCTCGCAGGCACTCATCACCGGCGCGTTCTCGCTGGTGTCCGAGGCCAGCCGTCTGGACCTCATGCCGCACATGCAGGTCTTCTATCCGGCCGAGACCAAGGGCCAGCTCTACATTCCCATGGTCAACAACGTCATGCTCGTGGGCTGCGTCATCGTGGTGCTGCTGTTCCAAAACTCGGCGCACATGGAGGCTGCCTACGGTCTGGCCATTACGCTCACCATGATGTGCACCACGCTGCTGCTCTTCTTCTACCTGCACGAGGAGCGCAAGCTCAAGGTCGCACCGTGGGTCTTCGCCGCTTTCTTCCTTTTGCTTGAGGGCTTCTTCTTTGTGAGTTCGCTCACCAAGTTCTTCCACGGCGGCTACTTCACCATCCTCATGGCCGCGCTCATCATGGGCGTCATGGTGTGCTGGTACAACGGCACGGCGGTCGAGCAGCGCCAGTTTACGCTGCTGCCGCTGCGCAGCTATCTGCCGCAGCTCAAGCGTCTGCGCGACGACGACCGCTACGAGCGCATGAGCGACAACATCGTGTACCTGACTAAGGACACCCATACCGATTACATCGACCGCGACATTGTCTACTCGATTCTGGACAAGCATCCCAAGCGCGCCCGCGCCTGGTGGTTTGTGAACGTCGAGACCATGGACGAGCCATACACGTTTGCCTATTCGGTCGAGACGTTCGACACCGACTACGTGTTCCGTGTGCATCTGTACCTGGGCTATAAGGTCAACCAGCGCGTTAACGCCTACCTGCGTCAGGTCGTTCAGGATCTTGCCGCCACCGGCGAGCTGCCCGCGCAAAAGCACGACTACTCGGTCTACAAGGACCCGGGCAACATCGGCACGTTCAAGTTCGTCATGATCCGCAAGCTGCTGGCGCCCGAGAGCGACGTGGAGCCCAGCGAGCGCACGGCCATCAC
>CAKUEU010000097.1 GCA_934646865.1 uncultured Collinsella sp. | reverse complement strand
CATAGCAAACCCCTCCAGCGGTTACGCGGCGCCCGAACGATGCCGCCATATGGATTGTACGATACCCACCGTCAGCAGCTGAATCATCATCGAAGACGAACCGAAGCTAATAAACGGTAGCGGAATACCGGTAATCGGCATCATGCCAATACACATGCCGATGTTTTCGAAGGTCTGGAACGCCCACATGCCAACGATGCCCACACACGATAGGCGCAAGAACAGCGACTCACACTTAAAGGCGACGCGAATCGTCGAAAAGATCAGCAGCACGTAGAGGCACAGGAGCAAAAAGGAACCGCAAAAGCCAAAGGTCTCGGACAGGAAGGCGAAGACGAAGTCGGTGTGGAACTCAGGCAGAAAGCCGCCGGCCGACTGCGTCGCATGGCCCAAACCCTTACCAAAGAAGCCACCCGAGCCAACGGCGATAAGCGACTGCTGCAGGTTGTAGGCATCGTCCGAATCGGCATTATCGGGGTCGATAAAGACCGTCAGGCGGTTCATCTGATACTGCTTGATGAGCACATCGTGGCCGAGCAACGAATCAAAGACCGAATCGAGCGCCAGGACGAGGGCCACCAGGCCCACGAGCAGGGCCAGGGTCGACAGCACCCATTCGCGGCGCGCACCGCTCATGCAGATGACGATGGCGCCCGAGACCAGCACGACCAGGCCCGAGCCCAGGTCGCCCATGGCGACGACGGCCAAAAACGGGATGGACAGCATGCCGCAGAGCTTGACGTAGTCGCGAACGGTATCGATGCGGCCGTTATACTGCGAGCCAAGCGTGGCAATAAAGAAGATGGTGATGAGCTTGGCAAGCTCGACCGGCTGGAATGTCAAGCCGATACCGGGAATCTTGATCCAGCCCGTCATGCCCAGACCGCCCGTATAGGACAGACCCGGAATCTTGGGCGAGAAGATCACGATCAGGTCGATGACGAGCAACGCCGTCGAGAAATTGGAAATACCGCGCAGGTCGGTACGCCAGACCAGCACCGCCAGCAACGCCCCGATACCAATTCCCAGCAGATGGCGTGAGAACGAAGCATCGGCCTTAAACTGCGAAGCCGACCAGATAATGATGGCACCGTAGGCGACGAGCGCCACTGTGGCCACGAGCACACCGATATGCACCTTTTGGCGAAACGTGCCGCGCGAGGCCGAAAGTTGCTTGTTGACGCGGTCCAGGCTGCTGCGAGAGCCGGTCTTGGTTGAACGGAACAGATCCGCCGGAGAAAAATCCATCGCAACCTCCTATCGAACCGAAGAATCGCCCGAGGCCGAAGAGGTATCGGGCTCGTCATAAATCACGCCGAGCACGTCGCGCACGACATGCATCGCGGTATCCGAACCACCGCCGCCCTGCTCCAGGACAGTAGCGATGACATACTTGGGATCATCGGCCGGTGCATAGGCGCAGAACCACGCGTATTCGTCCTCGCCGCTTTTCTCGCCCGTGCCCGACTTGCCGTATACCTGCGGCGTCAGGGTGCCAAAGTGAGCCGCCAGGGACGTCGATGCCGTGTAAATCACGTCGTGCATGCCGTTGCGAACAAGAGTCAAATCCGAATCGCTGTTGATCTTGGCCTCCAGGCGCTTCTTCTTGCCCTTGCCGTTGTACTTATAGGCATCGCCGTCGCCATCGCGCGACACGGCAGACAAAAACACGTGAGGCACGTACTGTTTGCCGCCGTTGGCAAGGCCCATGTAGGCGCACGCCATCTGCAGAGGCGTCACCAAAATGTCGCCCTGGCCGATGGCAATGTTGGTCATATCGCCGGCATTCCACTTGCGGTCCTCGGCAGAGGCGTCTGTGAAGTACGACTCCTTCCACTCGGCATCGGGAATACGGCCCGCGCCCTCACTCGGCAGATCGATACCGCAGGTCTTGCCTAGGCCCCAGCGACGAAAGATCTCCTGCAGGCCCTCGGAATGTTGCTCGTCATAAAAGAACGCCTTGCCCATGTCGTAGAAGACGGGGTCGCACGAGTTGGCGATACCCGACTGCAGCGTCATGGTGCCGTGGCCGGAATGCAGCCAGCAGTACTTGCCCCACGACTTGCCCAGACCCGTCCAATAGCCCGTGCAGTTGGTCGTCTGCCCCGACGTGTAGGTTCCAAACTCAAGACCGGCCAGTGCCGAGAGCGGCTTGATGGTCGAGGCCGACATGTACTGTCCGCTAATGGCGCGGTTGAGCAGCGGGTGCGAACCCTTGTCATCATTGAGCTCGGTCCACACGTCATTTGAGACGCCGCCGATAAAGACGGACGGATCGAACTTGGGCTCGCTCGCCATGCCCAGGATCTCGCCATTGTTGGGATCGAGACACACCACAGCGCCGTTGCCGGCATTGCTGTAGCCAGTGGTCTTGGCAAGCTCGATGGCGCTCGCCAGCGCCGTCTCGCAGGCCTGTTGGATCTTAAGGTCGAGCGTGAGCTTAATGTCGGAGCCGGCCTTGGCGGGCACGGCGCCGGCCTGACCGGTCACATTGCCCGAGGCATCGACCTTGACGGTCTGCTCGCCACGAATACCCTGCAGCAGGTTTTCGTAGTAGCTCTCAACACCCGCCTGGCCCACGATATCGCCCGACTGGTACGTAATCCGGCCAGCAGAAGCATCATCATCGCCAGACGTTTTCTTATTCTGGGCCTCGAGCTGCTCGGAGGTAATGGTGCCGGTATAGCCCAAGATATGGCATGCCGTCTCGCCATATGGATACTGGCGCTCGGTACGCTCGGCAATCTTGACGCCCGGGAACTCGCCGGCGTGCTCCTTGATATAGGCAACCGTGGAGCGACGGACGTCCGTCGCGATGGTATGCAGGCTCTGGGCGCCCTCGGAATTGTCCTGAATATTGCGCAGCACCGCCACGTAGGGCATACCGAGCACGTTGGCAAGATGGCGAACCAGAACCTCATCCTCGGCAAGGTCGCGGTAGGCCACGACAGCAAGTGAGGGACGGTTCTGGACAAGCGCCACGCCATTGCGGTCGAGGATGCGGCCGCGCACAGCGGGTGTGGTAACGGTGCGCGTCTGATTACTATTAGCCTGCTTTTCGTAATAGTCCGACGAGACCATCTGCATGCCCCACAGCTTGACGGCAAGCGCCGCGAACATCGCCCCCACACCCGTGGTGAGGATGGAGAAGCGGCCCTTAAAGGCGGTCGCCGCGGTATTGCCCTCGCCCTCGGTGGCGCGCGGGGCCGTTCCATGCTGCGTATCGTAAGTAAAACGGGAATCACCGCGACGCATGATGACCAGCGCAACCACGATGGCCACAACCAGCACGATACCGGCGATAATAACCGTCATCTGGGAAGACATCTACGGGCCTCCCCTATTTGAGCTTACGGGTCTTGGGCTTAAAGCGCATGCCCGTCTGGCGTCCGCCACGTGCGGAGAATCCATAACCGGACTGCGGCACGACGCCGGACATCAAAAACGGAATGGCAACCAGACCCGTCAGGATCGAAGACGGAAGCGCATGGCCGAAGATCGCAACGACAAAGCTCGTCTCCAAACCCATAAACAGCAAGATGATGCTGTAGATCACATTTATGACGAGCGCGAAGGCGCCCACCGTGATGCCGCGCGCACTCGGGGTACCGCCCGTCTGACCGGCGGCGCTATGCACCAGGGCAAAAGAACCCACGGTCAGCAGAAGCGACATAACGCCCACCGGCACGGCAGCGGAAAGGTCATAAAACAAGCCGCTGCAAAAACCGCACACGACGGCACGGGTCGGGTCGCCCGAGAACACGCTTAGGCACACCAGGATAATCATGAAGTTGACGCGACCGCCCGCAATGGAGATCTGCGGTGCCAGGCCTGCCTGCAGCAGCACGCACACGACGGCGGCGATTACAAACGTGCGGGAGCTCATCCCCTGCTCGTGTAGATCCATGGACATGCCCCCTATTCGCTCGAGCCGGAATCGGTCGTCTCGGACGTGTCGGAACTGTCATCCGAACTCTCGTCCTTCGTCTTGGCCGCAGCATCGCGCGACGTTCCCTGCGGCGTGCTGTTGGCCGTGTTCACGTCCTCATCCGAGGCCGACTGTTCGTCGGTCAGCGAGGTAATGACCAGCACTTCCTCGTTGTTCTCGGCCGTGGTCTGAGCGCGCACCACAATGGTGTAGTACACGTCGTTTGCCGATTTCTCAACCGACGAGACGGTGCCGAGCGGAAGACCCTTGGGGAACACACCGCCAATGCCAGAGGTCACGATGATGTCGCCAACCTTAACGTCGGAGTCGACGCTCACATACTCAAGACGCAGCGTGCCGTCAGCCTGACCTTGCAGCATGCCCTGGGCGCGCGTGTCCTGCACCATGGCGGACACGCCCGAGTTCTCGTCGCCAATCAGGCGCACGGTCGATGTCTTGGCCGAAACTTCGATGATCTGGCCGATAACACCGGCAGAACTCGTCACGGGCATGTTGATGGTAAGCCCGTCGGCAGAACCCTTATCGATGGTAACGGTCGAGGTCCAGGCATCGCCCGAAGCGCCGACGATACGAGCTGCAGTGGACTTGAGGTTGTAGGTCGACTGCAGACCGACCAGACCCTCCAGTCGCTCGGCGGTCTTTTGAGCCTCGGAGAGCTCGGCGACCTTAGAGGTCAGTTCCTCGTTTTGCTTCTTAAGCTCGTCAAGCGTGTCCTGTGACGCCGTAAGGTTAGAGAACACGTTACCGATCGCATTGAAGGGAGCCGCCACAGCCGAGCCCAGAAAACGCACCGGCGAGGTAATCGTCGTCACGCCCGAACGAACGGCATGAATCGGCCCGGCCTCGCCCTCACGAATATAAAACGTAAGCAGCAACACCGAAATCAGGCTGAAAACAATCAACGGGCGCATACCCGTTGATTGTCGCTTGGTATTCAGATTTGT